>NZ_JAOPXI010000077.1 GCF_025965215.1 Marmoricola sp.
CTGCGACCTGGTGCTGCGGATGATCGAGGAGGGCGTCGTGATGCGCGACCTCACGATGGAGAACCCGATCCGGGCCATCCGGGAGATCTCGCACGACATGACCGGGCGCAAGAAGGTGCTGCTGGCCAACGGCCGCGAGGCCAGTGTCCTGGACATCCAGATGGAGTACCTGTCCCGGGCCCGCGACTTCGTCGACCGCCGCGAGCTGCACACTCCGGTGATCGAGCGGTCCCTGGACCTGTGGGAACGCGGCCTCAAGGCGGTGGAGTCAGGCGACCTGTCCCTGGTCGAGCGTGAGATCGACTGGGTGATCAAGTGGAAGCTGATCGACCGCTACCGCTCCCAGAACGACCTCTCGCTCGGGCACCCGCGGGTCGCCCAGCTCGACCTGGCCTACCACGACATCCACCGCGACCGGGGTTTGTACTACCTGCTGGAGAAGCGCGGTGCGGTCACCCGGGTCACCGACGACCTCGCCGTCTTCGCTGCCAAGTCGGTCCCGCCCCAGACGACCCGCGCGCGGCTGCGCGGCAACTTCATCAAACGCGCCCAGGAACGGCGTCGCGACTTCACGGTGGACTGGGTCCATCTCAAGCTCAACGACCAGGCTCAGCGCACCGTGCTGTGCAAGGACCCGTTCCGGTCGCACGACGAGCGCGTGGAACGGCTCATCGAAGGCATGTGAGCATGCACCCCCGGCACGTCGCCGTGCTGGTGGCTGCCGGACGTCCGTTCGCCACCGGGGCATGGGACGATCGCGTACGCCATCGAGGTACTGATTCTGAGCAGAGAGGGGCACCGTGACCGCATCGAAGTCCGAACGCTTGTTGAACCTCGTGATCATGCTGCTCGTGGCGCGCAACTACGTGACCAAGGAACGGATCCGGGAGGTCATCGAGGGTTACCACGGCTCCGAGGACGAGGCCTTCGAGAAGATGTTCGAGCGTGACAAGGCCGAGCTCCGTGCGCTCGGCATCCCTCTTGAGCTGGGGTACGTCGACAAGTTCTTCGAGGACGAGCAGGGCTACCGGATCGCGCGCGACGCCTTCGAGCTTCCAGACCTCGACCTCGAACCCGATGAGGTCGCGGTCCTCGGCCTCGCCGCGCGCGTCTGGCAGCACGCCGGGCTGGCCTCCGCGACCTCGCATGCGCTGGTCAAGCTCCGCGCGGCCGGGCACGACGTCGACCGGGACGCCCTGGACGTGCTGCAGCCCCGGGTCGAGGCCGACGAGCCCGCGTTCGACGCGATGTGGGCCATGACGATCAGTCGGACCCCGGTGCGCTTCGACTACCGACGGCCCTCTGACCCCGAACCGACGCTGCGGCACCTCGAGCCGTGGGGGGTGGTGACCTCGCGCGAGCGCTGGTACGTCGTCGGCTTGGACAAGGATCGTGGTGAACCGCGCATGTTCCGGCTGAGCCGCATCGAGGGCACCGTTGCCGCTGACGGCCGCGCGGGGTCCTTCGAGGTTCCGCCGGGAACCGACGTGCGTGCCCTGACCTCGGCGCTGGCCCCGGCCCGGCCGAGTACCGAGGCGACCGTCCTGGCCCGCCACGGCAGCGCCGTGCTGATGCGTCGTCGGGCGATCGAGGTGACGCCGGGGGTCGAGGGCCCTGATCGCGACACCGCGTGGGACCGGCTCCGGGTCACGATGTACTCCCGCGACGAGCTTGCCGGCGACGTTCTCTCGCACCTCGGCGATGTCGTGGCGGTGGAGCCTGCCGAGCTCGCGGCGCTTGTTGCCGACCGGCTGGCCTCCCTGAGCGGGGCCGGGCGATGAGCGGGGCGTCCACCCGCGACCAGCTGGCCAGGTTGCTCGCCCTCGCGCCGTACCTGCAGAGACGGGGTGAGGTTCCGCTGAAGGAGGTCGCCGCGGACTTCGGGGTGACCTCCGACCAGATGCTCAAGGACCTCCGGGTGCTCTACATGTGCGGGCTGCCCGGGTTCGGGCCGGCCGAGCTGATCGACATCAACGTCGAGGCGCTCGAGGACGACCCGGACGGCCTGGTCAGGATCGACAACGCAGACTTCCTCGCCCGGCCACTGCGGCTGGGCAGCAACGAGGCCTCGGCCCTGATCGTGGCGCTGCGCGCGCTGCTGGATTCCAGCCCAGTGGCGTCGCGAGACGTCGTCGAACGCACCCTGGCCAAGCTGGAGGCTGCCACCGAGGCCGGAGGCGCCACTCCGCTGGTCGACGTCCGGATCCCCGAGCAGGGTCTCGCCGAGCAGGCGACCCGGGGGATGATCGAGCGCGGGATCAGCGCCAACCGCCAGCTCCGGATCTCCTACCTGGTGCCCAGTCGGGACGAGACGACCGACCGCGTCGTGGACCCGATCGCGCTGCTGACCCGAGACGGCAAGAGCTACCTGGATGCGTGGTGCCACCTGGCAGAGGACCGTCGGCTGTTCCGCCTGGACCGGATCGTGGGCAGCGAGGTGCTCGAGAGCGCGCGTGCCGTGCCGGACCTCGAACCCCGCGATCTCGCCGAGGGACTCTTCGAGGCCGGGCCTGACGATCTGGTGGCGCGCCTGCGGTTGAGCCGCGAGATGCGCTGGTTCGCGGAGTACTACCCGGTGCTGACGACGTGCGAGACCGACGACGGCGGGCTCGAGGTCACCCTCTCGGTGGGTGACGAGCAGTGGCTGGTCCGCCTGGCGATGCGTTTCGGGCACGGACTCACCGTCCTCGAACCGGCGGCGCTGGGGGAGCAGGTGCGAGCCGTCGCGCGGTCCGCGCTGCGGTTGCAGCAGGCCACGTCGTAGGATGGTGTGGCCGCCCTCGAACGGCGTCTCACCGGATTCCCCGTGCACGTGAAGCGAAAGGCAACGACATGCTCAGGAACGGCCTGGAGCCCTGGCACATCATCGTTCTGCTTGCTGTCGTCCTGCTCGTCTTCGGCGGAAAGAAGCTCCCTGAGCTCGCTCGCGGCAGCGGACGCGCCCTGCGCATCTTCAAGGCCGAGACCAAGGGCGTCTTCACCGATGACGAGGACGCGCCGGCGAAGACCGCCGGTCAGCTCGACGCCGGAGCCACGGCACACCCGACCGACGCCGCTGCGCCTGCTGCTCCCGCCCAGGCATCGCCGCCGGTCGAGCCTGATGCAGTCCGGCGCGACGCCGGCACCGACTGACCCGCCGCACGATGACGGTGCGCCGCATCGTCAGCATCTTCTCGACCAAACCCAGCTCCGCCGTCGGCGCGGGCGGTCAGATGGCGCTGGCCGACCACTTCCGTGAGCTTCGGGCCCGGCTGTTCCGGTCGCTGCTGGTCTTCCTGGTCCTCGTGATCGTGGCGTTCTTCTTCTACAACCAGCTCTTCGACCTGCTGCTCAAGCCGTACAACCATGCCCGTGAGCTGCTCGGGGCCGGGCGGGTGAGCCTGCCGGTGATCTCCGGGGTGGGCGGCCCGTTCCTCCTACAGATCAAGCTCTGCGCTGCCGCGGCGCTGGTGTGCAGCAGCCCGTACTGGCTCTACCAGATCTGGTCCTTCATCCTGCCGGGCCTGCACCCCAACGAACGCAAGTGGACCCGGATCTTCGCCGCGGTCGCCGGCCCGCTCTTCCTCGCCGGCGTCGCGACCGGGTACTGGATCCTGCCCAAGGGCCTGCACGTCCTGCTCGGTCTGACGCCCAAGAGCGTCGAGAACCTGGTCGAGTTCAACGAGTACTTCTCCTTCGTCGTGCGCCTGCTCCTGCTCTTCGGGGTCGCCTTCGAGATCCCGCTGTTCGTGATCATGCTCAACCTTGCCGGCGTGATCAGCGGCAAGAAGCTGGGCCAGTACCGCCCGTGGATCATCGTCGGCGTCTTCACCTTCGCCGCCGTGGCGACGCCGAGCACCGACCCGTTCACGATGTGCATGCTGGCCGTCCCGATGACCGTGCTGTTCATGGTCTCCGAGGTGGTGGCCCGCCTGGTCGACCGACGGCGTGCCGCCGCGATCCCGGACTGGGACGACGACCAGGCCTCACCGCTCGAGTCGCCGTGAGCGTCGCTGCTCCGCGTGCTCGTGCGCCCCGCTAGGGTCGGGTCGTGCGCAAGGAGATCGCCGTCCTGACGAATCCGACGTCGGGCAAGGGCAAGGGCAGACAGGTCGGCGACGTGGTGATGCCACGCCTGACCGATGCCGGGTACGACGTACGGGCGCTGACAGGCCGTGATGCCGACGAGGCGCTCGACCTGGCCCGCGAGTGCGTGGTTGACGGGGTGGAGACCCTGGTCGTGATCGGCGGCGACGGCATGGTCCACCTGGCCGCCCAGGCGCTTGCCGGCAGCCAGACCCGGCTCGGACTGGTGCCGGCCGGCACCGGCAACGACGTGGCCCGCAACCTGGACCTGCCGCGCAAGGATCCGGCCGCAGCCGCCGATGTCGTCATCGCCGGCAAGGAACGAACGATCGACCTCGCCCGCATCGGTGCCCGGTACTACGTCACCGTGCTGGCAGCAGGCTTCGACGCGATCGTCAACGAACGGGCGAACGAGATGACCTGGCCCAAGGGCCAGATGCGCTACAACATCGCCACGCTCGCCGAGCTCCGCACCTTCAACCCGATCCCGTACGTCCTGGAGGTAGACGGCGTCCAGCACCGCTTCGACGCGATGATGGTCGCCGTCGGCAACGGTCCCTCGTTCGGCGGCGGGATGCGGATCACCGAGGGAGCCCTGATGGACGACGGACTGCTCGACGTGGTGGCGATCGACCCGATGGGCAAGCTCGAGCTGGTCCGGACGTTCCCCAAGCTGCGCACCGGCAGCCACGTGAACCACCCCAAGGTGCACCACTTCACCGGTCGCTCGATCACCGTGGCGGCCCCGGGGATCGTGGCGTACGCCGACGGCGAGCGGATCGCCCCGCTGCCCCTGACCGTCGACGTGGTGCCCGGGGCTCTTCGCGTCCTGGTGCCATGAGCGGTCACCCGGGCCTCGCCGACTTCGCGGCGCACTACTCCTTCGCCCTCGACGACTTCCAGCTGCGTGCCTGCCGGGTCCTCGAAGACGGCCACTCGGTGCTGGTCGCTGCTCCGACGGGCTCGGGCAAGACGATCGTCGGCGAGTTCGCCGTCCACCTGGCCCTGGCGAGCGGTCGCAAGTGTTTCTACACCGCGCCGATCAAGGCATTGTCGAACCAGAAGTTCAACGACCTCGTCGAGCGGTACGGCGCGGAGAACGTCGGACTGCTCACGGGGGACAACAGCATCAACGGCGACGCCCCGGTCGTGGTGATGACCACCGAGGTCCTGCGCAACATGCTGTACGCCGGCTCGCGCGCCCTGACCGGTCTCGCCTACGTGGTGATGGACGAGGTGCACTACCTGGCCGACCGCTCCCGCGGAGCCGTCTGGGAAGAGGTGATCATCCATCTGCCCGAGTCCGTGGCGCTGGTCTCCCTCTCGGCCACGGTCAGCAACGCCGAGGAGTTCGGCGAGTGGCTCGGAACGGTTCGCGGCGAGACCGTGACGATCGTCGAGGAGCGACGGCCGGTTCCGCTCTACCAGCACGTCCTGGTCGGGCGGAAGATGTTCGACCTGTTCTCGGACGGCCCCGCCGAACCGGGGCACGAAGAGGTCAATCCCGAGCTGCTGCGGGTCGCGCGCGATGACCTGATGAGCGGACGGATGCGCGATCGCCGGTCACCGCGGGGCCAGCGCCAGCCGGCTCGCGCGCGTCAGTCGGGCAACGGCCGACGGGTCTGGGTGCCGAGCCGGGCCGACGTGGTCGAGCAGCTGGACCGGGCCGGGCTGCTGCCGGCGATCGTGTTCATCTTCAGCCGGGTCGGCTGCGACGCCGCTGTGCAGCAGTGCCTGAACGCGAACCTGAAGCTCACCACACCGGCCGAACGTGACGAGATCTTCGCCTTCGTCGAGGAGCACTGCTCGAACCTCCCCGAGGAGGACCTCCAGGTCCTCGGCTACCACGAGTTCCTCGACGGGCTCACCCGTGGCGTTGCGGCGCACCACGCCGGCATGCTGCCGACCTTCAAGGAGTGCGTCGAGGAGCTGTTCCTCCGCGGGCTGTGCCGGGTGGTCTTCGCGACCGAGACCCTGGCCCTCGGGATCAACATGCCGGCACGCTCGGTGGTCATCGAGAAGCTGTCGAAATGGAACGGCGAGACCCACGCGGACATCACTCCGGGGGAGTACACCCAGCTGACGGGTCGAGCGGGACGACGGGGCATCGACGTGGAGGGCCACGGCGTCGTGCTCTGGCAACCCGGGCTGGAGCCCAAGTCGGTGGCGGGACTGGCATCCACGCGCACCTATCCGCTCAGGTCCTCGTTCGCGCCGTCGTACAACATGGCGGTGAACCTGGTCCACCAGTTCGGGCGCGAGCGTGCGCGCGAGCTGCTGGAGACCTCGTTCGCACAGTTCCAGGCCGACAAGGCCGTGGTCGGCCTGGCGCGCCAGCTGCGCAAGAGCGACGACGCCCTCGACGGCTACGCCGAGTCCGCTCGCTGCCACCTCGGCGACTTCGGTGAGTACGCGCGGCTGCGCCGGGAGCTCTCCGAGACCGAGGCCGGGCTGGCCAAGTCGCGTCGTCACGACCGTCGCGCGGAGGTGGTCGCGTCGCTGGAGGCACTCCGCCCGGGCGACGTCATCGAGGTCCCGGCCGGTCGGTTCTCCGGCGTGGCGGTCGTGCTCGATCCGGGCACGAGCTCTGCGACCGACGGCCCGCGTCCCTACGTCCTGACCCATGACCGGCACGCACGGCGGCTGAGCATCGTGGACTTCCCGACCCCGGTGGTGGTCCAGACCCGGATGAAGGTGCCGAAGAACTTCAACGGGCGCAATGCTCAGGCGCGGCGCGACCTGGCCTCGACCCTGAAGATCCGGACGCACGGTTTCACCCCGCCTCCACCGGGCACGACCCGCGACGACGTGACCGGACGACCAGACGGCTCGGCGAAGATCGAGGAGCTGCGCCGCAGACTGCGCGAGCACCCGTGTCACGACTGCCCCGATCGCGAGGATCATGCCCGCTGGATGGAGCGCTGGTACAAGCTCGATCGCGATTCGCGGACCTTGCGTCGGCGCATCGAGCAGCGCACCAACACGATCGCCCGGCAGTTCGACCGGGTCTGCGACGTCCTGACAGCCCTGGAGTACCTCGAGGACGACGTCGTGACCGAGCGCGGGCGGACGCTGATGCGGATCTACAACGAGATGGACCTGGTCACAGCCGAGTCGTTGCGGCTGGGGCTCTGGAAGGACCTCGACGCCAGCCAGCTGGCATCGGTGCTCTCGGCCCTGGTGTTCGAGTCGCGCAAGGCCGACGACGCCCAGTCGCCCCGATTGCCCGGGGGCCCGGTCAAGGAGGTCCTGCGCGAGATGACGGCGCTCTGGGCGGACCTGGATGCGCTCGAGCGGGAGAACAAGCTCGACCAGCTGCGTGAGCCGGACTTCGGGTTCGCACTGGCTGCCTACCGCTGGGCCGAGGGCGACGATCTCGACGAGGTCCTGGACGCAACCGGCCTTGCCGCGGGTGACTTCGTGCGCTGGGTCAAGCAGCTCCTCGACCTGGCCGGTCAGGTCGGCGACGCCGCCGCAGACCCGGTGCTGCGGGAACGGGCCCGTGAGGCTGTGACCCGGCTGCGCCGCGGGGTGGTCTCGTACTCGTCGGTGGCTGACTGAGAGGTCAGCCGATCGGACGACCTTCGTACGACGTGGAGAGCACGATCGTGGTCCTGGTCGAGACCTTCGCGCGCGTCCTGATTCGGCTTAGCGTCTCCTCCAGATCCGCCGGCGTAGCGACCCGCACCTTGAGGATGTAGGACTCCTCACCGGCCACCGACCAACAGCTCTCGATCTCCTCCATGTCGGCCAGCTGGTCGGGGTAGTCGTCGGCAGCCGACGCGTCGAACGGCGTGATCGAGACGAACGCGGTGAGTGGGCGACCAGCCTGGGCGTAGTCGATCGAGGCGCCGTAACCCGTGATCAGGCCACGCTCCTCGAGGCGCTTGACCCGTTGGTGCACCGCACTGGTGGACAGGCCGGTGGCCTTGCCCAGGTCCGTGTAGGACATCCGGCCATCCGCGGCCAGGAGCCGCAGGATCTGTCGGTCGATCTTCTCCACGCAGGTGAGCCTAGTGCTAGGGCCCGGCTGGGCGCCTTCTTTTACGTCGAGGCCCTAGCCTTGCGCTGTGACCTCGCTCATGCTGCTGGACACCGCGTCCCTGTACTTCCGGGCCTTCTACGGCGTGCCGGACACCATGCGTGCCCCGGACGGAACCCCGGTCAACGCCGTCCGCGGGCTGCTGGACTTCATCTCCCGGCTGGTCGAGGAGTACGAACCCACGCACCTGGCCTGCTGCTGGGACAACGACTGGCGCCCGCAGTGGCGCGTCGACCTGATCCCCAGCTACAAGGCGCACCGGGTCGAGGCCGAGGTCCCCGGCGGTTCGGACATCGAAGTGGTGCCTGATCCGCTCCAGGTCCAGATCCCGATCATCGTCGAGGTCCTGAACGCGTTCGGTATCGCGATCGTCGGAGCCGACGGGTACGAAGCCGATGACGTGATCGGCACCCTGGCCACCGACGCCGGGATGCCGGTCGAGATCGTGACGGGGGACCGGGACCTCTTCCAGCTCGTCGACGACGCGCCCGACACAGGACTCAGCGTCCGGGTGCTCTACACCGCGCGCGGCGTTGGACGCCACGAGCGGGTCACCGAGGCAGTCGTCCGGGAGAAGTACGACGTCAACGCCAGCCAGTACGCCGACTTCGCCACCCTGCGTGGCGACAATTCCGACGGGCTTCCGGGTGTCGCCGGCGTGGGGGAGAAGACCGCGGCCACGTTGCTCAACCGGTTCGGCACGATCGCCGGAATCCGGGCCGCGGCGCTCGATCCAGAGGCTGACCTGGCGCCCGGGCCGCGACGCAAGATCCTCGATGCTGCGCCGTACCTGGAGGTCGCCCCTGAGGTCGTCGCGGTCGCCCGGTCGATCGATCTGGGTGCGCCCGACCTGGCGATGCCGGCGACGCCGCTCGATCCTGCCGCGCTGACCGAGCTCGCGGGGCGGTGGGCGCTGGAGAGTCCGATCGCGCGACTGGTCAACATCCTGACGGACGTCGCGGACACCTAGGTCAGGAAGCCCGCGTGCACGTGGTCGTGGTGGGTGCGGTCGCTGAACCACTGCGGGGCTGATCCGAGCAGGTAGGGCCCGCCGACGTTGTAGGAGCCGGCGCTCGCTGCGGCGTGCATGTACTCGGTGACCAGATGCCTGGAGGTGCGCGGGTCCACGACCGACTTCCCATTGATCTGCCAGGTGTCGAAGGCGCGACCGCGAGGGTGGTCGCTGAGCCTGTTCGTGCCGAAAACGTACAACGGGTGGCCAGAGCGGATGACGCTCACTGCGATCCTGAAGTCGCGGGCCAGGGTCAGCAGCGCTACCAGGGTCGTGTGGTGAACCAGGCCGGAGCGCACGTCTCGGCGAGCCGCGGGCGGTAGGACGATCCGGTCATCGCTCAGCACCTGTCTGGCAACGGAGCTGAGCGGTGCGGGCGGTCCGGGCCGCGAGGGGTGCACGGCGTCGACGTGCCACCCTGAGCTCCGGCGCGAGAGCCGGACGTCGTAGGTCCGCCCAGACGGGGTGACGACGCCGTTGGCCAAGGACCAGGACCGGGTCACCACCAGGACGCTCGCCGAGCTGGTCAGCAGTCCGCCGTACTGGGCGTCGATCACGGCGAGGCGACGGTTCGGACCGGTCCCGACGCGCTCGATCCAACGGATGGCGGCCAGCTTGCATCGCGGGTCGAAATCTCCGCTGGACGGCTGCCAGAGCGCGGGGGAGGGCAGGACCGCCGGTGTCGTCGCGAGCGCGGCACTCGGCGTCCCGGCCCGGTAGCCCGACGGCGAGCCAGCAGCGGTCCGGCTCGTCGCGCAACCGCTGAGCAGCACGCCGAGGCCGGCCGCCATCAGGGTTCGTCGGTCCAGTTCCACGCCTCGACGCTAACCCGACTTCCTAGGAGCGCCCCGTCGATCACGCGTGCTGGCGCCACCAGTCCTGCCCAGAACGCGGCAGGGAGTGGATCGGGTCGTAGTACTCGTAGAGGCGGGTCAGCGCCTCGTTGTCGGCGGCCTCGATGGACGTGCGGTAGTTCTTCGTCCAGTACGAGATGCCGTGCTCGGTGTCGTACTGGGCCAACTGGTGGACCCACCGCTTGCCGACGAACGGTACGTCGCACACGATCCGCGGGGTGGCGAACCCAGGGAGGTACCCCATGATCTCGTGCTGGAGCTGCTGGGCACGGGCCACCGAGACCCGCCAGTGCTCCGCGTTCGGGATCATGTCGCACATGTAGAGGTAGTACGGCATGATCTGGGCCCCGTCGAGCAGCGCAAAGCTCAGGTCGAGGAGCGCGTGCGGATCCGCGTTCACCCCGTCCAGCAGGACGCCCTGGTTGCGGACATCACGCACGCCGGCGTCCATCATCGCCCTGGCTGCGTCCGCCACCAGCGGCGTGACCGAGTTCGCGTGGTTGACGTGGGTGTGGATCGCGAGCGACACACCGCGAGACCGTGCCGTCGTGGCGACTCGTTCGATGCCGGCACGGACGTCGTCCTGGAGCCAGTGCTGCGGCATGCCCATCAGCGCCTTGGTCGCCAACCGGATGTCACGGATGTTCTCGATCTCGAGCAGCCGGGTCAGGAAGTCTTCGAGCCGGGCGATCGGCATGTTCGCCACGTCACCGCCCGAGACGACGACGTCGCGGACCTGAGACGTCGCGCGGAGGTAGGTCAGCATGGCCTCGAGCCGGTCGGTCGGCTTCACGGTGAACTTCAGCTTGTCGACCTGCGGCGTGGAGTTGCCGACGAGGTCCATCCGGGTGCAGTGCCCGCAGTACTGGGGGCAGGTCGGAAGCAGCTCGGCCAGGACCTTGGTCGGGTAGCGATGGGTCAACCCCTCGGCTGCCCACATGTCGTGCTCGTGCAGCGAGTCGCGCGACGAGTGCGGGTGCGAGGGCCAGTCCGTACGCCGGTCGGAGAACACCGGGACCATGTAGCGGCGTACCGGGTCGGCCAGGAACGCCTCAGTCAACGATCCGGGGCCACCCGCCCGGGCCCCGGAGGCCATCGTGTTGAGCATCTGCGGGGGCAGCAGCATTGACATCGTGGCGCGCTCGGCGTGGTCGCGCTCGAGGTCGACGTAGAACGACTCCGCGACCAGGTCACCGAGGACCTCCCGCAGCTGGTACGGATTCTTGACGCAGTGCGCGCGCTGCCACTGGGCGCTCGCCCAGTCGGCCGCCGTGACGTCCCGCCAGCCGGGGAACCGCGTCCAGTCGGGCTCGACCAGCTCGACGCGCGTGTAGCGGTACGGCTGACCCGCGACGTCCGGTGCGATCGTTTCGACGCTCATTGCTCCTCCTGGCCGCGGATGGCGCGACATGGGTCCTACCAGCGCGTCGGTTGTGTGACGCCGGTCTCAGGTGTCAGAGTAGGAGAGAAGATCCGGCAATGCCACCTCGACACGGGAAATTATCTCGTGAATGAGTCGAATGGAAGGACGATACGTGACGAACGACCTGTTGGCCGAAGGAGATCCGGTGGGCAGCCACCGCGTCCTGGAACCGGCGGGTGCGCTGCCCCAGTCTGCATCGAGGCTCGATGCCCGTCCCGAGCTCTGGGCCGACGAGGTCCGGATCGGGATCGAACGGCTCAACCTCGACGCGGCGTCGTTCCGTCAGCTGTTCGAGAAGCACGCCGGCAACGGGCAGTCCGTGCGCTCCGAGGTCCTCGACATCGTCGCTGAGCGCGGCAAGATGCAGAACCCGGTCACCGGCTCGGGCGGCATGCTGATCGGAACGGTCGAGGAGGTGGGTCCTGCCTCGCCGCTCGGACTGCGAGTCGGCGACCGGGTGGCCACCCTGGTCTCGCTGACGCTCACGCCCCTGGCGATCTCCGACGGCCTCGAACGCTGGGACGGGATGTCCGAGCAGGTTCCCGCATCAGGTCACGCGATCCTGTTCGGTCGTTCGATCGCGGCGGTCCTGCCCCCCGATCTCGACGACGCCGAAGCTCTTGCCGTGATGGACGTGTGCGGGGCGCCGGCGCTGACAGCCCGGGTGGTCGCTGAGTATGCCGCCGCGGCTGACGACGTGGGGGTGGCCGTCATCGGAGCAGCCGGGAAATCCGGCTCACTGAGTCTGACCGCGGCACGGCGCGCCGGAGCGACCCACCTGATCGGCGTCGTGCCGAACGAGCGCGAAGCCCGGTCCCTGCGTGACTCCGGGCTCGCCGACGAGGTGGTGCTCGCCGACGCCCGTGATCCGAGGGGGCTGCGGGACGCTGTCGCGAAGGCCGGTGGCCCGGCTGATGTCACCGTGGTCTGTGTCGACGTGCCCGGCTGTGAGGGTGGGGCGATCCTGGCGACGGGCACCGGCGGCACGATCATCTTCTTCTCGATGGCGACCTCGTTCCCCGCGGCAGCCCTGGGAGCCGAGGGCCTGGCGGCAGACGTCACGATGCTCGTCGGCAACGGCTACGTCCCCGGACACGCAGACCTCGCGCTCGACCTGTACCGGGTAACACCCGGCGTACGCGACCTCTTCGGACAGCGGCGATGACGGGCAAGCTGGATCTCGACCCGGTCCTCGTACGACGCGCCCGGGTGCTGGCGCGCCAGGTCGGCCGACCCATCGTCAAGCTGGCCCGCCAGCACACCACCGTCTCGGTCGAGCGGGCGACGCTGCGCTTGGCGGGACTGTCCGGAGCCGACCCCGACGGCACCCCCTGGGTCAACCGGCTTGCCGATGCGGTGCGGGCCGATGTCGGGCTCGAGCACGGGCTGGCGCTCCCCGTCTGGGATGCGCTGGTTCGCGGGGAGGGCGAGGACCTGCTGGTGCTGGCGCAGAAGGCCGCCGCCGGGTCCGTCCGGTTCCGGTTGCCCGACGGGCGTGACGCGACCCGCGCCCAGGCCGCGGCGCGCCGCCAGGTGGGCGCGGGGATCCGCCGGATCGATGCGCAGCGCAAGGCCCGGGAGCGGTTGATCCGCACGATGGGAGACGCCCCGAGCCAGCCGTGGATCTACCTGATCGTGGCCACTGGGGACATCTACGAGGACATCCCGCAGGCCCAGGCAGCGGCGCGCGCCGGTGCCGACGTGATCGCCGTGATCCGTTCGACCGGCCAGTCGTTGCTCGACTACGTGCCCGAGGGCGCCACTCGGGAGGGCTTCGCCGGCACCTATGCGACCCAGGAGAACTTCCGGCTCATGCGGGCCGCGCTGGACGAGACGAGCCGCGAGCTGGGCCGCTACGTCCGGCTGACCAACTACGCCTCCGGCCTCTGCATGCCCGAGATCGCCGCGCTCGCCGGCCTGGAACGACTCGACATGATGCTGAACGACTCGATGTACGGGATCCTCTTCCGCGACATCAACCCGATCCGCACCTTCGTCGACCAGCGGTTCAGCCGCCAGGTCCACGCCCGCGCCGGGATCGTGATCAACACCGGCGAGGACAACTACCTCACGACCGCGGACGCGGTCGAGGCAGCGCACACCGTGACCACCAGTCAGCTCCTCAACGAGTTCTTCGCCAAGGAGGCTGGGCTGGCGGACTGGCAGCTCGGCCTGGGCCATGCGTTCGAGATCGACCCGGACGTGCCGTCCTCGCTACGGCTCGAGCTCGCGCACGCACTGCTGGCGCGCGAGCTGTTCCCGAAAGCGCCGCTCAAATGGATGCCGCCGACCAAGCACATGACCGGTGACGTCTTCCGGGGCTACCTGCTGGACGGGTTCTTCAACCTTGTCGGCGCACTGACCGGCCAGGGCATCTTGCTCGTCGGGATGATGACCGAGGCAGTGGTCACACCGTGGCTCTCGGACCGCGACCTGGCACTGCAGAACGTCCGTTACGTGCTCCACGCGGCCGGCGACCTGCAGGCCGATTTCCGGCCGCTCCCCGGCAGCTTCATCCCGGCCCGGGCACAGCAGGTCCTGGGCGAGTCGATCGACCTGCTCGAACGGATCTTGGAGCACGATCGTGGGCTCCTGGATGCGATCGCCGACGGCACGTTCGGCTTGATGCGGCGGCCGCCAGACGGGGGCCGTGGCCTGGACGGGGTGTTCCGGAAGGCACCCGCGTACGTGAACCCCGCCACCGACCTCCTGGAGGGGACCGCATGAGTCTGCTCCGACCGTACGGCGACACCACCGGTGACGGCATGGTCCAGGTGTCCTTCACCCTGCCGATGGCCCACTCCAAGGTCGCAGAGGGCGCCGCAGCCCAGCTGGCCGAGAAGATGGGGATCCAGCCGGCGCTGGTGGTTCATGCGAAGCCCATGGGGCCGGACTTCACGTTCTTCGTGGTCTACGGTCCGGTCCGCCACCTGGTCGATCCCAGCCTGGTCGAGGTGGTCGAGCGGGACTACCCGCTCCTCACGGCCAAGGAGGTCAACGCCCGGGTGAAGTCGACCTTGCGGCGCCGCCTGGTCGTGGTCGGCGCGTGCATCGGCACCGACGCCCACACGGTCGGGATCGACGCGATCCTGAACATCAAGGGCTTCGCGGGGGAGAAGGGGCTGGAGTACTACCGAGAGCTGAAGGTCGTGAACCTCGGCGCCCAGGTCTCCGTTCCCGACCTGGTCGGCCACGCCATCGAGGAGAAGGCCGACGCGGTCCTCGTCAGTCAGGTGGTCACCCAGCGAGACGCGCACCTGCTGAACACCCGGGAGATGTCGGCCGCGTTCCGCGAGGCGTTTCCGCCGGCACGGCGGCCGGTGCTGATCGTCGGCGGGCCGCGCTTCGACGAGTCGATGGCCGCCGAACTCGGGGTCGACCGGGTCTTCGCCCGCGGAACGACCCCGGTCGACGTCGCCAGCTTCCTGGTCCACCGTCTCGAGAAGAGGGCGTCATGAGTCGAACACCTGCCTGCGTGCCGGGTCTGCGGGTCACGCACCGGCGCTACGTCCCGTACGCGCACGCGCACTACGCCGGCAACCTGGTCGACGGTGCCTACACGCTCGCCCTGTTCGGTGACGTCGCCACCGAGCTGTGCATCACCACCGACGAGGACGAAGGACTGTTCGCGTCGTACGCCGAGGTGCAGTTCCGTGCGCCGGTGAGGGCCGGCGACGTGCTCGAGGTCGTGGGCGAGCTGACCCGCGTCGGGACACGCTCGCGGGTCATCACCTTCACGGCCACGGTCGTCGGTCGCGGGACTGCCGGGGCCGGTGGCTCGGCCGCGTTGATGCTGCCCGAACCGATCCTGGCGACGACAGCGATCGGCACCTGTGTCGTACCGGAGTGAACCTTCAACGTGCACTTCAGCGAGTCCGTCAAGACACGCCGCCGGACGAATTTTCTTTCATGAATTGTTGGCTCTGGAGTCACTCGCCTGACCTGCGTATTTACCGCATCTGCGCAGGTCAGTCGACGGTTGACAGGAGCGCCGGAGATCGGTTGGGTAGCGCTGTTCCTCCAGGCAGATCGTCTTGCTTGCGAACCTCGACATGAGGGCAAAGCCTCACCGGCCGCCGCGGTGTGGGTGGACCCCTACGGTTGCGTCGAGGTCTCTCGAGCCGGATGGGAGAACACGGGGGGAGTGCGGCACCAGTAGACAACGGTCGTCCGGTGACATCCAGTCATCGTGCGGGCGGTCCGAAGGTCCCGTTCCTCCCCCCGCCGCCTCATCCGTCGTCACCGGTGACCGTCCCCGGGTTGAAACGAGCAGTTAGCGTGGGAGCCATGTCCCCCCGTGTCGATCCGCCACTGCGAGCAGGCGAGTCCGAAACCCTGCTCGCCTTCCTCGACTACCATCGCGCGACCTTCCGGTCGAAGGTCGATGGGGTCGATGCCGCAGGACTCGCACTCCGCATCGAGCCGTCGACGATGACCCTCGGCGGCATGATGAAGCACCTGACCCTGGTCGAGGAGAGCTGGTTCTCGCGGGTCCTGCTCGGGCGTGAGTTCGGGGCTCCGTGGGACGGGATCGACTGGGAGTCCGACCCCGACTGGGAATGGCGGACCGGCGCCCTCGATCCGGCTGTGGACCTGTTCGCCGCCTACGACTCGACCGTCGCGCACGCTCGGGCCGATGTGGCCGACGTCCTGGTGGAGGGCGGTCTGGACGCACTCTCCCGCCGCGAGTCGCGTCACGGCTCCGGGTATTTCAGCCTGCGCTGGATCCTGCTGCACATGATCGAGGAGTACGCGCGTCACAACGGGCATGCAGACCTGTTGCGCGAGGCCGTGGACGGCCAGGTGGGTGAATGAGGCGGTCCTTCCCCTGGTGGCTGCTGCTCGTCGCCTTCATCCTGGTCCCGATCGCGGAGATCTACGTCCTGATCAAGGTCGGCCAGGTGATCGGGGTGTGGTGGACCGTCCTGCTCCTCATCGCGGACAGTGCGTTCGGGTCCTGGTTGATCCGTCACCAGGGCAGCAGGGCCTGGCGTGCGCTGCGGGTCGCCCTGGCCGAGGGCCGCATGCCCGCCCGGGAACTGGCCGACGGCATCCTGATCGTGATCGGGGGAACCCTGATGATCAGTCCCGGGTTCGTCACCGATGTGTTCGGCATGGTGCTGATCCTGCCGTTCACGCGTCCGCTCGGCCGACGTTTCCTGGCCCGTGCCCTGGCCCGGCGACTAGGACCGTTGGGCGTCCAGTCCTGGAACGTACGTCGCCCTGAACCACCAAGTGACGTGGTCCAGGGCGATGTGGTCGAGCCGGGTGACCCGGGGTGACGGATCGGCGCTTCAGGTCAGGCGTTGGCCTTCTTCTTGGCCTTGGCGCGTGATGCCGGGCGGTGCAGGTGCGCCGGGCCGATCTCACCGCCGCGGAGCAGCTCCAGCCGCTCGGTCAGGATGTCCTCGAGCTCGCTGATGGACCGGCGCTCCAGGAGCATGTCCCAGTGCGTGCGGGCCGGCTTCTCGACCTTCTGCTCGGGCAGGATCCCGTCGACGCTCAGGGCCTCGGCGCCGCAGCGCGGGCACTCCCAGTTCGCCGGGACGTCAGCCTCGACCGACATCGTGATCTCGAAGACGTGGCCGCGGGTGCACTGGTAACCGACCTGCTGCCGCGCAGCGAACTCGATGCCACGCTCATCCTCGAAGCTCTGGCCACCGAGGCGCGCGCCTCGCAAAGTCCGGTCTCCCATGCGATTCCTCCAAATAGTCCGTGCGAGCCAGATCGTGGCCGCACCCTCATGCGTACAACCTCTGGGACGCTCAGGCAAGTCGAACGTGACGCCAGCCGTTCGCGTGCGGGACGCGCCACCGACTGGTTTCCCTCGGTAGATCGTCAACGAACGCGCACCCCTGAGGATTCCCGCGGGTTCGGCTGCGAGACACGACTCACACGTGATCGGGCATCCTGCGGGTCGGAAGGTGGTTCCCTGCGTCTCGGATGCCCCGTTCGGGGTCGAGGCGGAGCAGGAATACCGCCCCGAGGACGAAGAAGACCACGAGAGCGAAGATGGCGGGCCGGTACGAGCCGGTGATCTGGAACACGAGCCCGAACGTCAGCGTCCCGAACCATGAGGTCCCGCGCTCGGCGGCCTGGTACAGGCTGAAGTACTCGCCCTCGCGTCCCCGCGGGATCAGCAGGCTGAAGAACGAGCGCGACAGCGCCTGCGTGCCACCCATGACGACCCCGATCGCGATCGCGACCAGGATGAACAGCACCAGGTTCTTGCGGGGCAGGAAGAGGGCCGCGGTCACGATCCCCATCCAGGCGAACGTGCCCCACAGGATGGACCGGTAGGCGCCGTAGAGTGCTGCGAGCCGTCCGAAGAACAGGGCACCGCCGAAGGCCACGAACTGGATCAGCAGGATCGTGCCGATCAGGACCGACGTCCCGAAGCCGAGTTGCTTCTCGCCGTACGTCGACGCTGCGTAGATCACCGTCTGGATGCCATCGTTGAAGAACAGGTAGGCGATCAGGAAGGTCAGGGTCATCGGGTAGTTCGGCAGGTCCCGAAGGGTGGTGAAGAGCTGTCCGAAGCTGCGCGAGAACCAGCCACCGGACTCGGCGACGACGTTGCTGGGCGCGTAGTTGCGCAGTCGCACGTAGGGGATCACGGTGAAGGCCGCCCACCACACCGACGCCGAGAGCAGCGAGACCCGGACCGACATCGCCTTGGACAGTCCGAAGCTGTCGTGGCCGAGGAACAGCACCAGGTTCAGGGCGAGCAGGGCGCCGCCGCCGAGGTAGCCCCAGGCCCAGCCACGCGAGGAGGCCCGGTCGCGCTCCTCCTCAGTCGAGATGTCCACCAGGATCGCGTAGTAGCTGACCAGGGAGCAGCCGGCCAGGACGCTGCTCATCACGACGGCGACGGCACCGAGCTGCCAGTGGTCGCCCTGAAGGAAGAACAGCAGGCAGCCGAAGGCCGCGCCAGCCCATCCGTAGGCCGCCATGTGCAGCTTCTTGCGCGGTGACCGGTCCACGACGGCGCCGACCACCGGCAGCAGGAACGCGCCGGCGATCGTCGCGAAGCTGGTCAGGTAGCTCGGAAGCGCACCCGCAGCGAGGTGCAGGCCCAGGACGTCGACGGTCTTCTTGCAGTTCTCGTCGGCGTTGACGCATCCGGCGGCCTTGCCCGCCACCGTGATCATGTACGGCGCGAACATCACCGACAGCACCGTCGTGTAGTACGCCGAGTTGGCCCAGTCGTACCAGTTCCAGGCCTTCTGCTGGCGGAGCCGGTCAGCGGCATCCGGAGGCGACGTCGCCTCGATCGAGGTGCTCATGCCGGTTCCCTCCAGAGTCCGCGAGCGGTGAGGACGTCCTTGAGGACGTCGGTGCGGTCGGTGATGATCCCGTCGACTCCGAGGTCGATGAGCTCGTTCATCTCGACGGGGTCGTCGACGGTCCAGACGTGCACGTGTGCGCCGGCCGCGTGGGCTCGTCGTACGAGGGAACCGGAGACGACGGGGACCGCCCCGCGCCGGTACGGGACCTGCAGTGCTGCGACGCCCGCGCTGGTCAGAGCGCGGGCCAGTCTGCCGGTCGGGGCGAGCAGGAAGGCCATCACCTCGGCCGGCGCGGCCGAGGTAGCGACCCGGCCGGACGTACGGCGCCGGAACTCGCGGATCCGAGCCAGGGAGAATGCTCCGACCGCGACCCGGTCGTGCGCGCGGGTGGCGTCGAGGAGCTCCGCGAGGGCCTCGCCGGCCCCGGGTGACTTCAGGTCGATGTTGAACCGGCAGTCGGCGAACTCCTCGAGCAGGTCGGCAAGCAGCGGGATCGGCTCTGTCCCGCCGATCCTCGCGCCGCCGATCACGTCAGGACCGGCGTCCGCGATCGAGCCGGTCGCATCGGTGATGCGGTCCAGGACGTTGTCGTGGAACGCCACTAGGGTGCCGTCGGCGGTCAGGTGGACATCGGTCTCCAGGTAGCGGTACCCGAGGTCGTGGGCATGCCGGAACGCGTGCGCGGTGTTCTCCAGCCCACCCAGCGACGGGTGCTTCGCACCGCCCCGGTGAGCCATCGCGAGCAGGCTTCCGGGCGGCTCGAAGACCGCGTCCAGGTAGACGTGTCCTGTGACTGGTCGTTCCAAGGTCCCTCAACCCTCCGCTCCCGGCACCAGTATTCACTGCGCGAGCCGTCCGGAGATACGACACGGCGCGGAGTACCGTCAGCACGTGGAGACGATGACCTGTCCCCAGTGCCAGGGGACGATGGAGACGCGGTCCTACGGCCATGCGTCGGTCGCCCGCTGCGCGGACTGTTCGGGGATCTTCCTGACCCGCTCCGACCTGGGCGCCCTGGTCGAGGCCGAGACCGACTGGCACGCCCACCAGCTCGCGAACACCGCGGCCCTGCCCCGCATCACGACCGACATGGCGTCACCACCGCCGGTCGCCCAGCGTAGCCGGGCCTTCGTGGAGACGTTGTTCAAGGCCTAGCCTCGGTGGTAGAGACGGCGCGCAGCGCCTGTCAGCGCAGATCGTGGAAGGTCTCGATGCGCGCGCCGAGCTGGTTCAGCCTCTCGGCGAGGTCTTCGTAACCGCGGTTGATCACGTAGACCGAACGCAGCACCGAGGTGCCCTTCGACGCCATCATTGCGAGCAGGATGACCACCGCCGGGCGAAGCGCCGGCGGGCACACGATCTCCGCTCCCGACCAGTGTGTGGGGCCGTCGATCATCACCCGGTGCGGATCGAGAAGGGTGACCTTGCCGCCGAGCTTGCCGAGCTCGGTGAGGTAGATCGCCCGGTTCTCGTAGACCCAGTCGTGCAGCATCGTCTGCCCCTGGGCGACCGCTGCGATCACCGCGAAGAACGGCAGGTTGTCGATGTTGAGGCCCGGGAACGGCATCGGGTGGATCTTGTCGATGGGGGAGTGCAGCGGCGAGACCGCGGTGGTCAGGTCGAGCAGCCTGGTGTGCCCGTTGGCAGCCCGGTACTCCTCGGAACGCTCGTACCGGAAGCCCATCTCCTCGAGCAGCGCGAGCTCGATCTCCAGGAACTCGATCGGCACCCGGCGGATGGTGATCTCCGAGCCGGTGACGATCGCAGCCGCCAGCAACGACATCGCCTCGATCGGGTCCTCGCTGGGGGAGTACTCGACGTCCACGTCGATCACCGGGCATCCGGTGACCACGAGCGTGGTGGTGCCGATACCCTCGACCACGACGCCGAGCTTCTGGAGGAAGAAGCACAGGTCCTGGACCATGTAGTTCGGGCTGGCATTGCGGATGACCGTCGTGCCGTCGTACAGGGCCGCGGCCATGAGCGCGTTCTCGGTGACCGTGTCGCCGCGCTCGGTGAGCACGATCGGGCGCTCCGGCGCTGCGCCCTCGGCGACGATCGCGTGGTAGCTGCCCTCGGTGGCCTTGACCTCCAGGCCGAAGTGGCGCAGCGCGGTGAGGTGCGGCTCGACGGTGCGGGTGCCGAGGTCGCAGCCGCCGGCGTACGGGAGCTGGAAATCGGAGGAGCGGTGCAACAGCGGGCCCAGGAACATGATGATCGACCGGGTACGACGTGCGGCCTCGCCGTCGATCGCACCGATGTCCAGGAGCGCGGGCGGAACGATCTCGAGGTCGTTGTCGGCGTTGAGCCAGCGGGTGCGCACCCCCATGCTGGTCAGCACCTCGAGCAACCGGTTGACCTCCTCGATCCGGGCAACCTTGCGCAGCGTGGTCCGGCCGTTGTTGAGCAGGGCCGCACACAGGAGCGCGACGCCCGCATTCTTCGAGGTCTTGACGTCGATGCTGCCGGACAGGGTCGTCGGGCCGGTCACCCGGAGGTGGACCGGGCCAGCCCCGATGCTCACGAGCTGTTCGTCCAGCGCCTCACCGATACGCGCCAGCATCTCCAGCGAGACGTTCTGGTGGCCGCGCTCGATCCTGTTCACCGCGCTCTGACTGGTGCTCAGCGCGTCGGCGAGCTGCTGCTGGGTCCAGCCGCGGTGGTTGCGGGCACTCCGGATCAAGGTGCCGATCTGGGAGAGGTAGTCGACGGTCACTCCCGGACGCTATCTCACATATGAGATGAAGCCAACGCCATGTTGCCCGGGTTGTGGGTACTGGCAGGATCGGGGCCATGCGAGTCACCACCATCCACGCTGCCAGGGACATCCGTCTCGAGGATCGTCCGGACCCCGTCATCAGCGTCCCGACCGACGCCGTCATCAAGATCACCGCGGGCTGTATCTGCGGTTCCGACCTGTGGCCGTACCGCGGGAAGAACCCGATCACGGCTGGCTCGACGATCGGCCACGAGATGGTCGGTGTGATCGAGGAGGTCGGCTCCGACGTGAGCTCGTTCAAGGCCGGCGACTTCGTCGTGGTCCCGTTCTGCACCTGCGACAACACCTGCCCGCACTGCGCGAACGGCGCCCAGTCGGCCTGCGAGAACAGCGGGTTCACGACCGGCGGACAGGGCGAGTACGGACTGGTCCAGCAGGCCGAGGGCAGCCTCATCAAGACCGACGGGCAGCCGGACGCCGCGCTGGTCCCGTCCCTGCTCACCCTCGCTGACGTCTTCCCGACGGGCTGGCACTGCGCGGTCTCGGCGCGGGTCAAGCCGGGGGACACGGTGGTGGTCGTGGGCGACGGGGCCGTCGGCCTGTGTGGCGTCCTCGCCGCGGTCCAGATGGGCGCCGAGAAGGTGGTCGCGATGTCGCGTCACGAGCCTCGCCAGCAGATCGCGACCGCGTTCGGCGCCACCCACATCGTCGCCGAGCGCGGGGCCGAGGGGGTCAAGCGGATCAAGGAGATCACCGGCGGCGTCGGCGCGGACGCCGTTCTGGAGTGCGTGGGCACCGACGACTCGATGCGGATGGCGTTCTCGGCGGCACGACCGGGCGCGATGGTCGGGTTCGTCGGGGTTCCGCACGGTGTGAAGCTGCCGGTCGACCGGATGTTCGCCAAGAACGTCGGCCTGGCGGGCGGCGTTGCGCCCGTCCGCCGTTACCTTCCCGAACTGCTCGAGATGGTCACCTCCGGAACAGTGAACCCCGGGTTGGTGTTCGACTCGGTACTGCCGTTGTCCGAGGTCGCCGAGGGTTACCGGGCGATGGACGAACGCCGTTCGATCAAGGTCCTGCTGCAACCCTGAGGAGCTGACATGAGTGACATCACGGAACTCGAGACCAAGGCACAGGCGCTGTTGGCGCTGCACGTTCCCGGTACCCCCGGGGTGCTGCCAACCGTGTGGGACGCCTGGTCGGCGCGGGCTGCCGTCGCAGCCGGTTTCGGTGGCCTGACGGTCGGCAGCCACCCCCTGGCCGACTCCATCGGACGCCCCGACGGGGAGGGGATGAGCTTCACCGAGGTCACCACCCGCGTCGCGCAGATCACCGCATCGGTCTCGGTGCCGGTCTCCGTCGACATCGAGTCGGGCTACGGACAGTCCGCTCGCACGCTCATCGACGGGCTGCTGGGCGCCGGCGCGGTCGGGCTCAACATCGAGGACACCGTGCACGGTGAAGGTGGCCGGATGCGCAGCTCCGAGGAGCACGCGGCGTTGATCGGCGAACTGCGCGCAGCGGCCGACGCTGCCGGTGTCCATGTGGTGCTGAACGCCCGCACGGACACGTTCAAGAACAAGCTGGGTGCCGACGACGAGCGGGTCGACCTGGCGATCGCGCGCATGATCGCCTGCGCCGAGGCCGGCGCCGACTCGCTGTATCCGGTCGGTTTCCACGACGAGGCGACCTTGGCACGTATCTGCGCCGCACTGCCCCTGCCGGTCAACGCGATCGCGAATCCTGTCGATGGTGACCTCGGGATGTATGCACGTGCCGGAGCCGGCCGGATCAGCTTCGGACCGTTATGGCAGATGGCGCTGGCCAAGGTCTCGGCCGAGTGGCTGACGCGCTGGCACTCAGGGTCATGATGCCCGATTTGTCACCGGTCTAGGGAAGCTGCCTCGCAACCTCGCACATCGGCCTACGATGAGGAAAGGTTCGGGGAGGAGCCACAGGACATGAGTGACATCCGGGGGAATGGATCGCTGATCGAGTTGGTGCGTGCGTGCGCGCTCGCGACCGACCCCGAGTCGTTCTTCGAGCTGGCGCTGCCCAAGGTGCGCCGGCTTGTCGGTGCAACGACGGTCGTCGTCGAGACCACCACCCCTGACGGGGCAGCCACGGCCTTCCTCGATGGCCTTGAGGTGCCGGGCTCGGGCGTCGGGCCGAGCGCGGACGGCGGACCGAGTGTCGTCCTTGCTCCGACCGCGTGGCGCACACTGGGCATCGACCACGTCGTGGCTCGTCGGCTTCCCGGTCAACTGGGGGTTCTGGCACTCGGCTGGCCGTCCGTCGCCGATGCTGAAGCCGCGACCAGCCATTTCCCCGTGGTGTTCGACATCATCACCATGACGGCCGCGCGAATCGTCGCCGAGTCCGAGCTCGACGACCTGACCATGCGCGTGAACAGCGCCCAGCACCTGGCCAGCATGGGTGACTACGACTGGCACATCGCGACCGACACGAACCAGTGGTCCGACGAGCTCTACCGGATCTACGGCTACGAACCGCAGTCGTTCAACGCCTCCTACGAGCGGTTCCTCGGCAACATCCACCCCGACGACCGGGAACGGATCCAGGCCGTTCACCAGCAGGCCTACGCCACCGGCGAGCCCTACCGGATGATCGAGCGGATCGTCCGGCCCAACGGTGACCTCCGCTACCTCTCGTCCAACGGCGAGGTGATCATGGATGCCTCCGGAACGCCGGTGCGGATGCGCGGCACCTGCATCGACGTCACCGAACGGGTCCTGGCCGAACAGGAGCGCGAGCGGGTCGTCGAGCGGTTCCGCGGCCTCATCGACGCCGCGCCCGAAGCGATCCTCGTCGTCGACGCCGACCAGCGCATCGTCCAGGCCAACCCACGGACCACCGAGATCCTGGGCGCGGATCCGAGTGGCCGCGGGCTACGTGAGGTCCTGCCCGGAGGCAGTCGAGACGGGCGCGCGATCCCTGCCAACCGCCTCGATGGCGGCGACCTGCTGCTCGACGTGACCAAGGTGAGCTTCAACGAATCAGACCACCAGCCGGTGACCGCGTTCTTCCTCGCCGACGCCCACCCGCGGCTCGAGCGCGAGGCGATGGCGACCCGGCTCGGCGAGTCGCAACAGCGCCGGCGGCAAGCACTCGAGATCAATGACAACGTCGTGCAAGGTCTCACCTCGGCGGTGTACGCACTCGACCAGGACGACCGTGAATCGGCTCAGTCCTACCTGGAACGCACCCTGGAGTCCGCGCGCTTGATGATGGACGACCTGCTCGAACCTCGGGGGCAGGACCTCCGTGCCGGTGACCTGATCCGGGTCCGGGCCGCGAGTCTGGAGCCACCCGTGAGCATTCGTGTCGCCGAGGTGCGCGATACCGAGGTCGCGGGGCTCCGGATTCCCCGGGTGCTGATCGTCGACGATTCCGAGGACATCCGGATGCTGCTGCGGCTCAAGCTCGCCAAGCAGGGCCGCTACGAGGTCGTCGGTGAGGCGACGGACGGGCTCGATGCCGTCGAGCAGGCGCGCCTGCTGCAGCCTGACCTGGTCCTCCTGGACATGGCCATGCCTCGGATGGACGGGTTGCAGGCGCTTCCGCTGATCCGCGATGCCGTGCCCGCCGTACGGGTGATCGTCCTGTCGGGATTCAACCAGGCGACTCTGGAGACCGCGGCCCTGGCTGCGGGCGCCGACCGGTACGTCGTCAAGGGCGGCAGCATGCGCGACCTGATGGACGTGATCGCGACCCTCATGCATGCCGCATGAGTCGTCAGCCGAGCCTGCAGGACCGATACTTCCCGGACATGCCGTGCTTCGGCTGCGGCCCCGCCAACGAACGTGGCCTGCGTCTGAAGAGCTACGACCGCGAGGACGGCACCGCGGTTGCGCTGTTCACGCCATGGCCCGAGCACGACAACGGGATGGGCTTCCTCAACGGAGGCATCATCGCCACGATCCTGGACTGCCACAGCGCAGCGGTCGTCACCCACGAGGCGTACAGCCGGGGCTGGCCGGCGTTGCCCGGGGCGGCGTTGCCCTACGTCACAGCCGGTCTGGACGTCAGCTACCTGCGGCCGGCTCCGCTGCACGAGACCGTCACGCTGACGGCGCGGGTCACCGAGGCCTCCGAGTCCGAGATGGTCGCGGAGGCCTGGCTCGAGTGGGACGACAAGGAGCGGGCCCGGGGGAGTGCGGTCTGGAAGCGCTGGCGCCCGCGTAGTTGAGCCGCTACACCTGTTTGGTGTATGTCTGGTGTATGGCTCGAACCAACATTGACCTCGACGAAGACCTCGTTGCCGAGGTCATGCGACGTTACGGCGTGAAGACGAAGAAGGACGCCGTGGATCTCGCGCTGCGGCGACTTGTCGGTACGCCGCTGACCGCCGACTTCTTCCACAGTCTTGAAGGCATCGGCTGGGACGGGGACCTTGATCTTCTTCGGGGCGGCGATCGCGTCGGGTCGATCGGGTGATTGTGATCGACACCTCCGTCTGGGTGGACTACCTCCGCCGCACGCCGGGGAGTGCGCGCGACGCGATGCGCGCGCTGTTCGCCGGCCCACATGACCAGCTGGTCATGTGTGAACCAGTGGCGTGCGAGCTACTCGCCGGCCCGGCTGATGTATCCGTCGTTGCCAGCATCGAACGACTGGTGAACGGTCTTCCCACTCTGGGCGTCGAACCTGGTCTGGATTTCCGTAGCTCGGCCAGCATCTATCGGAACGTGAGAAGGTCGGGCAGGACCGTTCGCAGCCTGAACGACTGTCTGATAGCGGCCGTAGCACTGAGGCATGACGCAACCGTCCTGCACAAAGACGCCGACTTCGACGTCATCGCCGAGATCACCGGCCTGAAGGTCCGCTCATTGCTCTGACCTCGGGTGCCCTCGCTGCTAGGTTCCGGGGCATGCGTGGATCCGTGAGCGTGCACATGGCCGCCAGTCCTCAGGCCGTCTGGGAACTGGTCAGCGACGTCACCCGGATCGGGGAGTTCTCGCCCGAGACCTTCGAGGCGGTCTGGCTCGGGGATGCCACCGGCCCAGCGATCGGAGCTCGCTTCAAGGGACACGTGAAGCGCAACGGTGTCGGGCCGACGTACTGGACCGTCTGCGAAGTGACCGCCTGCGTGCCCGGGGAGCACTTCGAGTTCGCCGTCGTGATGAACGGCCAGACGCTGAACCGCTGGAGCTATCGCCTCAAGCCGGTCGGTGGCGGCATGGAGGTCACCGAATCGTTCTCACTGCGTCCGAACGCGTTGTCCAAGGTCTATTGGGCACTGGCCGGGTGGCACCGGTCGCGGGCGAACGAGCGTGGGATGCGGCAGACCCTGGAACGGATCAAGGCGATCGCCGAGAAGAGCGGAGAAGCAGCATGAAGGCCGTGACCCTCACCGGGACCAGGCTCGGCGTCGGAGAGGTTCCGACGCCGACTCCCGATCGCGGGCAGCTCGTCCTCGACGTCGTGCGCTGCGGGATCTGCGGCTCTGATCTGCACGCTCGTCACCACGCCGACGCGCTGGCCGACATCGGCGCCGAGATCGGGTACGACGGACTGATGCGGTCGAGCCAGATGATCGTGCTGGGCCACGAGTTCTCCGGGATCGTCACCGGACGGGGCAAGGGCACCCGCCTGGCCGAGGGCACTCCGGTGGTCTCCTTCCCGCTGCTGCGTCAGGACGGCGCGATCCACACCACCGGGCTATCGGTGCACGCACCCGGCGGGTACGCCGAACAGGTGCTGGTCCAGGACGCCCTCACGCTGGCGATCCCCAACGGTCTGGGCAGTGATGTCGCGGCGTTGACCGAGCCGCTGGCGGTCGGCCTGCACGCCGTACGCCGTGGCGAGGTGGGCAAGGGACAGGTCGCCGTGGTCATCGGCTGCGGGCCGGTCGGACTGGCCGTGATCATGATGCTCAAGGCCCAGGGCGTCCGCACGGTGATCGCCAGCGACTTCTCCGCCGGTAGGCGCGCACTGGCTTCGACCTGCGGGGCAGACGTCGTGGTCGACCCGGCTACCGAGTCGCCGTTCTCCTCGGCCTCGAGCCACGGGCACCTGGTCACCGCCCCCGAGGTCTTCGAGCTGGGTGTGTCCACCGTCGAGAAGCTGGCCAAGCTGCCGGTCCCGTGGCCGCTGGTGTGGCGAACGGCCGAGAAGCTGGGGGCTGCCGATCCGAAGCACCCGGTGATCTTCGAGTGTGTCGGCGTGCCCGGCGTCATCGAGGAGATCATCAGCACGGCGCCCGTCTTCTCGCGGGTGGTCGTCGTCGGCGTCTGCATGCAGCCCGACACCATCCGTCCCTCGATGGCGATCAACAAGGAGATCGATCTCCGGTTCGTCCTGGGCTACACCCCACTGGAGTTCCACGATGCGCTGCACCTGCTCGCCGAGGGCAAGGCCAACGCCGAACCGATCATCACCGGCGTCGTCGGGCTGGACGGGGTCGCCGGCGCGTTCGAAGCTCTCGGCGACCCCGAGACCCACGCCAAGATCCTGATCGACCCGACCAGTGCTGCCAGCACGCCCGTCCCTCGCTGAGGCGATGTATCAATGGTGCCGCTCGCGGCTCCTGACAAGGTGACGCCCGGCATCGGGTCGGGCCGAACCGAGGGAGCACCACCATGTATGGACCGGACGACAACATCGACTTCAGCTCGATCCCGTGGCAGCTGCTGATCAGGGCCCGCTACGCCTACGAGGTCGACGCCGTGATCGCCTCGATCGTGGCGCGACAGGTCACCGCCTTCGCACCGACCAACGTCGCCCACGCCGTGACGGCCGCCGCGCGCGAGTCGGTCTCGGGTGCCAACCGCGAGCACGCCACCCCCGAGGCCAAGGTCACGGCGCTCTCGGCTGTGGCCGACTACGACGACAACTGGTGCGGGACGCCGTACCCGCACCACCCGCACTTCTCCGAGCTCGGCGACCCGCTGAGCGAGGTAGTCATCGCCCAGTCCCTCGAGCTCGTCCAGCGGGCGGGTTCCGAGGAGCTTCAGAAGACGCTCGGGTCGGCCCTGGCCGACCACGCCGCGGCGCTGGTCTGACATCACGGAACGGGGTTGCTGGGCTTGCCCGGCGCGACGTGACACGATCGCGACCGTGACCAGCAGCCCCGATTCCGGGCAACGCGCCTTGGACCAGTACCTGCGCGATCTCGCGCTGCTGCGCCAGGTCCGGGACCGGATGGATCGCGAGTACGCCCAGCCGCTGGACGTCGAGTCGCTGGCACGTGGCGTGCACATGTCGGCCGGTCATCTCAGCCGTCAGTTCAAGCAGGCGTACGGCGAGTCGCCGTACAGCTATCTGATGACCCGCCGGATCGAGCGCGCGATGGCGCTGCTGCGGCGGGGGGACCTCAGCGTCACCGAGATCTGCTTCAAGGTCGGCTGCTCGTCGCTGGGGACCTTCAGCACCCGGTTCACCGAGCTCGTCGGGATGCCGCCCAGCACCTATCGCGAACGCGCCGCGGAAGCCGGCGCCGAGATGCCGTCGTGCGTGGTCAAACAGGTGACCAGACCGATCCGTCGGACATCGGACAGGGCGCAATCGATCAGGAATGGAGAAGCACCGATCCCGGGGCCGCATCTAGCGTGATCGTCATGGACATCACCATTCACACGACCTTCCTTGCGCACACCGATCCCGAGGCTTCCCTGGCGTTCTACCGCGACGCCTTGGGCTTCGAGGTCCGCAACGACGTCGGCTACAACGGAATGCGCTGGATCACCGTGGGGCCCGTCGAGCAGCCCGACATGAGCATCGTTCTCGAGCCGCCGGCTGCCGACCCCGGCCTGTCCGAGGACGAGCGCACGACGATCGCCGAGATGATGGCGAAGGGCACCTATGCCCGGATCATCCTGGCGACGCCTGATCTCGACGCGACCTTCGAGAGACTCGAGGCCACCGGGGCCGATGTGATCCAGGAGCCGACAGACCAGCCGTACGGCGTGCGCGACTGCGCGTTCCGCGACCCGGCCGGCAACCACATCCGCATCAACGAGGTGCGCTGAGATGGCGACGATCAACGCAGTGACGCTGGAGGTCCCGGATACCACCGCCGCAGAAGCGTTCTACGAGGCTCTGGGAGTCAGCTCCCTGGTGAAGGTTCGCAGCGCAGACGGCCCGAGCACCGGCTTCCGTGGATACACCCTGTCGGTCGTCGTCGCCCAACCGAACATCGTGGACGCGTTCGTGGCCGCGGCCCTCACGGCCGGAGCCACGACCATCAAGCCCGTCACGAAGAGCTTCTGGGGCTACGGCGGCGTCGTCCAGGCACCCGACGGAGCCATCTGGAAGGTCGCGTCGTCCGCCAAGAAGGACACAGGGCCGGCCAGCCTCGAGTTCGAGGACCTGGTGCTCCTGCTCGGGGTGGCGGACGTCAAGGCGACCAAGCAGTTCTACGTCGACCGCGGACTGGCGGTGGAGAAGAGCTACGGAAGCAAGTACGTCCAGTTCGCCAGCTCGCCGGGCACAGTGACGCTTGGGCTCTACAAGCGGGCTGCCTTGGCCAAGGATGCCGGCGTACTGGCAGAAGGCAGCGGGTCGCACAGGATCACGGTCTCGAGTGACGCCGGGTCGTTCACCGATGCCGACGGCTTCGTCTGGGACAGTTCCGGTCTGAACGGGGCCTGAGGATGTGCTCCTGGTGGCTGATGGGCACGCTCGTGACCGACAACGACGCGACCGTGCCCGCGGTGCCGCTGGTCACCGTGACCCCGCGTACGACAACAGGGAGAGAACGTGTCTCAGCATCCGGCTGACAGCCATGACCTGATCCGGGTGCACGGTGCCCGGGTGAACAACCTGAAGGACATCAGCGTCGAGATCCCCAAACGACGTCTGACGGTGTTCACCGGGGTGTCCGGCTCCGGCAAGAGCTCGCTCGTGTTCGATACGATCGCTGCGGAGTCGCAACGCCTGATCAACGAGACCTACAGCAACTTCCTGCAGGGCTTCATGCCCTCGCTGGCGCGGCCCGAGGTCGACCTCCTCGACGGGTTGACGACTGCGATCCTGGTGGACCAGGAACGGATGGGCGCGAACCCGCGCTCGACCGTGGGGACCGCGACCGACGCGAACGCGATGCTCCGGATCCTGTTCAGCCGGATCGGCACCCCGCACATCGGCTCGCCGACGGCGTTCGCGTTCAACGTGCCGACCCGGGTGGCCAGCGGGATGATGAAGACCGACAAGGGCCAGGGGTCGACGTCGGTGGTGCGCAACGCGGTCTACCAGGGCGGGATGTGTCCCAGGTGCGAAGGCATGGGGTCGCTGAACGACTTCGATCTCACCGCCATCTACGACGCCGGCAAGTCGCTCGCCGACGGTGCGCTGCTCGTTCCGGGCTACAGCATGGACGGCTGGTACGGGCGGATCTTCAGCGGCGCCGGCTTCGACATGGACAAGCCGGTCGGCACGTACTCCGCGAAGGACCTCAAGAAGCTGCTGTACGGCGAGCCGGAGAAGATCAAGGTCGACGGCGTCAACCTGACCTTCGAAGGCGTGCTCGTGAAAGTCCAGAAGTCGATGCTCTCCAAGGATGTCGAGTCGATGCAGCCGCACGTGCGCCGGTTCGTCGAGAGCGCGGTCACCTTCACCACCTGTCCCGACTGCGGTGGCACCAGGCTGTCGGAGCAGGCTCGATCCTCGAAGATCAACGGCAAGAACATCGCCGACGTGTGCTCGATGCAGATCAGCGACCTGGCCGAGTGGCTGCGGACGGTCAAGGACCCCGGCGTCGCACCGTTGGTGGCAGGACTGCAGCACCTGGTGGACTCCTTCGAGACGATCGGGCTCGGGTACCTGTCCCTGGACCGGCCGGCCGGCACGTTGTCGGGCGGTGAGGCTCAGCGCACCAAGATGATCCGGCACCTCGGCTCGTCGCTGACCGACGTCACCTACGTGTTCGACGAACCGACCATCGGCCTGCACCCCCACGACATCGACCGGATGAACGAGCTGCTGCTCCAGCTGCGTGACAAGGGCAACACCGTGCTGGTCGTCGAGCACAAGCCCGAGGCGATCGCGATCGCCGATCACGTCGTCGACCTCGGACCCGGCGCTGGCACCGGGGGAGGACAGGTCTGCTTCGAGGGGACCGTCGCGGGCCTGCGTTCCAGCGGAACCATCACCGGTCGGCATCTCGACGACCGGGCATCTCTCAAGGCCGACATACGGGGTGGCAACGGGGCGCTCGAGATCCGCAGGGCCTCGACTCACAATCTGAAAGGCGTCGACGTGGACCTGCCTCTGGGGGTTCTCTGTGTCATCACGGGCGTCGCCGGCTCGGGGAAGAGCTCGTTGATCCACGGCTCGGTCGCCGGACGTGCCGGCGTCGTGGTGATCGACCAGAGCGCGATCAAGGGGTCCCGGCGGAGCAACCCCGCGACGTACACCGGACTGCTGGAGCCGATCCGCAAAGCCTTCGCCAAGGCGAACGACGTCAAGCCTGCGCTGTTCAGTGCGAACTCCGAGGGCGCCTGCCCCGCGTGCAACGGAGCCGGGGTCATCTTCACCGAGCTCGGAGTGATGGCCACGGTGGAATCGGTCTGCGAGGAGTGCGACGGGAGGCGTTTCCAGGCCGCCGTGCTGGAGTACAGGTTCGGTGGGCTCAACATCGCCGAGGTGCTCGCGATGCCGGTGAGCGAAGCCCGGGACTTCTTCGCCGAGGGCGATTCCGCCCTGCCGGCCGCACACAAGATCCTGGAACGGCTCGCGGACGTGGGTCTTGGTTATGTCAGCCTGGGCCAGGCGTTGACGACCCTGTCCGGTGGGGAGCGGCAGCGCCTCAAGCTCGCGACCCAGATGGCTGAGAAGGGCGACATCTACGTCCTGGACGAACCCACGAGCGGCCTGCATCTCGCCGATGTCGAACAACTGCTCGGATTGCTGGACCGACTGGTCGACTCAGGGAAGTCGGTGATCGTCATCGAGCACCACCAAGCAGTGATGGCGCACGCCGACTGGATCGTCGATCTGGGTCCCGGAGCCGGCCACGACGGCGGCAAGGTCGTCTTCGAAGGAACGCCGGGTCAGTTGACGTCGGCGAAGAAGAAGACGTTGACCGGCGAGCACCTGGCGGCGTACGTCGGGGCGTGAGGTCTCGCCGTGGATCAGAACGTTCCAGCAAGCTTCACCCGCAGGCCCGAGTAAAGCGCCGATAAGGAACATTATGTCAACACCCAAGGATCCGGGCAGATCTACCCGCTCCCCGCGCAGATCCTGCCTCACGGGGTAAAGAGATCCCCGAACAACGCAAGGAGCGTCGATTCGGCCTGCTGACGGGCCAGGGCTGGATCGTCAGCATGGGCGACCAGGAGAGCGGCTTCGATCAACGCACTGAGAACCAATTGGCCCAGCAGGCTCGCAGTCGTCGTACCCGACCGGACCGGAACACTGTTGGCTGCCAGCGCCACCACCAGGCTCAACCCGTACTGCGCCTCGATCGAACGCCACTCCTGCCAGCCCAGGACGGCTGGCGCATCGGTCAGGGCGATCTGCTGGGTCTCGGGGCGTGCGCAGATGTCGAGGAACGCCTTGATAGCTACCGGCACCAGATCCTCAGGCGCCACGCCGTCGATCGCAGCGACCACATCGGTCATGAAGTCGGCCTCGAGCTCTTCGAAAACGGCCCGGAACAAGCCCTTCTTGTCGCCATAGTGGTGGTGCAGAGCTCCCCTGGTCACTCCGGCCGCGGCCACGATCTCCTCGGCCGGGACGTCAGCGAAGCTCCGGGCGCCGAACAGTGGTCGTGCAGCGCGCAGCAAGGCCGCTCGGGTCGCCGCGGTCCGTTCCTGCTGGCTACGTGCGGGCATCGAGGCCGATGAACTCCGCGACAAGCCCGACGAGGACCTCGGGCTGGTCCACCGGGACCAGCGTGGCCGCGTCCGGCACCGCAACGATGCGCGCGTCGGGCAGGATTGCCGCGAGCCGCTCGGCCAGGGACATCGGGAAGAACCGGTCCTCGGCCCCCCAGGCCAGCAGCACGGGCCTCTCGAACTCCGGCAATACCTCCGCGGCTGCCAGCGTGTGCCGCCGGTGCACGCCGGACAGGAACCGCGCCAGGTCGCGGCGTACGGCGCGCGAGGTCAGCATCGGTTCCATGAAGGAGTCGACGAGGTCGTTCGGCAACCGCTTCTTCGACAACCACCCGTACGCCATCGGAAGCTGCTGGGCGAACCGGAACCGCAGGCTCTGGCCGACCAACCATACGGCCCCCGGAATCCTGGCCAACCAGGTCAGCGGCCGGAACATCAGCGGGAAGAAGTACTCGAAGCTGTCCGACGGGGTCAGCACGACGCGGCCCACGCGCTCGGGCCGCCGGGTGAGCATGATCTGAGTGAGTGCTCCCCCGGTGTCGTTGGCAACGATGGTGACGTCGTCCAGGTCGAGGCGTTCGAGGAGCTCCGCGATCAGGTCGGCAACGCCGGTCGGCGTCAGGTCGGCCTCCGGCATTGCGATCGCGTGGGCGCCGAGCGGCCAGTCGACGGTGATACACCGGGCTCCCCCGGCGACGAGCCCCGGTACGACGTCACGCCACACGTCGGCATTCACGAGCAGCCCTTGGACGAACACGATCACGCGGCCGTCGGCCGGCCCGTTCTCGAAGAGCTGCACCCGACCGGTGCCGAGGTCGAGCACTCGACCGCGACCGAGGGTTGCTGGACGGTGAGATGTCATACATATAAAGATACATGCTGTATGTATCTATCGCAACAACCCCCGGTCGTCGGATCAGTGCCAGTCGGAGATCTGCAGGTCGTGTGGCTCGGGCGCACCCGTCCCCGTCTCGAGCAGCTGCTTGAGGCTGAGCAGGAAGGTCGCCCACTTCGTACTGCAGTGGTGCATGAACTCGACCGGCTCACGCCAGTCGGCGTGCTTGAACAGGACGATCGTGTAGTCGTCGACCTGGCTGATCTTGAAGCCGACCCTGGTGCCGACCCACTCCTCGGGCCCGTCCACGACTTCCCAGGTCACCTGCTCGGGCGGAGTCAGCTCAAGCACCTTCATCGTGAAGTACCCCGGGGCGAACCGGAACGTGATCTCTCCGCCGACCTCGGACGTGCCCGAGGTGTCACTGGCCCACCAGCCGGCCAGCCCGTCGATCGTGCTGAGGGCGTCGTAGACCTTGTCGGGTGAGGAGTCCTTGACTCCGATCCTGTGCAGGATGTCCACCATTGCCGCTACTCCTTCTTGTCGTTGTTCGTTGATGTGTCTGAAGCGGCCTGTAGGGCCTCTGCGAGCTTCTTGATCCGCCGCAGCCGGGCATCCCACGAGGAGCCGACGTCTGCGAGCTGGGCTACGGCCCGTGCCAGCTGGGCCTCGTCCACGCCGTACCGCATCTCCCGGCCGGCGGGCGCGACATGGACCAGGCCGACCCGGTCGAGCACCGCGAGGTGCTTCGCGACCGCCTGCCGCGTGACCGGGAGCCGACCGCTCAGACCGCTCGCCGACGCGGGACCGTCGGAGAGGATCAGGTCCAGGAGCTTGCGGCGGGTCGGATCCCCGATCGCCGACCACAGGTCGTCGTCGACGACCGTGGTCATGACGAGACCAACCCTCCGACGTAGGCCTCCAACAGCGGGACGAAGTGGTCCCAGCCCTGCGAATGATCCTGGTACTCGTGGTCCAGGACCGCTTCGTCCCAGCCGAGCTCGCTCCAGCCGGCATCGGACACCCGGACCGTCGTGCCGGTACCGGACGGGACCAGGTCGAAGGTCACCAGCAGCGAGTTGCCCTCGACCGCGGACTCCCCCGGGGGCGCGCACCACCGGAACGAAAACCGGCGGGGCGGGTCGACCTCCACCACGGTGAGCAGGGCGACGTGGCCGGTCGCCCGATCCCCGAAGAGCAACTCCCCCGCGCCGCCCGGGACGACGTCGATCAGCGCCTCGTCCGACCACCACTGGCTGATGTGCTCGGGTCGGCTCACGACCTCGAACACCGTTTCCGGCGAGGCGTCCACGTGAATCTCGCGAGCAATGGTTCCGTGTTCCATGTCATCCCACTTTCTGCAACGTTTGGTTGCAGATGACTCTAGGGGATGACCGCCGGATGTGCAACCTTTAGTTGCAACTTATCGAAGGTGGTCGATCAGGCTGCCCTGCTCACCGAACAGCTCGGTGCGCCAACGATCGATCAGCTCGGTCGCGTCCCAGTCGTCGGGGTGGAAGCCCGCCTTGTTGTACGTCCGAAGCCTGTGTGCGATCTGACGACTCAGGAACGGTGAACGCCGCAGCGCCCAGAGGCTCCGCACGAGGGTGACCGGGTTGTAGGTGGCCCGATCGCGAAGCATCGACCAGGTGGTCTGGGCAATCACCTCGAGCACGAAGATGGCCGAGACGATCCGCATGGTCCAGATCCTCAGCCACTCCGGCCCGCCGGCTGCGCGGTAGACGTCGAACGCGACCGCCTTGTGCTCGGATTCCTCCAACGCGTGCCACAGCAGCAGCGATCGCACCTCGGTCTCGCCCAGGAGCGCCTGTGCCTCTGGCTTCTCCAGGAGGCACTCGGCCAGGGTGGCGGTGTAGTGCTCCAGGGCAGCCGTGATCGCCAAGCGCTGGTTCTTCGACAGGAACCTGTCCCCCAGCCCCAGCAGCCGTTTCACGTGCCGGTCGACCTTGGCGCTGCGATACCCCATCTGCGTCAGACGGTCATTGAGGTCGCGGTGCTCGCGTCCGTGCGAGACCTCCTGCCCGATGAAGCCGGCCACCTGGCTGAGCAGCTCCGGATCGGTGACCCTCGGCCTGCCATCGCGCACCGACCGGACGAAGAAGTCCTCCCCCTCGGGAAACATCCCGGAGAGTACGGCGACCGCGTGGCTCATCACCAGATCGCCGTCGACGTAGTGCTGGTGCCTGCTCCCGGTCGGGTAGCTGAACGCGATGCGTCGCGTCCTGACGTCGCGATGCGGCACAGGGGTCGGCAGGTCCGATCGTGCGGGTTCCGGGCGCATATTCATGACTGTAACTCTCGGTTACAGGCAATGCCCAGACCCGGAACATGCGCACTCACAGGTCTCTCACAGCGAGTTGCTTGGTGAGACCGGCGCACTACCGGCAGGCTGGTCCGATGCAGCAGGACGTGGTGCCCACCCAGGGACGGCTCCTCGGTCGACCGCGCACGCTGTCGACCAACCTCCTGCTCGTGATGGTGCTGCTCGCGATCACGGCTGCGGCGATCTCCGGGATCGCCACCACGGTCTTGTTGCGCCACTACCAGGGCGGTCGTCTCAACGATGACGTGCGCGCGTCGGTCCAGCGCGCGCTGCAGCACCCCGGGTTCGCCACGGCTCCCGGCCCGGACAGCCTCGGCGGCGGCCCTAATCAGCCCCGGGGTCAGGCCACCCAGACCCTGACGGCGTTGTTCCTGCCGGCGAGCCTGGGTCCCAGTCAGGGTGACGTGATCGACGAGCGCGGGCGTGAGGTAGTCCTGTCGAGCGCCGATCTCACCGCGATCCGCGACCACGTCGTCAACCATCCCGGCATCATCACGATCACCCTCCCCGGCGCGGGCAAGTACCGCCTGGCGACCGGCAAGCTCAGCCTCACCGACGGGTCGACGATCGACGTCGTCGCCGGCCTGCCGACCGCCCAGCTCGACGAGATGACCCGCAAGCTCGTGCTCTGGGCGATCGCGATCGCGATCGCCGTCGCCGTGCTGTCGGCCGTCGCCGGACGGTTCATCATCGCGCGTCAACTGCGCGGCCTGAAGACCGTCGCCGCCGTTGCCCACGACGTCAGCGAGCTGCCGCTCGCTTCCGGTCAGATCGAGGGGATCACCGGCGTACCGGAATCCGTGGCGGACGGGATCACCGAGGTCGGTCAGGTGGGCTTCGCGTTCAACAAGATGCTCCACCACATGGAGGACGCCCTCCAGGTCCGTACCGCCAGCGAGCAGCGGGCCCGTCAGTTCATCGCCGATGCGTCCCACGAGATCAGGACGCCGCTGGCGGTCATCCGCGGCTTCGCCGACTTGGCCGAACGGGTGCCCGAGGGCGAGGAGGAGGCGCTGCGAGGGTCCATCGGCCGGATCCAGGGCTCGGCCCGAGAGCTCTCCACCCTGGTCGAGGACATGATGTCGCTGACCCGTCTGGACTCCGGCGGAACGCCGTCGCTGGGCGAGGTCGACCTCTCCGAGATCGCAGCGAACGCCCAGGAGGCCGCCGCCCTGCTGTACCCGGACCATGGCTGGGCTGTCGAGCTTCCGCCGACGCCGGTCCTCGTCGTCGGCGACGAGCTCGGACTGCGGCGCGTCATCACGAACCTGCTCGCCAATGCGGGAACCCACACGCCGGCCGGGTCGGCCGTCGTCCTGGCCATCGAGCCCGTCGGCAGCCGCGTCCGCATCGCCGTGACCGATGACGGCCCGGGGATCCCCGTCGAGCTCCAGGGACGGATCTTCGATCGGTTCGTCAGGGCCGACCAGGCCCGTACGTCGGGCACCGGTTCGGGACTCGGCCTGGCCATCGTCAAGGCGATCGTCGACAACCACCACGGCACCGTCTCGGTGCACAGCGACGCCGCCGGGACCTCGATCGTGGCGGACATCCCGATAGCGAGTGCGTGAGGGCAACGATCACTCCGCACTCACGGACAAAAACACCCATTCGGTCAATTCCCTCGGCGAACCGCTGTTATCGCTGAGGATTCTCGCTAGGGTTTGGTTCAGAACGCGATCACCGGGGAGATGCTGCACCACGAGGTGACCGTGTGGTCCGCGATGAAGACCTGCGAGCAGAACGTGAGAGTTGCGATGGAAATCCCGATTTACGACCTCAATGACGGTACCGAGCTGCCCGCTGTCGGCTTCGGCACCACCGGCCTCCAGGGTGCCGGCGGTCTGGACGCGATCGTCAGCGCTATCGAGTCCGGGTACCGCCTGATCGACACCGCCGTGAACTACGGCAACGAGATGACCGTCGGCGAAGCGATCCGCCGTTCGGGCGTCGCGCGCCCCGAGTTCCGGGTCGCGAGCAAGCTGCCCGGCCGCCACCACGCCTACGACGACGCGATCGTCTCCACTCACGAGTCCCTGGGCCGTCTCGGCCTGGACCACATCGACCTGCACCTGATCCACTGGCCGAACCCCAAGCGCGACGAGTACAGCGAGGCCTGGCGCGCACTGGTCGACCTGCAGCGCGACGGTCTGGTCACCACGATCGGCGTCTCGAACTTCACCGCCGAGCACCTCGACCGGATCATGGACACCAGCGGCGTCGTACCCGCGGTGAACCAGATCGAGATGCACCCGTACTTCCCGCAGGAAGAGCTCCGCGCCGTCCACGACTCACTCGGCATCCGCACCGTCGCCTGGAGCCCGCTGGCCAAGGCGAAGGCACTCTTCGAGGAGGACGCCGTCCGCAACGCAGCCGAGTCCCACGGGGTCTCCCCTGCGCAGGTCGTGCTCCGGTGGCACTTCCAGCTCGGGTCGGTCCCGATCCCGAAGTCGACGGTCGTCGCGCACCAGCTGGCCAACGGCGACATCTTCGAGTTCGAGCTCAGCGACGACGAGGTCGCAGCCATCTCGGCCCTGGGACGCGAGGACGGACGGCTGTTCGACGGCGACCCCAACGAGCACTACGAGATGTGACGTCGGCGATTCGCCGAAAAGGCGCGTAAGGAAAGGCCACGGGCTTGCGTCGTGGCCTTTCTGGCTACGATCTGCGGCGTGATCCGACTTCGCGCCGTCGCCCTGGTCCTCGTCCCACTCGCGCTGGTCGCCGCGTGCGGCGGCTCCGGCTCCTCGGGCAAGACCATCACCGCGACTCTGCCGAAGTGCTCCTACCCGGTGAGTGGGCCGGCAGCGAAGACGGTGACGCCCCCGCCGGGAAACCCTCCGTCGACGAACCCGAGCACGCTGGTCATCTCCACCAACGACGGTGACATCCCGATCACCCTGGAGCCCGCCACGGCCCCGTGCGCTGTGAACTCGTTCGTGTCCCTGGCCCAGCAGGGCTACTTCGACAACACCCGGTGTCACCGGCTGACCACCCAGGGCTACTACGTCCTGCAGTGCGGCGACCCGACCGGGACCGGCCGCGGCGGCCCGGGGTACAGCTTCGCGGACGAGCTCGTCAAGAACGACCCACGGCTCCAGCCCTGCGCCTCCGACGGATCGGTGTGCACCTACAACAGCGGCACGATCGCCATGGCGAACGCCGGCCCGAACACCAACGGCTCGCAGTTCTTCCTGGTGTACGGCAACTCCCCGTTCCCGCCGGCCTATACCGTCCTGGGCCACATGGATGCGGCCGGCCTGGCAGTCGTCAAGGCCATCGCCGCCAAGGGCATCGGCACGGTCGGGACGGGCCCGGGCGACGGTGCCCCCAAGGACCCGGTGACGATCACCTCGGTGAAATGACGCCCTGCTCCATCTCGACAGGACTGGGCAGTGCCACCGTGCGACTCACCGTGCACAGCCGGTCACGGGACTGCTCGATGGCACGCTGGATCACGGCTCTCGCGGCGTCACCGGCCTCCCCCTGATCGAAGACCACGTCGAAGACGAGCTTCAGGTTGACCAGGTGGTTGCCGTCGTCGTCGCGGATCTTGTCGCCCTCAGCACGGACGTCGAACGAGGTGGCGCTCGCCCGCTTGCCGGTGATCAGGTCGACGTCGATCGCACTGCAGCCGGCGATCGCGGCGAGCAGCAGCTCGACCGGGGTGAAGTCGGGGTCCTCGCCGCTTCCGATCGGCAGGACCCCACCTCGGCGGTTGGTTGCCTTGTACCGGCCGTCGCCGATGCGGGTGAGGTCGACGAAGCGCAAGGTGTCCTGGGGGGCGTCGTTCATGCCACCAGCCTGCCATCCCGCGTCCAGCCTTAGTGTGGGACCTGTGCGCAGTCTGCAACGTGATGAGTCCCGGGCCCGGTTCGACCTCCTGCGCGTCACCTCGTACGACGTGACCCTGGACCTGCGCAAGGAGGAGAGATTCGAGAGCACGACCGTGATCGACCTGGTCTCGCAGGGCGGTTCGACGTTCCTCGACCTCAAACCGGTCACCCTCACCTCGATCGCGGTCGACGGCACAGACCTTCCAGTTGAGGCACTGGAAGAAGGTCGCTACCCGCTCGACCTGCCACCCGGAGAGCACCGGATCGTGGTCGAGGCACAGATGGGTTTCCGCAACGACGGTGAGGGGTTGCATCGGGCGGTCGACCCGGCGGACGGCGCCGCGTACGTCTACCAGATGAGCTTCATGAGCGCCGCGCCCTCGGTGTTCGCCTGCTTCGACCAGCCGGACCTCAAGGCGCCATACACCCTGCACGTGCGAGCACCGGAATCGTGGATCGTGGTCGCGAACGCAGCCGGTGAGCAGGTCGATCCCGGACGGTGGGAGTTCGTGGCGAGCGAACCGCTCTCGACGTACTTCGTCTCGCTGGTCGCCGGCCCCTACCACCGCATCGCCGGCCACCACGACGGGATCGACCTCGGGCTGCTGTGCCGGGCATCGATGGCGACGGCACTCGACAAGGACGCCGGCGAGCTCTTCGGGTTGACCCGACAGTGCTTCGACGAGTTCCACCGGCTGTTCGGCATCCGCTACGCGTTCGGCAAGTACGACCAGGCGTTCGTCCCGGAGTTCAACGCCGGGGCGATGGAGAACCCGGGGTGCGTCACCTTCCGCGAGAGCCTGCTGTTCACCACCCGCGTCTCACGCAGCCTGCGCATCCAGCGAGCGACGACGCTGGCCCACGAGATGGCACACCAGTGGTTCGGCAATCTGGTCACGCCGACGTGGTGGGACGACCTGTGGCTCAACGAGGCGTTCGCCGAGTACATGGGCAACCGCGTCACCGCCGAGGTCACCGAGTTCTCCGAGGCGCTGGTCTGGGCGTCCCTGACGCGCAAGAACTGGGGCCTCACGGCAGACTCGCGTCCTTCGACGCATCCGGTCGCCGGCACGGGCGCCGTGGATGCCGATGCCGCTCTCCAGGACTTCGACGGGATCTCCTACTCCAAGGGCCATGCCGTGCTGACCCAGCTCGCCCACCGGATCGGCGACGAGGTGTTCTTCAACGGCGTCCGCGACCACTTCGAGCGGCACCGGTTCGGCAACGCGACCATGGCGGACCTGTTCGGGTCCTGGGAGGCCGCCGGTGCAGGTGACCTCGGAGGGTGGACCTCTGCGTGGCTCCGCACCGCTGGGCTCGACCGCATCGACCTCGACCGCGTCACCGGCGAACTGGTGCGAACGGCGCCCGTCGGCACCGCCGTCGAGCGGACCCATGCGCTCAACCTGGCGACGTGGGACGCAGGCTCCTGGCAGTCCTCACATGTCAGCGTCGAGGTCGAGCGGACTCCGGTACAGGTCTCGGCTGAGGCACCGGTCGTGCTGGACTCCGACGACACCGCCTGGGCCGACCTGACGATCGATCCGGTCACCGCTTCGGCGCTTCCGGACCTGATGGCGCGCACCACCGATCCACTGCTGCGCGCGACGATCTGGAACACCGCGCGCAACGGTGTCCACCACTCTCGCCTGGACCCTGCAGCGGTCGTCGCGCTGATCTGCGCCGGCGTGCCCCAGGAGGAGCAGGACGCCGCACTGACCGCGCTCGGCGTGTGGACCGGGGACGACGGCGACGGTACCCGCGGCGTGGTCCACGAGAAGCTGCTCGCGGTCGTCAGCGACCCCGACGAGGCACGCGCCCGGATCCACGACGCGTTCCTCGACCGCGCGTTCTCGGCACCGCTCAATTCCGATCTCCAGCTCGCGGCGATCCAGGGCGCACTGGCGACGGCGACCGACCTTGCCGAGCTCAGCTCGTTCCTCGACCGCGGGTTGTTCCCAGCTCTCGAGATCGACTCCGGGCTGCGGTGGCGGGCCCTCAAGCGACTCACCTCCCTCGGTGCCACCGACCGCGACGAGCTCGACCGGGCCCTTGCCAGCGAGAACGACGCCAAGACCCAGATCGCCCACGCGTGGTGCCGGGCCAGGCTCGCTGATCCGGATGCCAAGGCGTGGGCGTGGCAGCGCTTCACCGGCGAGGCGAGCGCGTCGAACTACGAGATCGAGGCCATCGGAACCGGGATGTGGCAGACCGGTCGGGACGACCTGCTGGCGCCGTACGTCGAGCGGTACTTCGACGAGGTCGCCGGGACGACGGCTGTGCGGACCGGCTGGGTGCTGGCCGATGCTGCGCTGTTCTTCTACCCGATCACCTCGGTCACCGCGTCGACGCTGCGGCGTACCGATGACCTGATCGCCGATGAGACCCTCAACAAGAGCATCCGACGCGTGCTGATCGACGCCGGCGACGAACTGCGCAGTCGGCTGCGCACGCGTGAGCGGTACGCAGGATGACCCAGCGCGAGCGACGTCCCGGCCCCACGGTGCGGACCACCGTCGTCGAGGTACGCGGTGCCGAGCGCCTCGCCCACGAGGACCGGCTGGCAACCGAGGAACCGCTCGAGATCCGGTTGGCCTGGCCCGCAGCGCCCGCCCAGCGTCTGGCAGTGACGATGCGCACTCCCGGTCAGGACTTCGAGCTTGCCGCCGGCTGGCTGGTCCATGAGCAGATCATCCCTGCCGACGCGATCCTCTCGGTGAAGTACTGCACCGACGCGGACCTGTCCGACCGCGAGGAGTTCAACGTCGTGACCGTGACCAGTGCCGTCGTACCGGCGCGGCTGCCGCAGGCGCGCGCCATCAGCTCTGCCTGTGGCGTCTGCGGGTCGGAGTCCATCGACGAGGCTATGCGAGGAGCCCTGGCCGAACCTGCTGACCTGGTGGTCGACATCGATCTGCTCCGCTCCCTTCCCGAGAAGCTCCGGGCTGCGCAGCCCGGTTTCGCCCGGACCGGCGGCCTGCACGCGGCGGGCCTCTTCGACGTGTCGGGGGCAGCCGCGGTGGTCCGTGAGGACGTCGGTCGGCACAACGCCGTCGACAAGGCCGTCGGATCGATGATCCTGGGAGCCCGGACCGTCCCGCCGGTCCTGGTGCTGTCCGGTCGCGTCGGGTTCGAACTGGTGCAGAAGGCGGTCGTGTCCGGGATCGCCGTGATCGCGGCCGTGGGCGCCCCGACATCGCTCGCCGTCGATCTGGCGGAGCGTGCGGGGGTCGGACTTGTCGGCTTCACCCGGTCCGACCGCTGTGTCGTCTATGCCGGACCCGGTCGCTTCGGCGTGTGATCTCGTTCTTGTGGGCGTCCGGTCCTAGCGTGAGGGCGTGCGCATCCTCCATACGTCCGACTGGCACCTGGGGCGGCAGTTCCACGGTCAGGAGATGCTCACCCACCAGGCGGCGTTCGTCGATCACCTGATCGCGACGGTCGACTCCGAGATGGTCGACCTGGTGGTCGTGGCAGGTGACGTCTACGACCGGGCGCTCCCCCCGGTCGACGCCGTCGCACTGGCCGATGAGGCCTTCGCCCGACTCGCGGCCAGTCGCGCTCGAGTCGTGGTGACCAGTGGCAACCACGACTCGGCCCGACGACTGGGCTTCAACGCCCGCCTGGCCGACGCCGCCGGGTTCCACCTGCGCACCGACGCCGCGCGCGTCGACGAACCGGTCCTGCTCACCGACGAGCACGGCACGGTCGCGGTCTACGGGATCCCCTATCTCGAGCCAGATGTGATGCGCCAGGCCTGGGACCTGCCGTCGCGATCGCACGAAGCCGCCCTGTCCGCCGCGATGACGCGGATCCGCACCGATCTCTCCGGGCGGGGCCAACCACGCTCCGTCGTCCTCGCCCACGCGTTCGTGATGGGAGGACTGGCCAGCGACAGCGAGCGCGACATCGCGGTGGGAGGCGTATCCGTCGTCTCTGCGGAGGTGTTCGACGGCATCGACTACGTCGCTCTGGGTCACCTGCACGGCCGGCACACCCTCACGCCGGCGATCCGCTACTCCGGCTCCCCGCTCGCGTACTCGTTCTCCGAAGCCGACCACGTCAAGGGGAGTTGGCTGATCGACCTCGATGCCCGCGGTCTGGCCGGATCGTCGTTCATCGAGGCTCCGGTGGCGCGACCGCTCGCCAGGATCACGGGCACTCTGGACGACCTGCTGACCGCCGAACGCTTCAGCTCGGCCGAAGGCTCCTGGGTGCAGGCGGTGCTGACCGATCCGGTCCGGCCGGCCCAGGCGATGGCCCGGCTGGAGGAGCGCTTCCCGTACGCCGTCGCTCTCCAGTTCGCTCCCCCACCGAGCGACCGCCAACGTCGTCGGATCGCCGTGGAGGGCCGCAGCGACCACCAGATCGCCCTGGATTTCGTCGCGGACGTACGCGGGGAACCTGCCAGCGACGCGGAGAGCGCGCTGCTGCGCGACGCCTGCGAGGCCTGCGCGAACGACCCCGAGGTCGATGTCGTGGTCGGTGCCCGATGAGGCTGCACCATCTGGAGATCACCGCGTTCGGACCGTTCCCCGGCACGGTCGAGGTGGACTTCGACGAGCTCTCCGCCGCCGGCCTGTTCCTGCTCACCGGAGCGACCGGAGCCGGCAAGACGAGCGTGCTGGACGCGGTGTCGTTCGCGCTCTACGGACAGGTGCCCGGCGATCGTGCCGGCGCCAAGCACCTGCGCAGCGACCACGCGCCGGCCCAGGTCGCACCGTCGGTCAGCCTGCGGCTGAGCATCGGCGACCGGCAATTCCGCTTCACCCGCTCCCCCGCGTGGTTGCGGCCGAAGTTGCGGGGTGCCGGCGAGACCAAGGTCCAGGCCCATGTCCTCGTCGAGGAGCTCGCCGGCGGCCGCTGGGTCTCGCTCACCAACCGCCTCGACGATGCAGGCCTGCTCGTGATCTCGCTGCTCGGCATGACGAGCACCCAGTTCAACCAGGTCGCGCTGCTGCCGCAGGGGCGGTTCCAGGCGTTCCTGCGCGCCACCTCCGTCGAGCGGCACGCTGTCCTCCAGCAGCTCTTCCGGACCGACCGCTTCGAACGGGTCGAACACTGGCTGGTGGAGCGGCGGACGACCGAACGCCGAGCCAGCGAAGCCGCTGCCGACACCGTCGCCGACATCCTCAACCGGTACGCCGAGGTCGTCGGCGTCCGCGAAGCTCCTGACTGGTTCGACGAGCTGGCCGCGGCGGCCGACACCGGCTTGATCGCGGGATGGCTCGAGCAGCATGGTGGTGCCGTTCAGGACGCCGTGGCGTGCTCCGCCGACGCAGCACAGGCACTGCACGCCGAGCTCGATGCAGCGACGACAGCGCTGGCCGAAGCAGAGCGCCTGCACGAGGCGAGGGCCCGCGGCGTTCGTGCCCAACGGGACCTGCGTGACCTCGACGCACGCGAACCCGAGACCGAGGCCCGTCGCGCCCGCCTGGAGGCCCATAGGCGGGCAGCTCATCTCGTCGTCCTGCTGGGCCGCTCCGCCGATGCCGAGCGGCTGGCCTCCCGAGCCGTCTCAGTGTGGGAACACCGGCGTGGAGGCCTCGCTGAGCTTCTGGGGGACGGCGAGGCACGACCGGCCCTGGTCCGGCTGCAACGGGAAGCCCACGATGCCTTGGCGCTGGCGCGTGCGTTCGGGCCTCGCGAGACCTCACGTGCTCGCGCCCGCAAGCGCCGCGAGACGATCAAGGGACAGCTCCAGACCATCGAGACATCGGTCGCCGAGTTGGACATCGCACTGGCCGAGCTTCCCTCCCTGATTGCCGACGCCACCCAGGCGAGCCGGGAGGCACGAGCCGCTGCGGCCCTGCTGCCAGGAGTCCTCGCCCGGGCCGAGCAGCTCGATGCGCACCTGGCGGCTGCCCGACGGGCCGAAGTGGTCAGCCTCGAGCTGGTCGCAGCCCGCACCGACGTCCTCGCCGCCACCCGGACGGCGCAGGAGACGCGCGAGCTCTACCTCGACGTACGCGAGGCGAGGATCAACGGGATGGCCGGCGAACTTGCCGGGCGACTCGCCGTCGGCTGCTCCTGTCCGGTCTGCGGGAGCGCCGAGCATCCCGCACCGGCACGACAGGACGCGGGAGCAGTGGGCCGCGCCGACGAGGATCGCGCTCGCAAGGTCCACGAGGACGCGGCCTTCGAGTTGCAGAGCCGGGAGGTCCGGGTGAACGCGCTCGAGGCCGAGCAGGCTTCTCTGGACGCTCGCCTCGGGGATCGCGACCGGGAGTCGCTCGCCCTGGACCACGCCAACGCGCTCGCCGAGGCCGAGCGGCTCGAACCCCTTGTCTCGGCGCTCGAGGTTCTGGTGGCCAGGGAGGAGACGTGCCGCGGCCGCCAGCAGGAGGCCGGACGTGCGCGGGCCGAGGCTCTGGTCGAACGAGCCAGACTGGCCGCCGAGGCAGACCAGTGCGCAGCCGAGATCGCGGCGGTCACGACCGCCTGGAACGAGTTGCTCAGCAGCCCCGGCGCAGCGCCCGACGAGGACGCGACCGGAGACCTGGCCTCCGTGCTCGCCGCTCGGGAGCGTCTCTGCACCCTGCTGGACACTGCGATGGCAGCGCTGGAAGCGGTCGAGGACACCACCCGGAGCCATGCCGAGGCCAGCGCTGCCCTGGCGCAGGCCGCGACGACAGCGGGGTTCGAGAATGCTGCGGCCGCCGTCGCGTCGTGCCTCGACGAGGCCGAGGCCGCTGCGCTCGCCGAAGCCCTTGCCGACGTCGACCGCCAGCGCGTTCGCGCCCAGGAGGCCCTGGCCGACCCGGCTGTCATCGCTGCGCTGGCGGCGCCGGCCCCGGATCTGGCCGAGGTCCGCGCCGCGCACGCGACGACGCAGAAGGCAGCCCTGGCCGCTGCGTCGGCGCACGACGCCGCCGTTGCCCGTGCCGTCCGCGCAGCCGAGCTGGCCCTCGAGGTCGAACATCGCCTCGGGACCTGGGCTCCGGTCCGCGCCAGCCATACCCTCGTCGCGAGCCTGGCCAGTCTGGTCGAGGGCAAAAGCGTCGACAATCCGCTACGGATGAGGCTGGCGGCCTACGTCCTCGCAGAACGTCTGCGCGAGGTCGTCGACGCCGCCAACGAGCGCCTCGCCCGCATGACCGACCAGCGCTATGCACTGGAACACTCCGACGACCGCGGGTTCGGAGAGCAGCGGGGCGGCCTGAGCTTGCGCGTCCGTGACGACTGGAGCGGCGTACGGCGTGATCCGGCGACACTGTCCGGCGGCGAGACCTTCGTGGTCTCCCTGGCGCTGGCCCTCGGCCTTGCCGACACGGTCGCCCACGAAGCCGGAGGGACCGACATCGACACCCTTTTCATCGACGAGGGGTTCGGATCACTGGACTCCGAGACGCTCGAAGACGTCATGGACACCCTGGACAGCCTGCGCGACGGGGGCCGGGTCGTCGGACTGGTGAGCCACGTCCCGGAGCTGCGAAGCCGCATCACCACCCAGCTCGAGGTGACCAAGGGCCGCAACGGGTCGACGCTGCGACAGGTGCTCGCCGGTGCCCAGCCACGCTCTGGGTAAGGTCGCGGGATGGCAGCCGATGACCCGATCGATCCGACGTTCAGCGCGCTCCCGTACCGCCGACTAGCCGCCGCGGCACTGGCCCGGACGCGCGACTTCGGGGTCACGCACGCTGACTTCCGGTTCGAACGGGTCCGCTACCAGCACTTCTCGGTTCGTGACGGGCACCTTCAGGGGGCCGAGGACGTCGAGGACCTCGGCTTCGCGGTCCGGGTGATCCACCGCGGAGCGTGGGGGTTCGCGGCCGGCGTGATCCTGAGCACCGACGAAGCGGTCAGGGTGGCCGAGCAAGCGGTGAACGTCGCCCAGGTTGCGGCCGGCATGACCCGCTCTCCGGTGGCGCTGGCCCCCGAGCCTGTGTACGCCGACGCGGTGTGGGCCTCGGCCTACGTACTCAACCCGTTCGAGGTTCCCCTCGGCGAGAAGACGGACCTGTTCGCGGGCTGGACGGCCGACCTGGTCGCCGCCTCCTCGGTCGAGCACGCCAGCGCCAGCCTGCAACAGGTGCTCGAGAACAAGTACTACGAGGACCTGGCAGGCACCAGCACCACCCAGCAGCGGATCCGGGTGCACCCGACCGTCGAGATCTACGGCTCGTACGAGGACCGCTTCGACTCGATGGCCTCCCTCGCTCCCCCGGTTGGACGCGGCTGGGAGTACCTGGTCGACGGCGGCTACGACTTCGCCGGAGAGCTCGCGACGCTACCGGACCTGCTCGCCGAGAAGCTCCGCGCCCCGAGCGTGGTCCCGGGGACCTACGACCTGGTCATCGACCCTTCCAACCTGTGGTTGACGATCCACGAGTCCGTCGGACACGCCACCGAGCTGGATCGGGCGCTGGGTTACGAAGCGAACTACGCGGGTACCTCGTTCGCCACGCCCGACAAGCTCGGAACCCTGCAGTACGGCTCGAGCCTGATGCACGTGACGGCGGACCGGACCACCGAGCACGGGCTCGCGACGATCGGGTACGACGACGAAGGCGTCCAGGCCCAGTCGTGGGACATCGTCCGGGACGGCCGGCTCGTCGGCTACCAGCTGGACCGCCCGATGGCCCACAACTTCGGCGACGCGCTCAACGACGGCCGCTCCAACGGGTGCGCCTACGCCGACTCCCCCGGCCACATCCCGATCCAGCGGATGGCGAACGTCTCGCTCCAACCGGATCCCGCGGGCCCGAACACCGCAGGGCTGATCAGCCAGGTCGAGGACGGGATCCATGTGGTCGGCGACAAGTCCTGGTCGATCGACATGCAGCGCTTCAACTTCCAGTTCACCGGACAGCGCTTCTACGCGATCAGGAACGGCGAGCTGGCAGGGCAGGTCCGTGACGTCGCGTACCAGGCCACCACCACGGAGTTCTGGAACTCCATGAGCGCCGTCGGCGGGCCTTCCACCTACGTCCTCGGGGGCGCCTTCAACTGTGGCAAGGCCCAACCCGGGCAGGTCGCCTCGGTCAGCCACGGCTGTCCCAGTGCACTGTTCCGCGGCGTACGGATCCTCAATGTCGCAGCCGTGGGAGAGGACAGCTGATGGCCGCCGTCGGACCCCAGCAGCTCGTCGAGCACGCCCTGGCCGCGACCACCGCGGACGGCTGCGTCGTGATCGTCGCGGACACCGGAAGCGCGAACCTGCGCTGGGCGAACAACACGCTCACCACCAACGGTGTCACCCACGACGTCAGCGTGACCGTCATCGCGTTCCGTGGCGACGCGAACGCCTCGGTCAGCGGCACCGCGGCATCGGTCGACCAGGTCAGCGCGCTGGTCGAGCAAGCCGATGCTGCCGCCGCACTCGCGGACCCGGCTGAGGACCGGGCGCCGTTGGCGGCCTCGCTCCTGAGTCCCGACTGGGACGACGACCCGGCGAGGACCTCGATCGACGTCTACCGGACCTTCGCCGCCGACCTGGGTGAGGCGTTCGGCCAGGCCGAGGCCGAGGATCGGATCCTGTACGGGTTCGTCAACCACGAGGTCACCACCACCTACCTCGGCTCCAGCACCGGGGCGCGCCTGCGGCACGTGCAGCCGACCGGCCACTACGGGTGTACCGCGAAGAACACCGACCTCACGAACAGTGCCTGGGTCGGCGGCGCCACCCGTGATTTCACCGACGTCTCGGCGTACGCCATGGCCGAGGCCCTGGCGATGCGCTTGAGCTGGGGCGAGCGGCGCATCGACCTGCCTGCAGGCCGGTACGACACCGTGCTTCCGCCGACCGCCACCGCCGACCTGATGATCGATGCCTACTGGGCCGCCGGCGCACGGGTCGCGCACGAGGGCCAGTCGGTCTACGCCCGACCGGGCGGGGGCACCAGGATTGGTGACCAGCTGGTCTCGGCGGGCGTCCACCTCTACTCCGACCCTGCGTACGCCGGCCTGGAGTGCGCTCCGTTCGTGATCGCCAGCGGCTCCTCGAACAGCAGCAGTGTGTACGACAACGCGCTTGCGTTGTCGCGGACCAGCTGGATCGAGGACGGCAGGGTGGCCTCGCTGATGCAGACCCGGGAGACGGCGTGCCTCACGGGTCAGGACGTAACCCCTGCGATCGACAACCTCGTGCTCGAGGTCGCCGGTGGCGCCGGGACCGACCTGGACCTGATCGCCGACGTCGATGACGGGCTGCTGCTGACCTGTCTGTGGTACATCCGCGAGGTCGACCCCCAGACCCTGCTGCTCACCGGCCTGACCCGCGACGGGGTCTACCGCATCCAGGGTGGTGAGATCACCGGCGCGGTCAACAACTTCCGGTTCAACGAGAGCCCGATCGACCTGCTCCGGCGCTACACGGCCGCATCGGCGACGGCTCCCAGCTTCTCGCGCGAGTGGGGCGACGACTACTTCTCCCGGACCGCGACCCCTGCACTGCGGATCCCCGACTTCAACATGAGCTCGGTGTCCCAGGCTCTCTGACGCTCGCCTACCTAGCAGTAACGACGGTGCGAGAACAAGACTGCCATTGGTGTGACGCAGGCCACTAGGTTGCCCGAAGGGCTCAGCTCGGGCCCCTCTTGCTCCCACAGGAGGCTCACCGGTGTCATCCTCACCCGGCCGCACCGCCGTCCGGCGGCGTCTCGCGGCATTGTTCGCCCTCACCCTGGTCCCGCTCTCCCTGAGTGCGCTGACCCTCACCAGTCCGGCGCGAGCCGACGGTCCGGGCGTCGGTTCGCCCTGGGTCGTCTCCGTCGGAGACTCCTACATCTCGGGTGAGGCGGGCCGCTGGGCCGGCAACTCCGACACCAGCTCCTCGGGCGTCGACGCGCTGGGGTCGACCGCGTACTACGACAACGCGACCAACACGGCCGAAGTGATCAACCGCTGTCACCGCAGCAAGGCCGCCGAGGGCAGCATCGGCGGCACCGTCAGCGCGATGAACCTCGCCTGTTCGGGCGCCCAGACGACGACGTACACGTCCTCGGACGGCTACTTCAAGCCGGGACTGGATTTCTACAGCTCCGGTGGCAACCAGGGCCAGGCCCTGATGCTCCAGAACTTCGCAGCCGCGCACAACGTCAAGATGGTCGCCGTCTCGATCGGTGGCAACGACTTCAACTTCGCCGGCATCGTCACCGACTGCGTCGCGGACTTCCTGGGCTCGCCGTCGTGGTGGCCGGACTACTGCAAGGACGACAGCACCGTCACCTCGGAGATGACGTCCTCCAACATCGCAGCCGTCAAGGCGCGGATCTCGACCGCGTTCCAGAACATCCGCACCGCGATGCGCAACGCCGGGTACGCCGACACCGCGTGGACCCTCGAGGTGCAGAGCTACCCGTCGCCGATCCCGGCGTCCTCGGCGTTCCGCTACAGCCAGAGCGGCTACACCCGGCAGAGCACCGGTGGCTGCGGCTTCTGGAACACCGACGCCGACTATGCCAACAACACGCTGCTGCCCACCATCAACAGCACCGTGACCGGCGCCGCGACCGCAAGCGGGTTGACCAACATCAAGCTGCTCAACATCTCCGGTGCCTTCAACGGTCGCCGGCTGTGCGAGAACACGGTCGGCCTCCTCGAGGAGAAGGGACTCAGCTCGTGGACACAATCCGGCGCGGTCGACAGCACCGAGTGGATCAACCAGATCCGGACAGTCTCGACGGCCGGGAGCAGTCCGTACTACATCCAGGAGTCCCTGCACCCGAACTACTGGGGAGAGCTCGCGCTGCGCGACTGCGTCAGGCAGGCCTACAACGCAGGCGCCCCGAAGGCCGGGACGTGCGTACGCGGGAGCAACGGCCTGAACTCGTACGGCGAGCCGCAGATGACCCTGCAGTAGACCGGCTCAGGCGTACGGCGCTCGCGTGAACCGGAACGTCGCGCACTCCAGGTAGGCGACCGATCCGTCGGTGCCCCGGTGTACCTCGAGGGTCTCTCCCAAGAGGTATCCCTGGGCGCCGCGGATCCGGTCGTGCTCGACGACGAACCGGTCCGCGAGCTCGGCCGGCGAGAGCGTCCACAGCTCGAGCTGCTGGTTGGTCCAGCGCAGCTCGTGGGCGGTGTTGCCCCAGAACCAGAGGCCGAGCAGCTCGCTGACCCGCTCGGGCACGCTGCCCGAGGGGCTCCAGCGCTCGCCGCTGTACGGGTCCTGCCCGGCTCGCAGCGCCAGGGCGAGGGCATCGGTGCTGACGCCCGTGGTCGCGTTGCACAGGGCGACCACCCCTTCACGGGTGGTGGGGTCGACGAACGCGGTCGCCAGGAACCCGGGCATCGAACCGGTATGACCGACCAGCCGCCGTCCGTCCTGCGCCAGCAGGCGCAGCCCGAGGCCATAGTCCGGCGCCACCCCAGGCTGTGCCATCTCCGCGAGCGTGTCCCTGCCCAGGACCCCGCTCGCCCCGGTGACGAGGAAGTCCAGCCACCGGGCGAGGTCGGCCAGCGTGCTCCACAGCTGGCCCGCGGGAGCCATGGCTCCGGTGTCCTCGTGCGGCTCGGTCGTCAGGGTCCCGGTGAAATGAGCCACGCTGCGTCCGGTCGCATGACGCCCGGGCAGCGGGTGGTAGGTCGTCTCCTCCATGCCCAGCGGCGCCAGCAACCTGCTCGACACCGAGGTGAACCAGTCCTCGGCGCGGATCCGCGCGACGACCTCACCGAGCAGCGCGAAGCCGAGGTTGCTGTAGTGGAAGGCGGTCCCGGGTCGCAGGACCTGGCCGCTGCCGTCGTTGTCGGCGAGCAGGCGGGCGACGCCGACTCCCGGTGATCGCTCCCACCAGGTCCCGACCGGTTCGGCCTGCATCCCTGAGGAGTGCGTCAGGAGCGTCCGGATCGTGGCGTCGGCGTAGCCGGTCTCCGGGATGAAGCGACCGAGGGCGTCATCGAGGTCGAGCAGGTCGTCGTCGCGGCATTGCAGCACCAGCACCGCTGTCAGGGTCTTGGTGATCGAGCCGATCCGGTACTGAGTCCCGGGACCCTCGGCGTCGCCGGCCTGTCCGCTCCAGGTCAGCCGGCCCTCACGGGTAGTGGCACCGACGATCGACGGCAGGCGTCCCTCGGCCTGGGCCACGTCGAGGACCGCCTGCCGCCGGAGGTCCGTCATGACGTGGCGAACGCCTCGGGTGGCGGGCAGGAGCAGACCAGGTTCCGGTCTCCGTAGGCCTGGTCGATGCGGTTCACCGGGGGCCAGTACTTGTCCGGGTCGAACCCGTTCGGGAAGAGCGCGACCGAGACGTCGTAGGGAAGCTTCTGGTTGATCGCGTCGGCCGTGTGCGGGGCGCCGGTCAGCGGGTTCGCGACGGCGTCCCACTCCCCCGAGGTGACCTTGTCGATCTCGGCGCGGATGGCGATCATCGCGTCGCAGAACCGGTCGAGCTCGCCGAGGTCCTCGCTCTCGGTCGGCTCGACCATCAGCGTCCCCGCGACCGGGAAGCTCATCGTCGGGGCGTGGAAGCCGTAGTCGATGAGGCGCTTGGCGATGTCGTCGACACTCACACCGGTCTCCTTGGAGATCCCGCGGACGTCGAGGATGCACTCGTGAGCCACCAGGCCGTTGTGGCCGCGGTACAGCACCGGGAAGTGCTCATCGAGGCGCGCGGCGACGTAGTTGGCAGCGAGCACGGCCACAGCAGTCGCCCGGGTCAGGCCCTCGGCGCCCATCATCCGCACGTAGGCCCAGGAGATCGGCAGGATCCCGGCAGACCCGTACGGTGCCGCACTGATCGGTCCGATCCCGCGCTGCTTGTCGGTCTCGGGGTGCATCGGGTGGCTCGGCAGGTACGGCGCGAGGTGCTCGCGGACCGCGACCGGGCCGACGCCCGGGCCTCCGCCGCCGTGCGGGATGCAGAAGGTCTTGTGCAGGTTCAGGTGACTGACGTCGCCGCCGAACCTGCCCGGCCGGGCATGGCCCAGCAGCGCGTTGAAGTTCGCGCCGTCCACGTAGACCTGACCGCCGTGGGCGTGCACAATCTCGCACAGCTCGACAATGGTGTCCTCGTAGGCGCCGTGGGTCGACGGGTAGGTGACCATGATCGCCGCGAGGTCGGTCGAGTGCGCGTTGCACTGGGCCTTGAGGTCGTCGAGGTCAACCGCGCCGTCGTCAGTGGACTTGACCACGACGACCTTCATCCCGGCCATCACGGCCGAGGCGGCGTTGGTGCCGTGGGCCGAGGACGGGATCAGGCAGACGTTGCGCCCCGAGTCCCCTCGCGACAGGTGGTACCCCCGGATCGCCAGCAGTCCGGCCAACTCGCCCTGGGACCCCGCGTTGGGCTGGATCGAGACCCGGTCGTAGCCGGTGACCTCGGCGAGCCAGCCCTCCAGGTCGGCGACCAGGGTCGCGTAACCACGTGCGTCGGCAGCCGGCGCGAACGGGTGCAGGTCGGCGAACCCGGGCAGGCTGATCGGCTCCATCTCGGAGGTGGCGTTGAGCTTCATCGTGCACGAGCCGAGCGGGATCATGCCCCGGTCGAGGGCGTAGTCGCGGGCGGAGAGCCGGCGCAAGTAGCGCAGCATCGAGGTCTCCGACCGGTGCGTGTTGAACACCTCGTGCGTCAGGTAGTCCGTGGTGCGCACCAGCTCAGCCGGCAGCACCCGAGCAGGTTCGATCGCCGACGGGGTGACCCCGAACGCCGTGTGAACCGCGCGCAGCGTGGCCGCGTCCGCGGTCTCACCGAAGGACAGGCCGAGGGTGTCGGCGTCCACCCGGCGCAGGTGCACCCCCTCGGCGCGCGCCGCAGCGAGGATCTCGTCGGCCCGGCCGGGCGCGGCAACGGTGAAGGTGTCGAAGAAGCTCTCGGTGTTCAGCGCGAAACCCGCGGCCTGCAGCGAGGCGGCCGCCCGGTTGGCGAGGTCGTTGACCTGGAGCGCGATCGCCCGCAGCCCGTCCGGACCGTGGTACACGGCGTACATGGCCGCAGTGACCGCCAGCAGCACCTGGGCGGTGCAGATGTTGGACGTCGCCCGGTCGCGTCGGATGTGCTGCTCGCGGGTCTGCAGCGAGAGCCGGTACGCCGGCCGTCCGGCCGCATCGAGCGACACCCCGACCAGCCGGCCCGGCAGGTGCCGTTCCAGTCCTGCGCGGACCGACATGAACCCGGCGTGCGGACCGCCGTAGAACAGGGGCACCCCGAAGCGCTGCGACGAGCCGACGACCACGTCGGCGCCCAGCGTGCCGGGCGCCTCGATCAGGGTCAGGGCGAGCAGGTCGGCGGCGACGACGGCGAGAGCGCCACGTTCGTGGGCAGCCTCGATCACCGGCCGCGGGTCGATGATCCGCCCGGAAGCACCCGGGTACTGCACGAGCACGCCGCAGACGTCACCGTCGGGCAGGCCGGCGTCCAGGTCGGCGACGACCACCTCGATGCCCATTGCCTCGGCCCGGGTGCGGACCACCTCGATCGTCTGCGGCAGCGCGTCGGTGTCGACCACGAACGGGCCGTTCGCCTTGGGCGCGGCCCGGCGGGCCAGCGTCATCGCCTCGGCTGCCGCGGTGCCCTCGTCGAGCAACGACGCGTTGGCGGTCGGCAACCCGGTCAGGTCGGCGACCATCGTCTGGAAGTTGAGGAGCGCCTCGAGCCGGCCCTGGCTGATCTCCGGCTGGTACGGCGTGTAGGCGGTGTACCAGGACGGGTCCTCGAGCACGTTGCGGCGGATCACCGGCGGCGTGACGGTGCCGTGGTAGCCGAGCCCGATCAGCGACGTACCCGGCACGTTGGCGCCGGCCAGGGCGCGCAGCTCGGCAGCGGCTTCGGCCTCGGACGCCGCCTCGGGCAGGGACAGCACCTCGGTCGTCCGGATCCGACCCGGCACGGCGGCGTCCATCAGGGCGTCGAGCGAGTCGAAGCCGACCGCCTTGAGCATCTCGGCGATCGCGGCCTCGTCCGGACCGATGTGCCGGTCGACGAACGGGCGAGGTGACTGGACAGACATGAGGCTCCCGGAGAAATAGGGTCGGTCGCCTCCCCCTCTGTCGGGCGGTGCCCTTCAGAGTTGCCTGATCCGCACGGTCCTTGCGCCTGAGAGGTTCCGGGGAGGAATTGCCCCTTCGGCGCCCCGGCACGGCGCCCACACTTCGTGGACTCCGCCGGAGGCTCTCCCATGCGGGATTGTCAGCATGCTGTTCACACAGCGCTGTAAAAATACCAGCCCCGTCACGGTCCAAGACCGTAACGGGGCCGGATGAGACTGGAGTCGAGGAAAATCAGCTGGAGAGTCGCGCCTGACGCCGCATCGCGAGCTCGTCGCTCGCCGTGCTGTCGGCACCCGGGACATCGGCGGTGCGCTCGGAGGGAAGCTCGGCCAGCGAGCCCTCGATCTCGCGCCAGACCCCGCCGATCGCGATGCCGAAGACGCCCTGCCCGCCCTGGAGCAGGTCGATCACCTCGTCGTTGCTGGTGCACTCGTAGACCGTGGCGCCGTCGCTCATCAGCGTGACCCGGGTCAGGTCGTCGGTACCGCGGGCGCGGAGGTGGGCGACCGCCGTACGGATCTGCTGGAGGGAGACGCCGGCGTCCAGGAGGCGCTTGATCACCTTCAGGAGCAGGATGTCGCGGAAGCCGTAGAGGCGCTGGGTACCCGAACCGGTGGCACTGCGCACGGTCGGCTCGACCAGACCGGTGCGCGCCCAGTAGTCGAGCTGGCGGTAGGTGATCCCGGCGGCGCTGCAAGCCGTGGGACCGCGGTAGCCGAGGTCGTCCGGAAGGGACGAGACGTCGTCGCTGAACAGCAGGCCCTGCTCGCCGGCTGCTTCAGCGGCCTGCTCGGCGGCAAGCAGTGCCTGCGCGTCGATCTCGGCCACGGACGTGCCGTCTCCGTTGTTGGTAACCACTGCGACCTCCAAGTCTCGCTCCACTGAGCGTAACCCCTGAGGAAGGGCGGTGGAACGACTGCGGACGCAGAAGTTGCAACCGTGGAGTTACAGCGAAGACATATGAAAGGTAAACCTCAGGTTGAGGGTTGGTCAAAGACGTCACCCGGCGTGTCGCGAAACCTTAAAGTCAACCTTCAAGGTTTCGGGTCAGCTCTCCGGCGACTCGAAGTCCTCGGGGGACACCTGGTCGAGAAACTCGCGGAACGCCTCGACCTCGTCCTCACGCTCGTCCGGGACCGCGATGCCGACCTCGTCGAGCAGGTCCTCGGCGCACACGATCTTGGAGCCGGTCCGCAGGGCGAGCGCGATCGAGTCCGACGGTCGGGCGCTGATCTCCACACCCGAGTCCAGGACCAGGGTGGCGTAGAAGACGTTGTCGGTCATCTCGGTGATCCGTACCTCGGCGAGCCCGTTCCCGGTGGAGTCGAGCAGGTTCTTGAGCAGGTCGTGGGTCAACGGCCGCGGCGGTACGACACCCTGCTGCGCGAACGCGATCGCCGTGGCCTCGACGGCACCGATCCAGATCGGCAGGTACCGCTCCCCCTCGGCCTCGCGAAGGAGCACGATGGGCTGGTTGGACGGCATCTCGACCCGTACTCCGACGACCTCGACTTCGCGCACGCTGTGAGCCTACCGAGTGCCCGAGCTTGCTCGAGGCCGAGTCGGCGAAGCAGCGTTGAGGAACGAAGTGACGATCACGTGATCAGCCTAGGGCACGACTCCGCATCCTCGGCCGTCGCGAGCGTCGTTGGGCCGAGGTGCCAGCCCGGCGGCGTGCAGCAGGCTATGGGATGTGGAGTCGTGCCCTGTGGGCACGGGTGCCTTCAGCGCATTGAACGCAGGCCCGAGCGGACCAGCGTTGCGTGCAGTCTCAGCGACAACGCTGCGATGTCGTCCATGGCCTGGGCCGCGCGGCCCTCGGCACCGTCCTCACGGCTGTGCCGGATCGGTGAGACGATCTGTTCCACCAGGCCGACCTCGCGGTCCGCGGCGGTCTTGAAGGCACGCAGATGGCGCGGCTCGATCCCGAAGGCGGCAAGTTCGCCGGCGGCCTTGGCGATCACCACGGCGTCCGCGTCGTAGTGCTTGGAACCCGTCCGGGTCCGGACCAGGGCGAAGCCTTCGAGCTGGTCGAGGAGGTCCTCGGTGATCTCTGCGGTCTTGACGAGCTCACGCCGCGAGATCCGTACGTCGCCCCGGTCGCCACGCAACAGGTCGCC
>NZ_JAOPXI010000092.1 GCF_025965215.1 Marmoricola sp.
CGGGGGAGAGGCGGTGGCCAACGGGGCCGACGTCGCCGACTTCGCCCAGGCCGAGGCGATGGTGCGCCAGGCGATCGACACCTTCGGCGGGCTCGACGTGCTGGTCAACAACGCCGGCTTCGTGCGCGACCGGATGCTGGTCAACGCCACCGAGGACGAATGGGACGCGGTCATCCGGGTGCACCTCAAGGGTCACTTCGCGACCCTGCGGCACGCCGCGGCGTACTGGCGCGCTGAGTCGAAGGCGGGCCGTCAGCGTGTGGCGCGGGTCATCAACACCACGTCGGGTGCCGGCCTGCAGGGCTCGATCGGGCAGGTCACCTACTCGGCGGCCAAGGGGGGCATTGCGACGATGACGCTGGTCGCCGCCGCGGAGCTCGGTCGGGTGGGCGTCACGGTCAACGCGCTCGCACCCGTCGCCAAGACCCGGATGACCGAGGGCGCATTCGACACCTCGGCGATGGCGCTGCCCGAGGACAACTCGCCCATCGTGGCCTGGCTCGCCTCGGAGGCCGCGAGCCACGTCACCGGCCGGGTCTTCGAGAGCGACGGCGGCAAGCTCACCCTCGAGGACGCCTGGCGCCACGGCGCTTGGCGGGACAACGGCGCCCGGTGGGACGCGACCGGCCTCGGCGAGGTCGTGGACGCACTGATCGCCGAAGGCGCCGTACCCGAACCCGTGTACGGCGCCTGACGGCTCAGATCCGCTCGATGATGGTGCCCGAGCCCTGGGCTCCACCGGCACACATCGAGATCAGCGCCGTGCTCTTGTCCTGACGCTCGAGCTCGTGCAGCGCGGTGGTGAGCAGGCGGGTGCCGGTGGATCCGACCGGGTGACCGATCGCGATCGCGCCGCCATTGACGTTGTACTTGTCCTCGGGAACGTCGTGCACCTGGGCCCAGCTCATCACGACGCCGGCGAAGGCCTCGTTGACCTCGAACAGGTCGATGTCGCTGATCGACATGCCGCTGTCCTTGAGGACCTTCTCGGTCGCCTGGACCGGGCCGTCGAGGTGGTAGTAGGGGTCTGAGCCGACCAGGGTGGAGGTGATGATGCGGGCGCGCGGCTTGAGGCCGAGCGACTTCGCCAGCTCCTCGTCCATCAGGAGCAGGGCCGAGGAGCCGTCGGAGATCTGCGACGACGTACCGGCTGTGTGGAACCCGCCCTCCAGGACCGGCTTCAACGATGCGAGGCCCTCGAGCGTGGTGGGTCGAAGGCCCTGGTCGGTGTCGACGACGCGGGTCTCCCCGGTCGGCTTGCCCTCCTCGTCGAGGACGGGCGCCTCGATGCCGAAGATCTCGCGCTTGAACCGGCCCTCGGCGACGGCCTCGGCAGCCTTGCGCTGTGAGTTGAACCCGAAGAGGTCCACCTCCTCGCGGGTGAAACCGCGGTTCTTCACGATGCGGTCGGCGCCCTCGAACTGGCTCGGCAGGTCGATCGCCCATCCCTCGGGGCGCGGGTCGCCGGTGCCCGGGGGGACGTTCGCTCCCAGCCCGATGCGCGACATCGACTCGACGCCGCACGCGATGCCGACCTTGATCGCTCCGCTCGCGATCATCGCGTTGATGATGTGGGTGGCCTGCTGGGCCGAGGAGCACTGGGCGTCGATCACGGTCGAGGCGGTGGCGTTGGGGAGGCCGGCGTGCATCCAGGCCCGGCGAGCCATGTTGTTCGACTGCTCTCCCGCCTGGGTCACGCAGCCGGCGATCACCTGGTCGACCAGCGCCGGGTCGATCCCGCTGCGCTTCAGGACCTCGACCTGCGAGGCGCCGAGGAGGACTGCCGGGTGCAGGCCGGCGAGCCAGCCGCGGCGCTTGCCGAGGGGGGTGCGCACTGCTTCGACGATGACCGGGTTACCCATGGGAGTGCCTCCTGTAGCGGGTGGGGAACGACTCCCCAAATTAGAACACGTTCTCGTTCTTGACCACCCTCAAGATAGTCCCAAATTAGCTCGCAGGCCTTTGCTCACGTGAACAAACTATGTCACCATCGTCACTAGAACGTGTTATAGAAACCGTGGAGGAACCCCGTGACCGCAGCACCTGTCCTGCCCGCCGCCTTCGACCCGACGGACCCCGAACTGAACGAGGGAGCGATCCCGCTCCAGGAGTTCCTCGAGATCCGGGCGACCTCGCCGGTCTTCTGGGTCGAGCAGGCGCCCGAGGCGCGCGCCGGCTTCCTCGACACGGGATTCTGGGCGATCACCAAGCACGCCGACATCCTCGCCGTCTCCAAGAACAGCAAGGAGTTCTCGGCGAACGAGAACGGTGTGATCATCCGGTTCGGTCCGGACATGACCCGCGAGCAGATCGAGCTCCAGGGTGTCATGCTGGTCAACCAGGACCCGCCGGACCACACCAAGCTGCGCCAGACGATCAGCCGCGGTTTCACCCCGCGCTCGATCAACGCGTTGCACGAGGTCCTCGTCGAGCGGGCCAACAAGATCGTCGACGACGCCCTGGCCAAGGGTGAGGGCGATTTCGTCTTCGAGGTCGCCGCCGAGCTCCCGCTGCAGGCGATCGCCGAGCTTCTCGGCGTACCGCAGGAGGATCGGCGCAAGCTGTTCGACTGGTCCAATCAGATGCTCGCGTACGACGACCCGGAGTACAACGCGGATCCTGCGCTCGCTGCCGCCGAGATCCTCGGCTACTCGATGGCTCTGGCCGAGCAGCGCAAGGCGGACCCCCAGGACGACATCATCTCCAAGCTCGTCACCGCCGGCGAGGACGGCGAGGGTCTGACCGACGACGAGTTCGGGTTCTTTGTGATCCTGCTCGCCGTGGCCGGCAACGAGACCACGCGCAACGCGATCACCCACGGGATGCACGCGTTCTTCGGCAACCCCGAGCAGTGGGAGCTGTGGAAGAACGAGCGCCCCACCACGATGATCGACGAGGTCATCCGCTGGGCGACCCCGGTGACGGTCTTCCAGCGCACCGCGCTGAACGACGTCGAGATCAACGGCCAGGTGGTCAAGAAGGGCGAACGCGTCGCGCTCTTCTACGCCAGCGGCAATCACGACGAGGACGTCTTCACCGACCCCACCACGTTCGACATCACCCGCGACCCGAACCCGCACCTCGCGTTCGGTGGCCACGGTGCGCACTACTGCATCGGTGCCAACCTGGCCCGACTCGAGGTCGAGGTGATGTTCAACGTGATCGCCGACCGGATGCCGAACATCAGCCAGGCCGGTGAGCCGCGTCGCCTACGCCACGCCTGGATCAACGGCATCAAGGAACTGCCGGTCCGGTACTCCTGAGCCGGGCCGAGCGAGGTCCCTCAGACCGAGGGGCCCTCGCTGCGGAGCTTCTGCACCGATGTCATCGCCTCGCGCAGGTCGGTCAGCCACTCCTCGGTGTGCTCGCCGACCAGGCGCACGCACCACCCGAGAGCATCCGCGCGACTCCTGGCGACGCCGGCTTCGACGAGGGTGTCGAGGACCTGGCGCTCGGGCTGGCGCAGGCGCGTCATCACGGGTGCCGCCACGTGCGTGAACAGCGCCCGGGTCTCGCCCGAGGCTGCCCCCCAGGCGACCTTGCGCTCGAAGCGGTGCTCGGCCTCGCGCGCGATCGTGATCCGTTCGTCGCGGGTCTCCTCGCGGAACCGGGAGATCCGGCCGACGGCCGCCTCCTTGGCTTCCGCGGCCGGGGTGTCGCCCGTGACGCCGTCAGGCAGCGCGAGGCGCCCGACGATGATGATCTCCTCGCGGTCGACGGTGACCTCGGCTTCCTCGGTGAACCAGCCCTCGGGCAGCCGCCCGTGAACCCAGGCGGCGATACTCTCCTGATCTGTAATCATGTAAGTATGTAATCACACGCTGTCGAGAAGTCAAGGGGCCGTGAGCACCAACGGCCCGTCCTCGGTGATCGCGATCGTGTGCTCGCTGTGCGCCCCGCGCGACCCGTCCGCGCTGCGCAGGGTCCAGCCGTCCGGATCGGTGAAGATCTGATCGGTCCCGCGCATGAACCACGGCTCGATCGCGATCACCAGACCGGCGCGCAGCGGCAGCCCGCGTCCCGGTCGGCCGTCGTTGGGCACGTGCGGGTCGCCGTGCATCGTCCGCCCGACTCCGTGCCCGCCGAATTGCAGGTTGATCGACAGGCCTGCAGCGCGCGCCACCTCGCCGATCGCGAACCCGATGTCGCCGAGCTTGTTGCCGACCCGGGCTGCCTCGATCCCCGCAGCGAGCGCGACTTCGGTCGTCGAGATCAATGCCAGATCCGTGGGATCAGCGGACCCGACCACGATCGAGGTGGCGGCATCCGCCACCCACCCGTCCACGGAGCACGCGAAGTCCACACTGAGCAGGTCGCCGTCGGCCAGGGTGTAGTCGTAGGGCAGCCCGTGCAGGACCGCATCGTTGACCGAGGTACAGAGGACCTTGCCGAACGGCATCGCGCCGAACGACGGGTGGTAGTCGACGTAGCAGGACGTCGCCCCGCGCTCGGCGATCATCGATTCCGCCAACGCATCGAGCTCCAGCAGGTTCACGCCCACGGCCGCCGCGTCACGCAGCGCGGCCAGGACCGACGCGACGAACGCGCCCGCCGGGCGCATCGCCGAGATCTCGGCAGGGTTGAAGAGCTCGATCACGACCTGAGCCTAGGTGCTCCTCAGTTGGCAGGCTTGTCCGCCCCGACGACCCACATCGCGAAGAACTGGGATCCTCCGCCGTACGCGTGGCCCAGGGCCTTGCGCGCGCCGTCGACCTGGTGCTCGCCCGCTTCGCCCATGACCTGCAGCGAGGCCTCGGCGAAGCGGAGCATGCCGCTGGCGCCGATCGGGTTGGACGACAGCACTCCGCCGCTCATGTTGATCGGGAGCTTGCCGCTGATCTCGGTCTCGCCCGCCTCGGTGAGCTTCCAGCCGTCACCCAGCGCCGAGAATCCGAGGTTCTCGATCCACATCGGTTCGAACCAGGAGAACGGCACGTAGATCTCGGCGCAGTCGATCTCCTCGATCGGGTTGGTGATCCCGGCCTGCTTCCACAGGGCTGCCGACGCGTCGCGCCCGGCCTGCGGGTTGACCTGGTCACGTTCGGCAGCTGTCGTCGGCTCCGAACGCATCTGGGTGCCGTGGATCCAGGCAGGGTTCTTCACACCGGACTTCGCAACGGCCGACTCGGAGGCAATCACCAGCGCACAGGCCCCGTCGGAGGACGGACAGGTCTCGTCGTACCGGATCGGGTCCCAGAGCATCGTGGAGGCGAGGACCGACTCGACCGTGGTGCCCTCGTTGTGCAGGTGGGCGTACGGGTTCTTCAGCGCGTTCTGGCGGTCCTTGGCCGCGACCATGGCACCGATGTGTCCCGGAGCGCCGGACCGACGGATGTAGGAGCGCACGTGCGGGGCGAAGTAGCCGCCCGCACCGGCGTGCACCGGCATGATGAACGGGACCGGGATCGAGAGTGCCCACATCGCGTTGGACTCCGACTGCTTCTCGAAGGCGACGGTCAGTACCCGCTCGTGAACGCCTGACTGCACCAGCGAGGCGGCCACGATCGCGGTCGAGCCGCCGACCGAACCGGCGGTGTGCACTCGCAGTAGCGGTTTGCCGGCAGCGCCGAGCGCGTCGGCCAGGTAGAGCTCCGGCATCATCACGCCCTCGAAGAGATCGGGCGCCTTGCCGACCACGACCGCGTCGATGTCGTCGAACGTCAGCCCGGCATCGAGCAGAGCGCGGTCGACGGCCTCGCGCAGGAGTCCGGCGATCGAGACGTCCTCGCGCTTGGCGCGGTGGTGGGTCTGTCCGACCCCGATGACTGCCGCGGGAACCTTCGCCATCTCAGCGTCCTTCCATCGTGACGACCAAGTTCTGCTGCAACACCGGACCGGACGTTGCGTGGGCCAGAGCCTTGTCGGAATCGCCGGCCCAGATGGCCTTGGCCGCCTCGCCGATCCGGTTGAGCCCGGCGGTGAACATCGGGTTGGCAGTGAGCGCGCCGCCCGAGGGGTTGACCCGTACGTCGTCAGCCAGGCCCAGTGCGGAGCGAAGGATCAGTTCCTGGTGCGAGAACGGAGCATGCAGCTCAACCAGATCCACACCGGCGGTACCGGCTGCCACGCCGGCGGCCGCGGTACTCGACGACGATGTCAAGGACCGCGCATTCAGGGCGATCGGCTCGATCCGGTGCTCGAAACCGCTGATCCACGCCGGTCGCTGCCGGGCCTGCAACGCCTTGTCACCCGCGGCGATCACGATGCCGGCCGCACCGTCGGAGACCGGCGCGCAGTCCCAGCGGCGCAACGGGTCGGCGTACAACGGCTGTGCCAGCACATCCTCTACCGATGTCGCACCGCGACGGATCGCCCACTCGTTCGACGCGGCGTCCGACATCGAACGCGCGACCACCGATGCCATCGCAGCCTCGTCCCACAGACCCTTCTCGAGGCCCTCGCGGGCCTGGATGCCGGCGAGCGACACCGTGTCGGGCCACAGCGGCTGCGCGGTGTACGGGTCGAGCTGAAGCGCCAGGATCCGGCGCAGGATGCCGGCCGAGGACTTGCCGAAGCCGTAGACCAGCGCGCTGTCGACCTCGCCGGTCTGGATCTTGATCCAGGCTTCATACATCGCCCAGGCGGCGTCCATCTCGACGTGGGACTCCATCACCGGCGGCAAGGTGCCGATCGCGTCCACCGCCGAGACGAACGAGAAGGACCGCCCGGCCAGGTAGTCGCTGGAGCCTGAGCACCAGAAATCGATGTCGGACTTGGTCCAGCCGGTCTGCTCGTACAGGTCCGCGAGGATCGGTACCAGGATCTCCAGGCAGGTCGGCGACCCGTCGAGCTCCTTCATCTGTCGCTGGGCGAAGCCCACGACCGCAACGTCACGCATGTCTCTTCCCGCCCTGTCAGAGGTGGTGCTTGTAGGTGTCGTAGTCCGCGTCCGGTTCACCGGTCGGACGGAAGTACTTGATGTTGTCGAGGCTCGTCGTCCACTCGTCCCGCGGCTTCCACACCGCTTCGACGCGCATGCCCATCCGCACGTCGGCGGCTTCGATGTCGAGGATCAGGTGCAGGAAGGCGATGTCCGCGCCGTCGAGCAGCACGTAGGCCGAGACGTAGGGGATCGGGATGGTCTGGCCCTGGAACGGCACGTTGACGACGCAGAAGGTCGTCAGGGTGCCTCGGTCCGGCAGCTCGATCTCCTCGGCGGTGGGTACGCCGTCGACGGGGCAAGCGCCGCGTGGCGGGATGTAGACCTTCTCGCACACCGGGCAGCGCTGGCCGAAGAGCTTGCCCTCGGCGAGTCCGCGGAAGAACTTCGTCTCCTCGGGCGAGGCCGCGTAGTCGTAGGCCAGGTTCACCGGGCTGACGATCCCGGTCACCTCCGGCGCACCGAACTCCATGGACGCCGAGCCGTCGCTGGCGTCATCACCGGCAGCCTCGAAGAACGCGATGTCCCGGATCGTCCCGGTGGGCTCCTCCGCCCACTTCACCCGCACCCGCATGCCTGTGGCCATGTCGGAGGCCGACGCGACGGACACGGCGTGCAGCAGGGGAGCGTCGGCCCCGTCGAGCAGCACCTGGGCAAATGCGAACGGCACCTCCAGCGGCTGCTGGCTGACCGGATCGGCGACCCAGGACCAGCTCAGCACGGTGCCGACATCGGAGACCGGGACCAGTTCGGTGATCGCCGCGTGCGTCACCGGGTCGTACTCCGGCGGTGGCACGACGACGCGCCCGTCCGCCAGGACTCCGCCGAGGACCGAGTGCTGCTTGAGGGCTGACATGAACGCCGAAAGCACTGGACCGAGAGATCGTGTGTAATCGAACTCGACCTTCATCGGAGCGTGCAGAACGTGCTGTTCTGTAGAGGGGGCCATGGCACAGAAGTGAAACACGTTCTAGTATTCCGGGCAAGGACATCAGCCCTTTGAGGAGAGACATGAAGCTCGGCCTGCAACTCGGATACTGGGGCGCTCAGCCGCCCGCCAACGCTGCCGAACTCGTCGCTGCGGCCGAGGAAGCCGGCTTCGACGCCATCTTCACGGCCGAGGCCTGGGGCTCCGACGCCTTCACGCCACTGGCCTGGTGGGGTCGCGAGACGAGCCGGGTCCGGCTGGGCACAAGCATCGTGCAGATGTCGGGGCGCACCCCGACCAGCATCGCGATGCACGCGCTGACTCTGGACCACCTCTCCCACGGCCGGGTGATCCTCGGGATGGGTGTCTCGGGCCCGCAGGTCGTCGAGGGCTGGTACGGCCAGCCGTTCTCCAAGCCGCTGGCGCGAACCCGCGAGGTGGTGGACATCATCCGCCAGGTGCTCGCCCGGAAGGGCGCCGTGACCAACGACGGCCCGCACTACCCGCTGCCGTACCATGGTCCCGGATCGGTGGGGCTGGGCAAGCCGCTGAAGCCGATCGTGCACCCGTTGCGCGCCGACATCCCGATCTGGCTCGGAGCCGAGGGCCCCAAGAACGTCGCCCAGACGGCCGAGATCGCCGACGGCTGGATCCCGATCTTCTACACCCCCAACTCGGCCGCGATGTACCAGCCGTGGCTGGACGAGGGCTTCGCGCGCCCCGGTGCCCGACGCACCCGGGACACCTTCGAGATCGCCGCGACCTGCCACCTCGAGATCACCGCCGACAACGGCCCGGCACGTCAGGCCGTCATCGACGGGATGAAGCCTGTTGTCGCGCTGTACATGGGCGGCATGGGCGCCAAGGAGCAGAACTTCCACCACCAGGTCTTCACGCGGATGGGGTACGGCGACCTGGCCGACGAGGTGCAGCGGCTCTACCTGTCGGGGGCGAAGGACGAGGCCACCGGCCTGATCCCGGACGAGCTGGTCAACGACATGCACATCGTCGGCGACGCCGGCTACGTCAAGGAGCGCGTCGCCGAATGGGAGTCGACCGGTGTCACGACGCTGTTGCTGAGCGCGCGCAGCGCCGAGGAGATCCGCAAGGTCGCCGAGCTCCTGGCCTGAGAGTCACACCAGGCAGAGCTCGTTGCCCCGGGATCGACGATGGTCCGACATTCCACGTGCCGAGGTCCTCAGACCATCTCGGGCACGTGCAGATGCGCGTAGGCGAGGTCGAACGCGTGGACGTCGATGATCTCGCCGCCCGCGTCGCTCGCGGCCCGACTCCGCAGGTCGTCCGCCGCCGGGCGGCTGGCTTCCATCGCAGCGTGCGTCTCCCAGGACGTGGTGACGCAACCCAGGCTGGCACCGTGGTTCACCAGCAGGCTGGCACTGCAGAAGCCAGGGGTCCGTTCGAGCTCGGGAAGGATCGCGACCCTGAACGTCTCAGCCATGGCGAGCAGGTCGCCCTGGATCCAGCTGACCCGGCAGCACTCACCGTGGTGGGTGCGGTGCATGGCGGCGATCTCCCAGTCGTCGACCTGCATCGAGCCGCCGAGGATCTCGCGTCCCCGATCACGAAGCGGGCGAAGCTGATCGTCGCTCGCGCGCATCGTGTCTTCACTCGCCCACGAACTGGTGACGATGCACTGTCCGGCGTCGCGGTCGACCAGCATCGAGAGCCCGCGACAGCCCTCGATCGCGTCGAGCATGGGTCCGGCCTCGTTCTTGACGAACGCAATGCCCGCGTCGATGTTGCCGGGCCTTCCGTGGAACGTCGTGGATCGTGCGTGCACGGCCCGCTCCTCTCTGGATGAGCGGCGCCCCTCCGGCACCGCCGGTGTCTCCTGCTTACTCTCCTTGGCGCGCATGCGCCAGAGTCATGACACGGTTACCGGCCAGCAGGAGCGTTGCCTCTTCCTAGAACACGTTCTAGTCTGGGCACCATGAGCGATGTCACCGAACTGGCCAGCGCGGGCGACCTGCGCACGGGAACCCACAACGGACACCTGATGGTGGCCGCGCTGCGTCGTCACCACAACCGCCCGATCATCCACCTCGGCGACGTGACGCTGACCGGCCAGCAGGTCGCCGACCGGATCAGCACCTACATCCAGGCGTTCGAGTCGCTCGGCGCCGGCACCGGTACGGCGGGGGCGCTGCTCGCGCTGAACCGTCCCGAAGTGCTGTTCATCCTCGGTGCCGGCCAGACGCAGGGCTACCGGCGTACCTCCCTGCACCCGCTGGGGTCGGCCGACGACCACGCCTACGTCATCAACGACGCCGAGATCACGACGCTGATCATCGATCCGTACTTCGCCGAGCGGGCGATCGACCTGCTGGCCAAGTGCCCGGGTCTGACCCAGGTGCTCACCATCGGTCCGGTCCCTGAGGTCGTCGCGAAGGCGGCCGCGGACAGCGGTCGGACCACGGCGGACCTCACCGAGACGGCCGCCGGGTTCGAGCCGCACAAGCTCGAAGCCCGCCTGGTCCCGGGTGACCACGTCGTGAGCATCACCTACACCGGCGGCACCACCGGCAAGCCCAAGGGCGTCATCGGCATGAGCCAGACGATGAACACGATGACCGGCATCCAGCTCGCCGAGTGGGAGTGGCCCGAAGCGCCGCGGTTCCTGATGTGCACGCCGCTCTCGCACGCAGGCGCGGCGTTCTTCGTGCCCGTCGTGATCAAGGGCGGCACGCTCTTCGTGACCTCGACGTTCAACCCGGCCGAGGTGCTGGCCACCATCGAGGAGAAGAAGATCAACTCCCTCATGCTGGTCCCGACGATGCTCTACGCATTGATGGACCACCCCGACTCGCACACCCGCGACCTGAGTAGCCTCGAGACGGTGTACTACGGCGCCAGCGCGATCAACCCCGTTCGCCTCAAGGAGGCGATCGAGCGTTTCGGCCCGATCTTCGCCCAGTACTACGGCCAGTCCGAGGCGCCGATGGTGATCACGTACTTCGCGAAGGGGGATCACGTCGACGCCGATGGCAAGCCGCTGGAGTCCCGGCTGAGCTCGTGCGGTCGCCCCACCGCACTGGCGCGCACGGCCCTGCTGGGCGAGGACGGCCAGCCGGTCGCGCAGGGTGAGCCGGGCGAGATCTGCGTTGCCGGACCGCTGCTGTCAGGCGGCTACTGGAAGCTGCCGGAGCAGACCGCCGAGACGTACAAGGACGGCTGGATGCACACGGGCGACATCGCCCGCGAGGACGAGGACGGCTTCTGGTTCATCGTCGACCGGACCAAGGACATGATCGTCACCGGCGGTTTCAACGTCTTTCCCCGCGAGGTCGAGGACATCGTCGCCGAACACCCGGCGATCGCGCAGGTCGGCGTCATCGGCATCCCGCACGAGAAGTTCGGCGAGGCGGTCACCGCGATCGTCGTCCTGCGGGAAGGTCATGAGCTCACCGACCAGGTGATCGCCGAGATCCAGGAGGCGGTCAAGGAGCGCAAGGGCTCGGTGCAGGCGCCGAAGCAGGTCATCGCCATCGACGCGCTGCCGCTGACCGGCCTCGGCAAGCCCGACAAGAAGGCCCTACGGGCGCAGTACTGGACCGGGGACCGCAGCGTCGGCTGAGGTTCCGGTCCAGGACTGCGGATCAGGATTTCGGGCAGAGCGGCACGTTCGAGTTGTACGTCGCGAACAAGCTCTGGGGGTTGTCGCGCCAGACCCACGCGTGCAACGTCCAGAGCCCGAGTGCGTAGTTCGGGATCATCTGCTGGTCGAAGATCCGCGGCGCCGAAGAGGCGTCGCTCATCTTGACGAGGTACTCCACCGCGACGAGCTTGAGTCCACCCTGGTGCGTCTCGTAGACCAGCGCTTCGGGGTGGAGCGGATCGAGCTTGCCGCCGTCGTTGAGCAACGCGCCGTTGACCAGGTGGAAACCCATGCCCTGGTTGGTGCTCGGGCTGTCGAAGCACGGAAGTCCTGGGTCGCCGTACCCGTCGGCGCGGGCTTCCGCGGTGGAGTGGTACTTCGCCGTGGCGGTGCGAACGCTGTCGAGGGTGTGGTCGTCGTGGGCCTGCGCCGTGCCGGCCCAGGCCACAGCGCCGACCAGTGCGGTGGCGGCAACCGCGACCACCGCGCGAACCGCTTCGCGGTTCATGGTCAGACCCCTTCGGCGACGGTGTAGATCTCTGCCGCGACCAGTCCGTGCGCCTCACGGTGCACGGTGTTGGCGGCCTCGGCGTCCGGCGCGTCGACGAGACAGAAGATCTGCCCCTGGTCCTCGTCGACCCAGTAGCGCAGATACTGCACGTCGTGGTCGCCCTGGGTAGCGAGGTCGGCCTGGTGGGCCTTGGCGACATCGTCGAGGTTGACGCCGCCGGCGATGCGGTGGACGTCCATGAAGAGAGGCATGGTGGCTCCTTGTTCTGAGGATGGGATGTCGGGTCGGTAGGAACTAGCTGCGCAGGTCCCGCAGCTCCACACGGACGTTGTCCGCCTGGGCCGAGGTGACGAGCGTGGTCACAGCGATGTCGCCGACGGACGGCACGAACATGCTGGGTGCCTCCAGCAAAGGCCGCGACGCATGGGCAGTGCCGGTGGTGACGGTGCTGAGAGCCAGCACCACGAAGCCGAGCGAGACCGCCCGGGTCAGGCGAGAGGATTGCAGGTTCATGACGAGCTCCTTGGTCGAGGTGTTGACTCGACGCTAGGAGCGCGACAGGAGCCGCGAATCGGTGACGACCACCCAGATCGACGTGGCGACTACCCAGATTGGGCAGAGACGTACGCCGCAGCCTCAGAGCGGCGGCTGACTCCGAGCTTGGCCAGCACGGCGGACACGTGCCTGTCGACCGTTCGCGGTGAGAGCACAAGTCGGTCGGCGATCTCAGCGTTGGTCAGCCGCTGGGCAAGAAGGTCCAGGACCTCGGCTTCGCGAGCAGTGAGCCCGGCCGGGTGCGCAGCAGTGGCGGCCCGCGGCCCACGTTGGGCAGGGATCCGGACACCCTCACCGGCGAGCTGCGCCCGGACCCGATTGACTGCCGGCTCAGCACCCAGGCCGGTGAAGATCTCCAAGGCATGCAACCGTGATGCTGTTTCCCCCGTGTCGGCGAGTGCCACGGCCTCCTCGAACGGACAACCCAGCGAACGCCAGGCCTCGGCGGCACCGACGTGGTCGCCGGCCAACTCGAGCGAGAACGGCGACGGGAACCGGTCGTCCTGGGTGATCTCGAACCCGAGGCGGTGCAACCAGGCGCTGAGCTCGCCCTGCATCCACGGGTCGTTCGTGGCTCCTCTGCGGTGGATCTCGTGCACGCGCTCGTCGACAAGGTTCAGGTCCGCGGTCAGCCACGCACCCTCGGCGGCAGCTCGGGCGATCTGGATGAGCCAGAAGGTCTCGTCGTTCCCGAGGCCAAGTTCCCAGGTCTCCTCCAGCCAGGTCCGCGCCTGCGGCCTGCCGATGCGCAATCCCGCCTGGGTGAGACCGACGCCGAGGTGCATCCGGTTCACCGGGGAGATCGTCTCCTCCATCGTCGCCAGTGCCAGCTCGATGGCCTCGGCGTTCCGGCCTCGGCGCATGAGTTCGGTGACCCGCGAGCCGCGCAGGCAGACGCTGTAGGTGTGCTGCTCGCGGTCGAAGGCGAACGCCAAGAACTCCTCATACTGGTCGGAGTAGGAGTCGAGCTGGAGAACGTCGACGGAACCTTCATAGAGGTTGGTGTAGATGCTGGCCGCGAGGTAGGAGTCGTCGGCCCGCAGCGCGTACTCGAGCCCTTCCTCCAAGACGTCGAAGTGGATGATCCCGTCGTTGGAGTCCAAGAACGCCTGGCTGAGCAGCGCCCGGCCGACAAGGGCGTCGTCATCGAGGTCCTTGGCGATCCGCGCGCACTCATCGAGCACGTACCGACGCTCCTCGAGCGGTGCCGCATCGTTGTTGCTGCGCATCTGCATCGCCAGAGCGCGTTCTGCCGAGTCGTCGGCGTCACGCATCAGCTCGAACGATTCCTGCTCGGCCAGACGGCACTCGTCGGTACGGCACAGCCGCCACAGGCAGACCCCGTACCGGCGTAGGCACCTGCTGAGGTCCACCGCGTTCGCCAGCGTGCGGCGCAGCTCGATCGCCCGCTCCCAGTGCGGCGCGGCTTCGGCCCAGTGGTCACGCGCGGACAACGACTCGGCCATCGCCTCCTCGAGAACGGCGAGCTCCCCAGGTTCGAGGAGCTCGGCGAAGCTCAGAGCGCGCCCGAACTGAATGCTCGCTTCGCGGTGGGCACTCGCCTCGGCGGCTACCTTGCCCGCGGTGGGCGCGTAGCGCAGCACTGCAGCGCCGTCGCCGGCGCCGAAGGCGTGGTGGGTGAGCTCGGCGATGTCGGCGCCGCTCTGCTCCAGGGCGAGCAGCGCGATCCGGTGCAGCTCGATGGCCTGGACCTTCGGCACGCCCTGCTCGACGGCCCGGCGAGTGAGCTCGTGACGGAAGGCGAAGCCACGCTCGACCGGCACCAGTGTCCCCGACGAGACGCATTCGTCGACGTGGGTCGCGGCAGTGCCTGCGACCGCGGCGAGGGTCGCAGCCGGAGCCGGGCGGCCGAGGATGGCAGCGGCCCCGAGGATCCGCTGCGCAGGAGCAGAGTGGTGCAGAACCCGCGCACGTACCAGGTCGGCCACGGACGGCGGCACATCAGCAGTGCCGAGCGCGACGAGCTCACCGAGGTAGAACGGGTTGCCACCGGTCAGCGCGTGCAGTTCTGCCGCGTCGGAGGACGGCGCAAGGTGTCCTACGGCTCCGATCGAGAGGGGAGCCAGCCGGATGCGTCGGGTGCTGCCGTGGGTTGCGATCCGACCCATTGCGTCGGCGAGCAGGCCATCGCCTGTCTCGTCCTCGCGATAGGTCGCGAGCACGAGCGCGCCGATCTGGCCCAGGCGGCGCGACAGGTGGCCGAGCCAGTCCAAGGTTGCCTCGTCCGCCCAGTGCAGGTCCTCGAGCACCACGACTGGCGTGGTCGCAGTCGTCTCGAGGACGGCGAGGAACTCGGCGAACAGGTCGTTGCGCTCAGCGTCGGTGCTGCACAGCTCCCGGAGTCTGCCTCCGAGTTGGCCGGCCATCTCGAACAGCGGCCCCAGCGGACGCGGCGTGAAGCCGCCGTCGCAGGCGCCCCACAGATAGGTCATGTCCGGGCGGGATTCCCGGAACGTGTCGACCAGTGCGGTCTTCCCGATGCCGGCCTCGCCCGAGACAAGCACCAGTCGACCGTGGCCGCCAGCAGCCTCGGTCGCATAGTCATCGAGCGCGCGGAGATGGAGCTCCCGCTCGAGCAGCGCCATGTGCCGAGTGTAGGACTCCGCGGGCAGGTTCAGGTGCTTTCCGGGAGGAGCGGATTCTCGTCTAGCTCCCGCTGAACTGCGGAGACCGCTTCTCCAGGAAGGCTCGCGGACCTTCCTTGGCATCGTTCGACTTGAAGACCTCGGCGCCGATCTTGGCGTCGTCGGCCCAGCAGTCGTCCTCGTGCTTGCCTTCGGAGTCGCGCATCGTCTTCAAGATCGCCTGGACCGCGAGCGGACCGTTGGCGGCGATCAGGTCGGCCAGCTCATGAGCCTTCGCCAAGGCCCCACCGTCTGGCACCACATGCCCGATAAGCCCCAGCGAGAGGGCCTCTGGTGCCAGCAGGATGCGTCCGGTGAGCAGCAGCTCGGCGGCCACGGTGTACGGGATCTGGCGGGGGAGCCGGACAGCCGACCCGCCCATCGGGTACAGGCTCCAGCGGGCCTCTGCGATGCCGAACTTCGCCGATTCGCCGGCGACGCGGATGTCGGTGCCCTGCAGGATCTCGGTACCGCCGGCGATGGCCGGACCCTCGACGGCCGCGATCAGCGGCTTGGTCAGCCGGAAGCCCTTGAGCAGGCCCTTGAGGATCGTCGGGTCGAAGTCACCGGACTCGAAGCTGTCGCCCGGCGGCTTCTCATCGGCGGTCTTGAGGTCCATCCCGGCGCAGAAGTACCCGCCGGCACCGGTCAGGATGCAGACCCGGATCTCGGGATCGGAGTTCACCCGGTCCCAGGCATCCTCCATGATCCGCAGCATCTCGGAGGAGAGCGCGTTGCGCCTCTCGGGCCGGTTCATCGTCACGATGAGCTTGTGGCCGTCTTGTTCAACCAGGCAGTCCGTCATGGGGGAATGCTAGCCGCAAACGAGAACGTGTTCTAGTATCGCGGGCATGGCCTTGAACATCGCTGACCTCTTCGAGCACGCCGTGGACGCGGCCCCGGACAAGCCCGCCGTGAAGGTGGGCCAGCGCACCGTCACGTACGCCGACCTGGAGGCTGAGTCCAACAAGCTCGCGCACTACCTCCAGTCCCAGGGCGTCAAGCCCGGCGACCACGTCGCCGTCTACGCGAAGAACAGCATCGAGCACGTCGTCGCCGTCCTGGCGATCGTGAAGATCCGCGCGGTCAACATCAACGTGAACTACCGCTACGTCGAGGGCGAGCTGAACTACCTGTTCGAGAACGCCGACGTGGTCGCGCTGATCGTGGAGCGCACCTACGCGCCGCTGGTCGCCAAGACGAAGCCGAACCACCCGCAGCTGCACACGGTCGTGGTCGTCCCCGACGTCATCGAGCCCGACGACACCTCGGACATCGGGGACTTCGGCGGCGTCCTGTACGCCGACGCGATCGCCGACCAGAGTGCCGAGCGCGACTTCGCCGAACGCAGCCCGGACGACCTGCACATCATCTACACCGGCGGCACCACCGGCTTCCCGAAGGGCGTCATGTGGCGCCACGAGGACTTCTGGCGCACGCTCGGCGGCGGCATCGACTTCTACACCGGTGAGAACCTCTCCGAGTTCGACCAGTCCGAGCAGGCCAAGCAGGACGGCCGGATGGTCACCCTGCCGCTGAGCCCGTTGATGCACGGCGGCGCCCAGGCGGGCCTGTTGATGCACCTGTTCGCAGGGCACCTGACGATCCTCGAGCCGAAGTTCGATCCGCAGCGCACCTGGGAGCTGATCGACGAGAACGGCATCATGCTGATCTTCATGACCGGGGACGCCATGGCCCGGCCGCTGATCGAGGAGTTCGAGCGCAAGGCCAAGACCGACTCGCCGTACAGCGGAGCGAGCCTGTTCGCCGTGTCCTCCAGCGCCGCGATCTTCTCCCCGGAGGTCAAGGAACGCTGGATCAACGCGCTTCCGAACCCCGTCTACACCGACTCGGTCGGCGCGAGCGAGACCGGCTTCCAGGGCATGGGCATGCAGGACAAGGCGCACATCTCCAGCGACGGTCCGGTCGTCGGCCTCGGCCCCAACAGCGTCGTGCTCGACGACCACAACAACATCCTCGACCTCGCCACCAACGTCGGGAAGATCGGTCGTCTCGGCCGCGGTGGCTCGGTGCCCGTGGGCTACTACAAGGACGAGAAGAAGTCGGCCGAGACCTTCCTGGTCATCGACGGCATGCGTATCTCGGTGCCCGGCGACTACGCCCGGATCGAGGAGGAGGGCCGGGTGACCCTCCTGGGTCGTGGCTCCAACTGCGTCAACACCGGCGGCGAGAAGGTCTACCCCGAAGAGGTCGAGATGGCGATCAAGCGCCACCCGGCCGTGTACGACGTCCTCGTGGTCGGCATCCCTGACGAGAAGTTCGGCCAGTCGGTGGCAGCGGTGATCCAACCGCGCGCGGGCGAGACCGTCGAGCTCGACGAGCTGCGCGACTTCCTGCGTGCCTCGCTGTCGGGCTACAAGCTGCCCCGCACGATCACGCTCGTACCCGAGATCCCGCGCAACGCCACCGGCAAGGCGCAGTACCCCCGGGCCAAGGAACTTCTCCTAGAAGCCAAGGCCACCGAAGGAGCAAAGCTCTGATGCGTACCGAACTGTGCGACCGGCTCGGCATCGAGTACCCGATCTTCGCCTTCACCCCCTCGGAGAAGGTCGCTGCGGCGGTCTCGCGCGCCGGTGGTCTGGGTGTGCTCGGGGCCGTCCGGTTCAATGACGCCAGCGAGCTGGACGAGACGCTGACCTGGATGGACGAGAACACCGACGGCAAGCCGTACGGCGTCGACATCGTGATGCCGATGAAGATCCCCACTGAGGGCACCTCGGTCGACCTCAAGACGCTGATCCCCGGTGAGCACATCACCTTCGTCGAGGAGACGTTGCGCAAGCTCGGTGTCCCGCCGCTGCCCGAGGGCGAGGGCCGCGAGGGCGTCCTGGGCTGGCTCCACTCGACCGCCCGGTCGCACGTGGACGTGGCGCTGAACCACCGACCGGTGCTGATCGCCAACGCACTGGGCACGCCGCCCGAGGACGTGATCAAGCTGGCACACGAGCACGGAGTGCTCGTAGCGGCGCTTGCCGGCGCCGCGAAGCACGCCGCGTCCCACGTCGCCAACGGCGTGGACATCATCGTCAGCCAGGGCTACGAGGCCGGTGGCCACACCGGCGAGATCGCCAGCATGGTGCTCACCCCCGAGATCGTCGACGCGGTCGACGTACCGGTGCTCGCTGCCGGTGGCATCGGCTGCGGCCGCCAGGTGGCCGCGTCACTGGCCCTGGGCGCCCAGGGCGTCTGGACCGGAAGCCTGTGGCTGACCGTGGCCGAGTACGACCTCGGCAGCAGCGACGCCGTCCAGCGGGCGCTGCTCAAGGCCGGTTCGGGCGACACCGTCCGCAGCCGCGTCTACACCGGCAAGCCGGCCCGTCTGCTGAAGAACAAGTGGACGGCGGCCTGGGAGGAGGAGGGTGCTCCGGCACCGCTCCCGATGCCGCTGCAGAACCTGCTCGTCTCGGACGCGCACAACCGGATGAACATCGGTACCGACCCGGACGTGGTCGCGATGCCGGCCGGCCAGATCATCGGCCGTACCAACGAGGTCAAGCCGGTCGCCCAGGT
>NZ_JAOPXI010000093.1 GCF_025965215.1 Marmoricola sp.
ACGACGTACCCGGCCTCGGGGAGGTCCGGCGCAGGACGCTGATCAAGTACTTCGGTTCCCTCAAGAAGCTGCGCGCCGCTACTGCCGAAGACATCGCCATGGTGCCGGGGATCGGGCCCTCGATCGCAGGTGCGATCGTCTCGGCGCTCGCGCAGCAGGCGGAGTCCCGCAAGACTGTCTCCGTGAACACCGCGACCGGCGAGATCGAGGAGGGGTGATGTCCGATCTCGGCGAACTCGTGGTGGTGACCGGCATGACCGGCGCCGGCCGCAGCACGGCGGCCAAGGAGCTGGAGGACCTCGGGTACTTCGTCGTCGACAACCTGCCGCCCGAGCTCGTCACCGAGGTGGTTCGCCTGGTCGACGAGAAGAAGGGCCGGGCCCAGCCGATCGCGGTCGTGGTCGACGTACGCGGCGGGACGTCGTTCGGGACGTTGCGCGAGCAGATCGCCCAGCACCTGCCCACACGGCGCACCTCGATGCTGTTCCTCGAGGCTGACGACGACATCCTCGTACGCCGCCAGGAAGCGGCCCGGCGCCCGCACCCGCTGCAGGACGGCGGTCGCCTGCTCGACGGGATCCACCGCGAGCGCGAGGTGATGTCCCAACTTCGCGGCGACGCCGACGTGGTCGTGGACACCACTCGACTCAACGTCCACCAGCTGACCGACAAGGTCGCAGCGGCGTTCGGTACGCCGGAGGCCGTGGCGCTCAAGGTGACCGTGGTCAGCTTCGGCTTCAAGTACGGCGTCCCGGTGGACGCCGACCTGCTCGCAGACATGCGCTTCCTGCCGAATCCGTTCTGGGTACCGGCGCTGCGTGACTCGACCGGGAAGGACCCGGCAGTGGCGGCGTACGTCATGGACCGGCCGGACGCGCAGACCTTCCTCGAGCGCTACATCCCGGTGATCGAGACGGTAGGCGAGGGCTACCTGCGCGAGGGCAAGCGCTTCATGACCGTGGCAATCGGGTGCACCGGCGGCAAGCACCGCAGCGTCGCGATGTCGGAGGAGATCGCGGCGCGGTTGCGTGACCTGGGGATCGAGGCCGAGGCCACGCACCGGGACCTCGGCAGAGAATGACGTACGGGACATGACCTGGTCAGATGACCCCGCGGTGGTCGCCCTCGGCGGCGGGCACGGTCTGGCAGCTTCGCTCGCGGCCCTGCGCCGGGTGACCTCGGAGCTCACCGCCGTGGTGACCGTGGCCGACAACGGCGGCTCGTCGGGACGGTTGCGCGCCGAGTTCGGGGTGCTGCCGCCCGGGGACCTTCGGATGGCCCTGGCTGCCCTGTGCGGGGACGACCGCTGGGGCCAGACCTGGGCCAGGGTGCTCCAGCACCGCTTCACCTCCGACGGCGAGATGGATGGGCACGCCCTCGGCAACCTGCTGATCGTGGCGCTATGGGACCTCCTCGACGACCACGTCGCCGGGCTGGACTGGGTAGGGGGCCTCCTCGGTGCCCGCGGGCGGGTGCTGCCGATGGCCGTGACCCCGCTCGACATCAATGCCGACGTGCGCGGGGCCTCGCCCGAGGCGCCGCTCGAGATCACCGTCGTCCGGGGACAGGTGGAGGTCGCGACGACGACCGGCACGGTGCTCGACGTCCATCTCGACCCTGCCGATCCGAAGGCCTGTCCCGAGGCCGTCCGGGCGATCGAGGACGCCGACTGGATAGTCCTCGGTCCGGGGTCCTGGTACTCCTCGGTGATCCCGCACGTCCTGGTCCCCGACCTCCGCTCGGCGCTGGCCCGTACGTCGGCACGTGTCGTGGTCACGTTGAACCTGGAGCCCCAACCGGGGGAGACCGAGGGGTATACGCCCGAGGATCACCTGGCCGTCCTGCACCGGCACGCCCCGGAACTGCGGATCGACACGGTCCTCGCCGATGCGTCGTCGGTGCCTGAGGAACGACGACTGCGTACCGCCGCGGACGACCTCGGAGCCCGGCTGGTCCTGGCCGACGTGGCCCTGGCAGGAACACCGGGGCAGCACGATCCAGAGAAACTTGCGCGTGCGTATGCGCTTGTTGTCCGAGCCAACTAAGGTGGCGCGCATGGCGATGACGGCACAGGTCAAGGCAGAACTGGCCAGCACTCCGGTGACCAAGACCTGTTGTCGCAAGTCCGAGGTCTCCTCGATGCTCCGCTTCGCCGACTCCCTGCACCTGGTCAACGGCGGCATCGTCGTCGAGGCCGAGCTCGACACCGGAGCCGCCGCGCGACGGCTGCGCAAGGACATCGCTGAGGTCTTCGGCCACGACTCCGAGGTGGTGCTGCTCAAGGGCAACGGACTGCGTCGCGGCACCCACTACATCGTCCGGGTCTCGAAGGACGGCGAGTCCCTCGCGCGCCAGACGGGGCTGATCGACCAGCGCAACCGGCCCGTCCGCGGGTTGCCGCCGCAGGTGGTCTCAGGGTCCGGCTGTGACGCGGTCGCTGCGTGGCGCGGAGCCTTTCTCGCCCACGGATCATTGACCGAGCCGGGACGCTCGTCCTCGCTCGAGGTCACCTGCCCGGGTCCTGAGGCTGCCCTGGCTCTGGTCGGCTCGGCCCGGCGGCTCGGGATCTCCGCCAAGGCCCGCGAGGTGCGCGGCGTAGATCGTGTCGTGATCCGCGACGGTGACGCGATCGGCCAGCTGCTGACCCGCCTCGGTGCGCACGAGTCACTCCTGGCATGGGAGGAGCGCCGGATGCGCCGCGAGGTTCGCGCGACCGCGAACCGACTGGCGAACTTCGACGACGCGAACCTGCGTCGCTCGGCCAGGGCTGCGGTCGCCGCCGGGGCACGGGTCGAGCGGGCCCTGGAGATCCTCGGCGACGAACTGCCGGACCACCTCGGCCTGGCCGGCCAACTGCGCCTCGAGCACAAGCAGGCCTCGCTCGAAGAGCTGGGTCAGCTGCACGACCCGGTGCTGACCAAGGACGCGATCGCGGGTCGGATCCGCCGCCTGCTCGCGATGGCCGACAAGAAGGCCGAGGAGCTCGGAATTCCCGACACCGAGGCATCGCTGACGCCGGAGATGCTCGCCGACGAGGCCTGAGTACTGAGAGATTCCTGAGCGCGGTAAGGTCAGTGAGCCCGTCTCCCGCTTGAAATTCAGGAGTAGATCGCTGTGACTGTCCGCGTCGGAATCAATGGCTTCGGCCGCATCGGCCGCAACTTCTTCCGTGCAGTGCGTGCCTCAGGGGCCGACATCGAGATTGTCGGCGTCAACGACCTGACAGACCCGGCCGCACTGGCGCACCTGCTCAAGTACGACTCGATCCTCGGCCGGCTCGACGCTGACGTCTCGGTCGACGGATCCGCGATCTTGGTCGGCGACCAGCGCATTGCCGTGTCGGCTGAACGCGACCCCGCGGCCCTGGGCTGGGGAGACCTGGGCGTCGACGTGGTCGTCGAGTCCACCGGCTTCTTCACCGACGCCACCAAGGCCCGCGCGCACGTCGACGCCGGTGCCAAGAAGGTCATCATCTCCGCGCCGGCCTCCAACGAGGACATCACCATCGTGATGGGCGTCAACCACGAGCTGTACGACCCGGCTGCGCACACCGTCATCTCGAACGCGTCGTGCACGACGAACTGCCTGGCGCCGATGGCCAAGGCCCTCAACGACGAGTTCGGGATCGTCAAGGGTCTGATGACCACGATCCACGCCTACACCGCGGACCAGAACCTGCAGGACAACATCCACAAGGACCTGCGCCGTGCCCGCGCCGCCGCGATCAACATCATCCCGACCAGCACCGGTGCTGCGAAGGCGATCGGCCTGGTGCTGCCCGAGCTCAAGGGCAAGCTGGACGGCTTCGCGCTGCGGGTTCCGGTCCCGACCGGCTCAGCCACCGACCTGACCTTCGAGGCCGGCCGCGAGACCACGGTCGAGGAGGTCAACGCTACGGTCAAGGCGGCTGCCGACGGCCGGTTCCTCAAGTACTCGACCGACCCGATCGTGTCCACGGACATCGTGACCGACCCGGCGTCGTGCATCTTCGACGCGCCGCTGACCAAGGTCATCGGCAACCAGGTCAAGGTCATCGGCTGGTACGACAACGAGTGGGGCTACTCGAACCGCCTCGCCGACCTGATCACGCACGTCGGCGCCACTCTCTGAGATGGCCGCGATCTCTTCGCTTGGCGACCTCCGTGGCCGCCGGGTGCTGGTCCGGTCTGACTTGAACGTTCCGCTCGACGGAGCTCTGCCGTTTCCTGGGATCACCGACGACGGTCGCATCCGGGCTGCCGTGCCGACGATCTCGGCCCTGGCTGCGGCCGGGGCGCGGGTCGTGGTCGTGGCGCACCTGGGAAGGCCGAAGGGTGCTCCTGACCCGGCGTACTCGCTGGCGCCGGTGGCGGAACGCCTGTCGGAACTTCTCGGGGCGCCGGTGGCGTTCGCTTCCGACACCGTCGGGCCTTCGGCGTCGGCGACCGTGGCCGGTCTTGTCGACGGTGACGTCGCGGTGCTGGAGAACGTGCGGTTCAACCCGGGGGAGACGAGCAAGGACGACGCGGAACGCGGTGCGTTCGCAGCTGAGCTCGCGTCGCTCGCGGACGCTTTCGTCTCGGACGGCTTCGGCGTGGTGCACCGCAAGCAAGCCTCGGTGTACGACGTCGCGCTGCTGCTGCCGCACGCGATGGGGTCGCTCGTCGAGGCCGAGATCTCGGTGCTGCGACGGCTGACCGAGGCGCCGGAGCGGCCGTACGTGGTCGTCCTGGGTGGCTCGAAGGTCTCCGACAAGCTGGCGGTGATCGACAACCTGCTCGAGAAGGCCGACACCCTCGTGATCGGGGGCGGGATGGTCTTCACCTTCCTGGCCGCCCAAGGTCACGGCGTCGGGTCCAGCCTCCTGGAGTCCGACCAGATACCGGTGTGTGCGGAGTACCTGAAGCGTGCCGAGGCCTCGGGGGTGCGGATCCTGCTCCCGAGCGATGTCGTGGTGGCGCCGGCGTTTGCTGCGGACTCGCCGGCGACCGTCGTCGCTGCAGGTGCCATCCCGAATGACCAGATGGGCCTGGACATCGGACCGGAGTCCGCTGCCGCGTTCGGCGCTGCGATCCGGGAGGCGCGCACGGTCTTCTGGAACGGGCCGATGGGCGTGTTCGAGTTTCCCGCCTTCGCCGAGGGGACCCGGGTAGTGGCGCAGGCGCTGACCGAGGTCGACGGGCTGTCGGTCGTGGGCGGTGGCGACTCGGCGGCTGCCGTGCGCCAGCTCGGGTTCGCCGACTCGGCGTTCGGGCACATCTCCACCGGTGGCGGCGCGTCCCTGGAGTACCTGGAGGGCAAGACCCTTCCCGGCATCGACGTACTGAAGGACTGACCCAGGAGAATGATGGCCAGCGCACGGATCCCGCTGATGGCGGGCAACTGGAAGATTGGGACGTGCAGTGCTCTGACCTGCGGATTTGCTGTTTTCGCGCTCAGTTGATTGCAGGAAGTTGGTCACCATGAGTCACGGTGATCCCTGAAACCCACGAATGTTCGCATTTGCGAACATGGGAGAGACGCCGGGTCACATCGACCCGTAGGACGGATTTAGCAATCGCGTCGCACCTTACGAATCTCGACCTCTTGATTCCCCCGATTGAGTGGGGGTATGGAGACCCCGACGATCAAGCTGCCCGACCTGATGACGATCGACCAAGTCGCCGAGTACCTCATGGTGTCTCGCAGTTCCATACGACGTTGGCGCGACTCCAACTTGATTCCACATACCACGCTGCCGAACGGCCGAACCCGCTTCAGTCGAACCGTGCTCGCTGGCTGGCTGGAGACACGCAGCCACCGACCGCGCCGCCGATAGGCCGAGCGCAGCTTGTGGAGAACCCGTAAGGCGGTCTGCGAGTGACTTGAGGGACCTCGTGAGCCCGAGTTCGTGGCCAGGGACGGCACGATCCACACGGTGACCAAGCCGGCCATCGTCGCCGACTGCCCGTCGGCCGAGGTCTGCGATGAGGTAGTCGAACGCGGGAGCGTCCGGCTCGGCGCTGTGCCGACGGTGACCTGAGGTCGATCTCTCCCGCGTCCATGCGCGGGTGTGTCGCATGGGCTGCACTCTTCCTGCCGCAATCAGCGTCAGGGCCTCAATAGATAGTTGATGGAACGAGGAAAAGGCAATGTCGAACGACCCAGGTACTTCAGACCAGGAATCCGCCCCATCGCGAGCGGCCGAGATGGTTGCCTCAGGCCTTCTGACGATCGACCAAGCTGCTGCATATCTGCAGATTTCCCGATCGACCTTGGAGAGGTGGCGAGATGCGCGCTTGGTCCCGTATATCCAGCTGCCGAACGGCAGGACTCGATTCAGCCAGAAGGGACTTGACGCGTGGATCGAGACTCGTCATCGTCGTCCGCGCCAGTAGCTGAGTTTGGCTCGCCGACAACGCGTGCGGCGCCACGGGAGATCCACGCGACCTTGGTTCCGCGCCAATGCCGCGTCATGGACGGTTCGAGAAGTCCGCCTGTGGATGTCCGAGTCTCCGCGCTGCAGCGTCGAACGTTGATGGAGTCTTGAAGAGTCGAGTCACCCGCGCTGAGATTCGGATACGTTGCGTCTCGAGGTCGATCACGAGACGCCGTTTGAGTAGAAGGTTGTCATGAAGCCCGTATCCGTCACCTGGCGAAACTTTCGCGGGTTCGACACACCAACCACCTTTGAACTTCCGGCCATCACGCTGCTGATCGGTCGCAACAATGTCGGCAAGAGTTCTGCCTATGCGCCGCTGCTGCTTCTGAAGCAAACTCTGGACGCCCGTGACCCGCGCACTGCGCTTCTTGGTCGAGGAAGCCTTCTTGATACGGGCCCTTATGCGGACTACGTGTCGATGCACGACATTGAACGAAATGTGGTCTTCAAGGTCGATCCGGGTGCGGCTGCTCGCCACCTTCCGACCCGAGCTCCTGCGATCAAGCCCTGTGCGATTGAGATGACCTTCAGCTCTTCCGATGGCGTTTCGGCAGAGTTGTACCGCCACGTGGTCTATGACGTCGAGGGCAAGGTGATCGTCTCGCGGACGCGTGAGAAGACTGGTCAATCATTCATCGTGAAGTCCCCGCTTCTCCCGAAAGCATCATCCGTCGGGCGGCCCCTTCGCGAAGTGACCGAGCTTCGAAGCGGAATGCGCTTTGAGGAGCCAGAAGGTTTTAGCTTCAGCGGATACGGCGGTCTCATCCTTCCCCGCGGGTGGCGCGAGAACGAGGATCGATGGCGAAAGGTTCGCGACTACTACAACGCAGCTTCCGAGTTGTTCGATGTCTACCGATCCGCGAACAGCGGACTCCAAGGTTGGTTGCGCGGAATCAGCTACCTCGGTCCGCTGAGGTCCCTTCCGCAGCGCACCTACCGACTCGCTCCTGAACAGCCCACTGATGTCGGGCGCGAAGGTCAGCACGCACCCGAGGTGCTATTCCGAGGTCGCGACCAAGAGGTCGGAGAGCGCACGAACGAGTGGCTCGTGCGCCTTGGATATGGACCCTTGGAGTTCGTCGAGTTGGGCGACGACTATTTCCAGATGTTTGTTCGTATGGCCGATGACCTGCGAATCAACGTGGCGCACAGTGGAGTGGGGCTGTCTCAACTGCTTCCGCTGCTAGTGCAAGGAATCACGGCACGGCCCGGATCGATGCTTATCGCGCAGCAGCCGGAGATTCATCTGAACCCCGCACAACAGTCGTTGATGACAGACTTCTTGGTGGAGTTGGCGGCCTCTAATCGACGTGTTCTGGTCGAATCCCACAGTGAGCACGTTCTGCTCAGGCTTCGCAGGCGTATCGCAGAGGGGGCGATCCCCGCCTCAGATGTAGCGGTTTATTACTTTGACGCCGACAATGGCCGATCGATCCCGCGACGTATCGAGATTCTCGAGGACGGTTCCATCGAACGTGATCATTGGCCATCGGGCTTCTTCGAAGAGCAACTAGACGATTCATTCGCCATCGCGATCGCTCAGTCCAGGAAGGATCAATGATCGTCAAGTCGCGGTGTCGTGCTGGCCTGGTTGTCGACACCAACGTGATGGCTCACGCGGACCACAAAGGGACCGCGAATCACGACTCAGCGCTTGTACTTCTCACCTGGCTACGCGATCACGAGAGCATTCATCTGGTTCTTGATGACCAAGGCAAGGCGGCTCCAGATCTGAGTACGAGCGTGCTTGCCACCGAGTACCGCGCAACTCTGTCACCTCAGGGATTTGCCCTAAACCTCTTCGCCGCGCTTCTGGGCTCGAAGCGAGTGGCCTTCGCAGATCGGCCCGACTACACAACTCGAAGGTGCATCGCGAAACTCGTCCCCGGGAACACTGCGGATCGGGCCGTGCTGGGTGCGGCGACCGGATGCCAAGACAAGCTTCTCGTATCCAACGACTTCGGAGACTTTCCGCATGATGTTCGTGACGCATGCCGTGACGAGCTTGGTGTCGACGTGATGGATTCGGACCAAGCCGTCGCGTAGGCCAATCGGTAACCGTGAGGCTGGTTGTTCGTCGGCTCTGGCTACCAACTAGGGTGGTCGGACGAATAACGCCGGACGTCGATATGTCCCAACTTCTTGTTCCCATGGCCAAAGAAAGTGATAGTGCGATTGTGAAACCGCAGGTCAGAGGCCGTATTCCACTCATGGCCGGAAACTGGAAGATGAACCTGAACCACCACGAGGCGGTTCACCTGGTTCAGAAGCTCGCCCTGGGACTGGCGGACAAGAAGCACGACTTCGCCAAGGTCGAGGTGGTCGTCCTACCGCCCTTCACCGACATCCGGTCGGTGCAGACCACCGTCGACGGCGGCCAGCTCCAGATCCGGTACGGCGCCCAGGACATCTCGGTACACGACGACGGTGCGTACACCGGTGAGATCTCCGCCTCGATGCTCGCCAAGCTCGGGTGCAGCTATGCCGTGGTGGGTCACTCCGAGCGCCGCGAGTACCACGGTGAGGACGATGCGCTGGTCAACGCCAAGGCCCACCAGGCCCTGGCGGCTGGGATCACGCCCATCGTCTGCGTCGGCGAGGGCCTGGAGATCCGCAAGGAGGGCACCCACGTCGAGTACTGCGTCGCTCAGATCGACGGGTCGCTGGCCGGGTTCTCCGCCTCGCAGGTCGCTGGACTCGTCGTCGCGTACGAGCCGGTGTGGGCGATCGGCACCGGCGAGGTCGCCACGCCCGAGGACGCGCAGGAGGTCTGCGCCGCGCTGCGTGGCCGCCTCGGCTCCGTGTACGGCGACGACGCCGCTGCCGGCGCGCGCATCCTGTACGGCGGTTCGGTGAAGGCCTCCAACGTGGCCGGGATCATGGCCAAGCCGGACGTGGACGGCGCCCTGGTCGGCGGTGCGAGCCTGCAGGCCGACGAGTTCGGCGGGATCTGTCGGTTCTACGACATGCCGCAGTTCTGAACAGATCCGCGCGAATCGGGACGTAAGTCCCATAGCGCACCGAGGTTGCCTCTCGTTGGTGTGGCATGACTCGTCCACGATTCCTCACCGGTGGCCTCGCCACCCTGGCCGTCGCTTCGGCGTTCACCCTGAGCACCCCGGCAGCCCACGCCGAGGGCAGCGCCGACACCTGCGGCCAGTCGGCCGTCGCTCCGGTGTACACCACCGTGGTGCACGACCCGATCTTCCGGACCGTGCCGGCGACCACCCATCAGGAGTGGCGCTGGCAGCGCGACGTGCCGAGCACCGACTTCGAGTACACGAAGGTCATCACGCCGGCCCGCGACGAGACCGACTGGACCCGCACCGTCAGTGGCGCGGTCGAGTACCTGTTCGCTCGCACCGTGACCGACCAGCCAGCTGTCCCCGGGACCCCCGCGATCCCTGAAGTCGGTCACTTCAACACGGTGGTGATCACGCCCGCGGTCACGGTCCTCCAGGACGAGTACCAGCACCAGGTCACCGGAAAGCTCCGCTGGGAGAGCCCGGACTGGGGCGCCCAGAACGGAAACGGGGACGGGTGGGTCAAGACCGGCAACACCCGCGAGCTCGAGATCACCCCGGCCGTCACCGAGCAGGTCTGGGTGATCGACGTCCCGGGGACGCCGGCTACGCCCGGATCGCCGGCAGTGACCCACGTCGAGACCCAGTGGGCCCCCTCGTTGCCTACCGGCGACGGGTGGACCGGACCGATCGACACCCGCACCGCCGATCCCACCACGGAGACCGTCACGACCGACGGCCCACCTCCTGCGGGTGCTGGCTGGACCGTCGTGGCAACCCGTCACGTCGACGCTGTCGTGGACACCGTGTGGGCGTCCAGCGCTCCGGACGGGTACACCGCGACCGGAGCCGAGCACCCTGGTGCGAGCACCCACGAGGAGACCGACGTGACCTCAGCCGCAGCTCCCGCAGGTGACGGCTGGTCCGCGATCGACGCCACGCTCGTCACGATCACCGACACCCCGGCTTCCCAGGTCCTGGTGACACCCGGCTCGGTCGACCAGGTCCTGGTCACGCCCGGGCATCCTGCGACCGCACCGTGTCCCGGAGCGGTTGTCGCCGGGCCGCAGGCTGCGCCGGCGGTCCACGGCTCGGTCGCTGCCTCGGTCGCTGCCCCGGTCGCTCCGGCCAGGTTGCCGAACACGGGTGGAGTGCCCGGCTGGATGGCGCCGTCCGGCTTCGCGGCCGCCCTTGCCGGTGCAGTCCTGATCCGTGCCACCCGACGACATGTCGACCGCTGATCGTCCCCGACACACGGATCGACACGATCGTCGGTTAAGATTCCCGCCGTGGTCACCGTATTCCAGATCCTGCTCGTCATCTCGAGCCTGTTGATGATCCTGCTCGTCCTTTTGCACAAAGGACGCGGCGGCGGTCTGTCCGACATGTTCGGCGGCGGCGTCTCCAGCGGGCTAGGCGGTTCCTCGGTCGCAGAGCGCAACCTGGACCGGATCACCGTGGGTATCGGGATGGTCTGGTTCGCCTGTGTCATCGGGCTGGGTCTCCTGCTGAAGTCCCAGAACTGACATGGCCGGCGGAGGAAGTGCCATTCGTGGTAGCCGTGTGGGCGCTGGCCCCATGGGCGAGGCCGAGCGCGGCGAGGCGGCTCCCCGTCAGAACGTGACCTACTTCTGCTCCCAGGAACACCGCACCCTGATCGCGTTCGCGGTCGAGGCGCAGGTCCCGGACTCGTGGGACTGTCCGAAGTGCGGACTGCCCTCGAGCGTCGACTCCGACAACCCGCCTCCGCCCAAGAAGGTCGAGCCCTACAAGACGCACCTCGCGTACGTGAAGGAGCGCCGTTCCGACGCCGAGGCGAAGGACATCCTGGAAGAGGCACTCGCCACCCTGCGCACCAGGCGCAAGAACGGCGAAGTCATCTTCTAACGGCCGGCGGCCGCCTGGTCGACGAACCAGGTGATCGACGGACCGGCGATGCCGCGTGCCGGCGTCTCGTGCACGGAGCCCTCGAAGGCCCAGGCGCGCGCCGTGGCGGCGGCCTTCTCGGCACCGGTGACCAGGAACCAGACCGCTTTGCTGCGGTTGAGCGCGGCGAAGGTCAGGCTGACCCGTTCTGGCGGAGGCTTCGGGGAATCCGTGATCCCGACGGCGATGGCGTCGTCGACATCGAGCTGGGCGGAGCCGGGGAACAGCGAGGCGACGTGGCCGTCGGGGCCCATGCCGAGCATCACGAGGTCGAAGTCGGCGCCCGGTGCCCCGCGCACCTCGTCCGCGTAGGCCGTGGCTGCGTCGGTGACGCTCGACGCTGTCGCGGTGCTCGGCATCTCGTGGACCCGGGTGGCGCCGAGGGCGCTCAGGAAGGCCTCGCGGGCGCCTCGGGCGTTGCGATCCTCGCTGTCGGGCGCGACGAAGCGTTCATCACCCCACCAGAACGCGATGTTCGTCCAGTCAACGTCGTACCCGGCCGCGCGCTGGGCGATCTGCCGGTGGATCGCGCCGGCAATGGTGCCGCCGGTCAGCGCGACGTTGGGCGTCTCGCCCCGCTGCTGGGCGGCTGCCATCCGCTCGAGGAACCGGGTGGCCACGAGGTCGGCGACGGCGGCCGGATCGGCCAGGACGACGACATCACGGGTCATGCCTTCTGTTCCCGCTTCAGCAACCGCTTCGTCGTGGCCTGGTAGACGTCGTCCTCGTCGAGGTGCCGCAGCTCCTCGGCGAGCAGGTCTGGCAGGTCGCGGCGGCGCAACGCGACGGGACGATCGGGCCGGTCGGGGGAGGAGAACGAGGCGAGCCTGCCGTCCGTGCGGGTGATCCTGATCGGTCCGTCCGCGGTGTCCAGCACGACGTCGGTGATGCCGGGACCAGCCGAATTGCGTCGATCGACGGGTACGCGCAGTCGATCGTTGAGCCAGGCCGCCAACAGGTCGGCGCTGGGGCTGATCCGTTCGCCGGTGACCGAGGCCCGGCGTACCTTCAGCGGCTGCTGGTCCAAGGCAGCGGCGAGCAGCGCGCGCCACGGGGTGATCCGGGTCCAGGCAAGATCGGTGTTGCCCTTCGTGTACGACGCGCACTGGGTCTGCAGCGCCCTGGTCTTGCTCTTGGTCGCTGCGGCGGCGTCGGTGATCCGGCGCTGCGCCAGGGCACCCAGCGGATCTGCTGCCGGGTCGCTGGGCGCGTCGGTAGGCCACCAAATCGTCACCGGAGAATCCGGCAGCAGCAACGGCAGGACGACCGACTCCGGGTGCTTGACGACCTCCCCGTGCAACCGGATCATCGCGTTCTCGCCGGTCCAGTCGTCCCCGATCGCGACCTGGGCGTTGACCTGGGCGTGACCACGGGCGTCGCCGAGGATCACAGCCAGTACCCGGGCGGGGTGCTCGCGCGCGGCCAGCCGGGCCGCCCGCAGGGCGTCCTGGGCCGCGTCCTCGTCCACGACGATGACCAGCGTCATCACCATCCCCATCGCGGGGCTACCTGCCTGGGTGCGGCTACGGACGAACGCCGCGGCGATCGCGGCTGCGTTGGTCTCGGTCAGTTCGATCACGGTCGCCTCCAGACCCTGCCGTCACGGGCGAGCATCGCGTCGGCGGAGGTGGGTCCCCAGCCGCCCGACGGGTACGCATCCGGACGACCCTTCTTGGCCCAGTGGTCGAGGATCGGGTCCAGGATCTGCCAGGACAGCTCGACCTCCTCGTGCCGGGGGAAGAGCGGGGGGTCGCCGAGCAGGACGTCGAGGATCAGCCGCTCGTACGCCTCGGGGGAGGCCTCGGTGAACGAGCTGCCGTAGGCGAAGTCCATGTTGACGTCGCGGATCTCCATCGCCGTCCCCGGCACCTTGGAGCCGAACCTGATCGTCATGCCCTCGTCGGGCTGGACCCGGATCACGATCGCGTTGTTGCCGAGCTCCTCGGTCGAGGTCGCGCTGAACGGCTGGTGCGGGGCCTTCTTGAAGACGATGGCCACTTCGGTGACCCGACGCCCCAGGCGCTTGCCGGTGCGCAGGTAGAACGGCACGCCGGCCCAGCGGCGGGTGTCGATGCCCAGCTTGACGGCGGCGTAGGTCTCGGTCGCGGAGGTCTTGCCGATGCCCTCCTCCTCGCAGAAGCCGATGACCTGCTCGCCACCGGCCCAGCCGGCGGCGTACTGGCCGCGCGCGGTGTGCAGGTCCAGGCGCTTCGGCAGGGCGACCGAGGCCAGCACCTTGAGCTTCTCGACACGCAGGCTCTCGGCGTCGAACGAGGTCGGCTCCTCCATCGCCACCAGCGCCATCAGCTGCATCAGGTGGTTCTGGATGACGTCGCGCGCCGCACCGACACCGTCGTAGTACCCGGCCCGTCCGCCGATGCCGACGTCCTCGGCCATGGTGATCTGCACGTGGTCGACGTAGTTGCCGTTCCACACAGGCTCGAAGAGGTTGTTGGCGAACCGCATCGCCAGGATGTTCTGGACGGTCTCCTTGCCCAGGTAGTGGTCGATGCGGAAGATCGAGCCGGACTCGAACACCTCGCCGAGGATGTCGTTCAGTGCACGCGCACTGGCCAGATCGTGGCCGAACGGCTTCTCCACGACCACCCGGCGCCACTGGCCAGGCGCAGGTCTGGCCAGGCCGTGCTCCTTGAGCTGCGCAGCCACCGCACCGAAGAACGTCGGCGGGATGGCCAGGTAGAACGCGTGGTTGCCCTGGGTGCCTCTGGACTCGTCGAGCTCCTCGATCGTGCGACGCAGGTTGCCGAACGCGACGTCGTCGTCGAAGTCGCCCGGGACGAAGCGGAACCCCTCGGCGAGCTGGCGCCAGACCTCCTCGCGGAACTCGGTGCGGGAGTGCTCCCGGACCGAGTCGTGCACGATCTGGGCGAAGTCCTCGTCGGCCCAGTCGCGGCGAGCGAAGCCGACGAGGCTGAACCCGGCAGGCAGGAGCCCGCGGTTGGCCAGGTCGTAGATGGCCGGCATCACCTTCTTGCGCGACAGGTCGCCGGTGACGCCGAAGAGCACCATCCCGCACGGTCCGGCGATCCGGGGGAGTCGTCGGTCCGCCGGATCCCGCAGGGGATTCACCGGAAGCACCGTCACTTCAGCGCCTCGCGGAGGACCTGCAGGCCTGCCTTCTGGTCAGTCAGGTGCAGCCGCAGGACCGGGCGCCCGTGACCGGCCAGGACCGTGCCGTCGCCGATCGCCTGGGCGGTGATGAACTCACCGAACGTGAAGGGCCGCCCGGGGATCGGCAGGTCCTCGGCCGGAGAGCCGGTGATCTGCAGGAACACACCGGTCGGTGCGCCACCCTTGTGGTACTGCCCGGTCGAGTGCAGGAACCGTGGTCCCCAGCCGAACGTGGTCGGTCGGCCGGTGCGCAGCGCGAGGTGGTCGCGTAGGTGCGAGAGGTGAGCATTTCGGGCCCGGTCGAGGTACGTCATCAGCGCCAGGTAGCCGCGGTCCGGGTCGAGGTGCCCGAGCAGGACGGTGATCGCCTCGGCCACGGTGGTGGCTCCCTCGAGCAGTCCGGGCGTGCCGTAGACCTCGATCGTCCCGTCGGCGAAGTCCGGGCTCGGCGTGCTGCCGCCTCCGTCGAGCAGCCCGCGGGCTGCCTTCTTGGCACTCTCGACGTCCGGTTGGTCGAACGGGTCGATGCCGATGACGCGCCCGGCGATCGCCACGGCGTACTCCCAGAGCAGCATCGCGGCACCGAGCGGCGCGGTCACGCTCGCCCCGAATCCGGAGGCCGGAACCACGTGGTCGGCGCTCTCGCCGATGGTCACCAGGATCTCGTCGGCGGTGTTCGGGCTGAAGTTCGGCGCCGTGATCCCGGGTACGACGACCGGCAGGATGCCCTTGCCGTCCTTGCCGGTCGACTCGGCGATGAGCTGCTCGGCCCAGTCGCCGAAGCCGCAGGGACGGCCACCGTTCTCCGCGAGGACGACCTTGTCGACACCCGCTCTGTTGGCCAGGCCGAGGAGGGCGCCGAGGCGCAGTCCGGGATTGGTGGCGTCGTCGGTCTCCAGCGCCGAACGGATCGCCTCGGCCTCGTCGAGCAGGGCGCCGATGTCGGCGCCGGCGAGGCCGCTGGGGACCAGTCCGAACGCCGTCAGGGCAGAGTAGCGACCACCGACCTCGGGGTCGGCGTGGAAGACCCGGTACCCGGCGGCCGTCGCCGATTGGTCGAGCGGCGAACCGGGGTCGGTGACGATGACCAGATGATCGGCCGGGTCCAGGCCGGCGGCGCGTAACGCCTCCTCGTAGACCCGCTTCTGGCTGTCGGTCTCGACCGTCCCTCCGGACTTGCTCGAGACCACCACGATGCTGCGTTCGAGGCGGTCGCCGACAGCGGACCGGACGTAGTCGGGGTCGGAGGAGTCGACCACCATCAGGGGCTGCTGGGCCCACGCGGCAATGACCTCCGGTGCCAGCGACGACCCGCCCATCCCGCACAGGACGACGTGGTCGAGGCCCTTGGCGCCCAGTTCCTTGCGGAGCTGCTCGATCTCGGTGACCAGCGGGCGGGACTCGGCACTCAGACCGACCCAGGCCAGCCGCTTGCCGGATTCGCTCTCGGCGTCGGGGCCCCACAGCGTGGGTACCCGGGCCGCGATCTGGGAGGCGACCTTGTCGGAGATGAGCTCGTCGAGCAGCGCCGAGTACGCGGCCTCGTCCGGGACCGTCGAATGCAGGTCGGTCATGCTGCGTGCGCCTCAAGGCTGGTACGGACGCTGCCCAGGAGGCCGGACCAGGCCTGGACGAACTTGTCGACGCCTTCGCGGATGAGGACCTCGATCACGTCGTCGTAGTCGATGCCGGCAGCTGCCAGCTCCGCCATCGTGGCCTTCGCGTCCGCGTAGTGCGGCCGCACCTGGTCACCGGCGACCTGGCCGTGATCGGCCACCGCGTCCAGAGTCTTCTCCGGCATCGTGTTCACCGTGTCCTCGACGACGAGGTCGATCACGTACATCGTGTCGTCGTAGTCCGGGTTCTTCACCCCGGTCGAGGCCCACAGCGGACGCTGGCGGCGGGCCCCGGCTGCCGCGAGCCTCGCCCAGCGGTCGCCGGCGAAGAAGGTTTCGAAGGCTTCGTAGGCCAAGCGGGCATTCGCCACCCCGGCCCTGCCCTTCAGCGCCGCGTCGGCACCTGCTGCCTCGAGGCGGGCGTCGATCTCCGTGTCGACCCGGGAGACGAAGAAGCTCGCCACCGAATGCAGGGTGCTCAGGTCGTGACCGTTGGCGTGCGCCTGCTCGACGCCGTCGATGAACGCGTTCATGACCGCGTCGTACTGCGCCAGACCGAAGATGAGCGTCACGTTGACGCTGATCCCGGCGGCGAGGGTCTGGGTGATCGCCGGGCAGCCCTCGGTGGTGCCCGGAATCTTGATCAGCAGGTTCGGGCGGTCGACCTCGGCCCAGAGCTTCTTCGCCTCGGCCACCGTCGCGGCAGAGTCGTGGGCGACGGCGGGGCTCACCTCGATCGAGACCCGGCCGTCGACGCCGTCGGTGGCCTCCCAGACCTCGCGCAGGACGTCGCACGCGTCGCGGACGTCGGTGGTGGTCAGCTCGAAGACCGTCAGGTCCACATCGGCACCGTCAGCGGCGAGCCGGCGGACCTGATCGTCGTACCGTTCGCCGTTGGCCAGTGCCGCGGCGAAGATCGACGGGTTGGTGGTCACACCGACCACCGAGGAGTTCTTGACGAGCTCGGCCAGGTTGCCGGTCTCGAGGCGTTCACGCGACAGGTCGTCGAGCCAGATCGAAACCCCGGCCTCGGACAGCTTCTTCAGACGATCGGACATGCTCCGTTTCCTCCTGTGCTCAGCTGGTGGTGCCCTTCGTGGCTAGCAGACTCTCCCGCGCGGCCTGGGCCACGGCTTCTGCGGTGATGCCGAACTCGCGGTACAGGGTGGCGAAGTCCGCGGACCCGCCGAAGTGCTCCAGCGACACGATCCGGCCGCCATCCCCGACGATGTCACGCCACCCCTGAGCGATCCCGGCCTCGACGCTCACGCGGGCCTTCACGATCGGGGGCAGGACCGAGTCGCGGTAGGCCAGGTCCTGGGCGGCGAACCATTCCCGGCACGGCATCGAGACGACCCGGGCTTGCACGCCTTCGGCGGCGAGTTGTTCACGCGCCTTGACGGCCAGCTGGACCTCGCTGCCGGTGCCGATGAGGACGACGTCGGGGGTGCCCTCGCTGTCGATCAGGACGTAGCCGCCCTTCGCCGTGCCTTCGGCACTCTCGTAGCCATGTTCGTTGCGGGGCCAGGTCGGGACGTTCTGCCGCGTCAGCGCGAGCGCGGCCGGACGGTCGGTGTGCTGCATCAGGGTGCGCCACGCTTCGGCCGTCTCGTTCGCGTCCGCCGGACGGATCACGTCGAGGCCGGGAATGGCACGCAGTGCGGCCAGGTGCTCGACCGGCTGGTGGGTCGGTCCGTCCTCGCCCAGACCGATCGAGTCGTGGGTCCAGACGTAGATCGTCGGCAGCTTCATCAGGGCGGCGAGGCGCACAGCCGGCCGCATGTAGTCGGAGAAGACCAGGAACGTCCCGCCGAACACGCGGGTACCGCCGTGCAGGGTGATCCCGTTCATGATGGAGCCCATCGCGTGCTCGCGGATGCCGAAGTGCAGTACCCGCCCGTAGGGGTTGCCGCTCCAGTACGTCGTCTGCCACTCGTCGGGCGTGACGCTGGCCTCGCCCTCGATGGTGGTGTTGTTGGACTCCGCGAGGTCGGCTGAACCTCCCCAGAGCTCGGGAAGCTTCGCGGCGAGCGCGTTGATGACCTGGCCCGACGCCTTGCGGGTGGCCACACCCTTCTCGTCCGCCGGGAACGACGGCAGGTCGGCGTCCCAGCCGTCGACCAGCCGGCGGTCCTTGATCCGGTGCAGCAGGGCTGCGCGCTCCGGGTGGGCTGCTGCCCACGCCTGGTACTGCTCGTCCCAGGCGGCGCCTGCCTCCTGGCCGCGCTGGACCAGCGCGCGGGTGTGCTTGAGCACCTCGTCCTCGACCTGGAACGACTTCTCGGGGTCGAAGCCCATCAGCTTCTTGGTGGCGGCCACTTCCTCAGCACCGAGGGCGCTGCCGTGGGCCGCGCCGGTGTTCTGGGCATCCGGTGCCGGCCAGGCGATGATCGTGCGCAGCACGATGATGCTGGGCTTGTCCGTCACGTCCTCGGCGGCGTCCAGGGCATCCCAGAGCTGGGGAACGTCCTCGTGGTAGCTCGCACCGTCGGTGTGGTCGCCGTCCTTGGTCCAGTCGACCGTCTGGACGTGCCAGCCGTAGGCCTGGTAGCGGGTAGCGACGTCCTCGGTGAAGGCGATGTGAGTGTCGCCCTCGATGCTGATCCGGTTCTGGTCGTAGATCAGGGTCAGGTTGCCGAGCCGCTGGTGCCCGGCGATCGAGGAGGCCTCGGAACTGACGCCTTCCTCGAGGTCACCGTCGGAGCAGATCGCGTAGACGTGGTGGTCGAACGGACCCTGTCCGTTCTCGGCGTCCTCCGGGTCGAACATGCCTTTCTCACGGCGGGCGGCGAGTGCCATGCCGACGGCGTTGGCGACACCCTGCCCGAGCGGACCGGTGGTGGTCTCGACCCCGGCGGTGTGCCCGTGCTCCGGGTGTCCGGGAGTCCGGCTGCCCCAGGTGCGCAGGTGTTCGAGGTCGGTCAGCTCGAGGCCGAAGCCGCCGAGGAAGAGCTGGGTGTACAGCGTGATCGAGGAGTGGCCGCAGGAGAGCACGAACCGGTCTCGGTTGGACCAGGCCGGATCGGCGGGGTCGTGCCGCATGCGCTTCTGGAAGAGCAGGTAGGCCACCGGGGCCAGGCTCATCGCCGTGCCGGGGTGTCCGTTTCCTACCTTCTGGACCGCGTCCATGGCGAGGCAGCGAGCGGTGTCCACGGCCCGCTTGTCGAGGTCTGACCATTCCAGCGGAGTGCGCGCGCGGCTCATGGAGACGAGCCTACCCACGCCGGATAACGGCGTGCGACCCGGCACAGTTAGACTCAGCGGGCTGCCCAAGACTCGATGAAGGTGAGGCCTGCGTGACCGCGGTCGACTCCCAGGCGTCCCTGACCGGACCCGCGCCTGTTGACGCGACCCTGCGGGACGTGATCGCGGCCTACGTCGGCCTGACGAAGCCCCGGGTCATCGAGCTCCTGCTGCTGACCACGGTGCCGGTGATGTTCTTCGCCCAGCGTGGAGTGCCCTCCCTCGGCCTGGTGCTCGCAACCGTGCTCGGTGGCACGCTGTCGGCCGGAAGCGCCAACGCCCTGAACTGTGTCTACGACCGCGACATCGACGAGCAGATGCGCCGGACGCGTCGCCGTGCGCTGCCGCGGCACATCGTGTCGCCTCGCTCGGCGTTCGTGTTCGGTGTCGCTCTCGCGGTGGTGTCGACGCTCGTGCTCGGACTGTTCGTCAACTGGCTCTCGGCCGGCCTGGCGCTCGCCGCGTCCGCGTTCTACCTGTTCGTCTACACGATGCTGCTCAAGCGCCGTACGACCCAGAATATCGTCTGGGGCGGCCTGGCCGGCTGCTTCCCGGCCCTGATCGGGTGGACTGCTGTCACCAACCAGCTGGCCTGGGCGCCCGTGGTGCTCTTCGCCGTGGTGTTCTTCTGGACCCCGCCGCACACCTGGGCGCTGGCCATGCGGTACCGCGAGGACTACGCCTCGGTCGACGTCCCGATGCTGCCGGTGATGCGCTCAGGTGTCGCGGTGGCGCGCCAGATCGTCGCCTACTCCTGGGTGATGGTCGCGGTGTCGCTCGCGCTCTGGCCGATCGCGCACACTGGGATCGTCTACCCCCTCGCCGCCGTGGCTCTGGGTGCGACGTTCCTGGTCGAAGCACACCTGATGTGGGCCCGCGCGCGCCGCAGTGACGAGCTCGCCGAGATCAAGCCGATGCGGCTCTTCCACTGGTCGAACCTGTATCTCTCGCTGCTGTTCGTCGCGGTCGCACTCGACCCGTTGCTCACGAAGCGCTGACGCGTACCTGGTGGTCGACGACGGCACCGGTGGCGACGATGCCGATCAGCAGCACGCTCAGACCGATCTGGTCAGTGAGCGCGGTGCCCACGACGGCCGCGCCGAAGGTGAGCACGGCGATCACCACCGGGCCGACCATCATTCGCGGGCTGCGGTCGCCGTAGGCGTGGATCACGCCGAGGGCGAGGAGGTACACCGACACCGGAACGGCCACGCAGAGGGCGGCAGCAAGGTGGCCGAGGCCGTGGGGGTGCCGCTCGACGACGTCGACGCAGGTAGCCAGGGCGGCGCCGATCGCCGCGACCGACCCGAGCAGAAGGTAGTGCGCGTAGCCGAAGAGGAAGGCGTTGCGCCCGCGGATGCTCTCGGCCAGCGACCGCTTGAAGTAGATCCACCACAGCGAGAGCACCAACAGCAAGCCACCGACGATCACCATCGCGAGGTTCAATGAGAGTCCGTGCCCGTCCAGCGACGCGGAGATCGCCTGGGTGGTTGCCAGGATGACCTCACCGAGGACGATGATCGTGAACAGGCCGAACCGCTCGACAATGTGCTCGACGTGCCAGGGGGTGGACTCGCCGCCGCTGTTCTCGGCCCAGAACGGGATCGCGAGCTCGGCGACGCCGAGCACCACGAAGCTGAGCACTCCCCAGATCCCGTCGGGCAGCGCCAGCCTGGCCACCCAGCCGACCTGGACGAGGGTGATGCCGATCGCGTAGCGCACGGCCGTCGGGCGTACTGGCGGGTGCTCTCGGGCCACCCGGAGCCACATCGGTACCAGGGCCGCGCGCATGATCAGGTACCCGACGACCACCACCGTGAAATCCGGGTGGTCCCGGAAGATCCGCGGGATGCCGGCCGCGAGAACCAGGACGCCGGTCAGGATCACGAAGGTGACCAGTCGGAACACCACGTCACCCGTGTCGTAGGCGCTGGCGAACCAGGAGTAGTTCAGCCACGCCCACCAGATCGCGAAGAACATCATCGCGTAGGCGATCAGGCCGGAGAAGTGGTGGACGGCCAGGTCGTGGTGCAGTGCAGCCGCGGCCGCCGAGACAGCGACCACGAAGCTCAGGTCGAAGAGCAGCTCGAGCGGGGTCGAGGCACGGTGCTCCTCGTCCGGGTCGCGTCCTTCGAGCGGGAGCCGCCACGGAACGTAGGTGTAGGCCACTCAGGCCCCCTTCGGAGGCTCGATCTTGCAGGCGGCGGTGCCGCCCGGCATCCGGTGCCGGTTGGCCGCGATCCTCGGATACACCCCGGCAGCTGCCCTGCGGATCCCCGGGATGGTCAGTGCCCAGCCCAGTAGGCGCGCGCTGCCTCGCTTCGCTCGGAGAGCTTGCGCGATCGCGGGGGCGCCGAGGTGGGTGATCTTGCCGTCCTCCAGCCAGCCGGCATTGGCGTCCGCCTCGGCCCGGGTCACCTGGACCGCGTCGAGGTCGAGGGTGTGCCACGCGACCGGCTTCTCGTCGAGCCAGTACGCCGAGGCGGTGCAGAAGCCGCAGTCGGCGTCGTACACGAGGTGTCCCATCAACCCTCCCTGGTCGCTAGCACCGTCCAGGTCATCGCCGCCGCGACGAGGGCGGCTCCGAACATGTGGAAACCGACCAGCACCACCGGGACACCGGTGAAGTACTGCACGAACCCGATCGCCCCCTGGGCGAGCTCGACGAGCAGCAGGACCCGGGCAGCACGGCGGGTCGCGACACTGGCTCCCGTCGCGTACGCCGCGACGAGCAGTCCGAAGGTCAGGCCGATGAAGAGCATGACGACGTCGGCATGCAGCTGGGAGAGCTCCAGGGGGTCCAGACCGTTGCGCGGAGCGGTGGCATCACCCGCGTGCGGGCCCGAACCGGTGACCACGGTGCCGATGTAGAGCACTGCCCAGCCGGCCGCGAAGGTGCTCCAGAGCACGGTCTGTACGGGGCCGCCGGCGGCGGCCGCACCCAGGGGTCCGCCGCGGGCGACGAGGTGCAGGAACACGACGGCGAGGCTGATCATCGCCAGCGAGCAGATGAGGTGGAACGAGACCACCCACGGATTGAGGTGGGAGAGCACCGCGATGCCGCCGATGACCGCCTGGGCGGGGATGCCGAGCAGCAGGCCGAGCGCGACCTTGCGCAGCTCGCGGCGCCTGCTCTGCCAGGCCGCGATGAACGTCGCGACGGCGACGACGACCAGGACGAAGGTGAGCATCCGGTTGCTGAACTCGATCGCGGAGTGCAGGGAGAGCGAGTTGTGCGGTGTGAACGACTCGTCGGTGCACCGCGGCCACGTCGGGCAGCCGAGGCCGGACCCGGTCAGCCGGACGGCACCACCGGTGACGACGAGCAGGACGTTCGAGGCGATGCTCGCCCAGGCCAGCGGTCGCAGGCTCGACCGTTGCAGGTGCGCCGTCATTCCCACTGGAAGGTCCGCACCGTTGCCACCGTTCCGACAGCGGTCCAGGCCACCAGGACGAGCAGGCTGCCGCCGGCGAGGTTGCCGTGCAGGAAGGCTGCGCGCATGGTGTTGCCCAGGGCACCGGAGGGCAGGTACCCGGTGACGTGACCGAAGGCGCCGTACGCGCTCTGCGGCAGCACCACGGCGCCGCCCGCCATCAGCAGCAGGTAGACCAGGTTGGCGGCCGCGAGCGTGGCCTCGGCGCGCAGTGCGCCAGCCATCAGAAGTCCGAGCGAGGCGAAGGCCGAGGTGCCCACCAGGATGCCGAGCACCACGCCTAGGACCGCGCCCGGGTGACCGGCGTGCGGGTGCCAGCCCAGCGCCAGCCCGACGAGCCCGAGTACGACGATCTGGCAGGCCTCGACGATCAGCAGCGCGCCGACCTTCCCGAGCAGCAGCCCCGCGCGCGGGAGCGGCGAGGCGCCGAGGCGCTTGATCACGCCGTACCGGCGCTCGAAGCCGGTGGCGATCGCGAGCGAGGTGAACGCGGTCGACATCACAGCCAGCGCGAGGACGCCGGGGGCGAACTCGTCGACCGGCCGCTGCGAGATGCCGGTGATGGAGACGTGCTTGGCTCCCTCCACGCCGCCGATCAGCACCAGCACCGGGATCACCACGGCCAGCAGCAGCTGTTCGCCGTTGCGTGCCATCAGCCGCGCCTCCATCGAGGCCTGGGCGAGGACCTGGCGGACCAGCGGCGCGCCGCCGGGGGCCGGGGTGAAGGTTCCGGTGCTCACCGGGTGTCTCCCGCGGTGTGCGCCAGCCCACGGCCGGTGAGCTCGAGGAACACGTCCTCGAGGTTGCGCTGGCCCAGGTTGAGCGATTCGGGCAGGACTCCCTGCTCCTCGCACCACGCCGCCACGGTGGCCAGGGTGGTGTGATCGGCAGGGCCGGTGATGAGCAGGCTGGTGTCGTTGATCGGCTTGACCTCGATAGCGGGGCCGAGGGCGGCCTGGAGGCTGGCCGGAGCGCCCTCGGGGAACGGCTTGGTGACTACCAGCCGGATCGTTGCGGTGCCGCCACGGGTCAGCTCGATCGGGGTTCCCGAGGCGACCATCCGGCCGTGGTCGACGATGTGGATGTGATCGGCGAGCTTCTCGGCCTCGTCCATGTAGTGCGTGGTGAGCACGACGGTGACCCCGTCGTCGCGCAGCTCGGAGAGCAGCTCCCAGGTCGTGCGCCGGGCCTGCGGGTCCATCCCGGCCGTCGGCTCGTCGACGAAGACCACCTCGGGGCGCCCCACCACCGCCATCGCCAGGCCGAGGCGCTGCTGCTGGCCACCCGAGAGGCGGCGGTACGGCGTCCTGCCGCAGTCCCTGAGCCCCAGTCGTTCGGCCAGCATCGAGATGTCCAGCGGGTTCGCGTGCAGTCGGGCGATGTGCTGAAGCATCTCCATCGCCTTCACCCCCGACCAGGCTCCCGAGCCCTGGAGCATCACCCCGATGCGGGGGAGCAGATCCTTGCGGTCCTTGACCGGGTCCAGGCCGAGGACCCGGACGGTGCCCTCGTGGGGACGGCGGTAGCCCTCGCAGGTCTCCAGGGTCGTGGTCTTGCCGGCGCCGTTCGGGCCGAGCACCGCTGTGATCGTGTTGCGCTCGACGCGGAGGTCGAGGCCGTCCACGGCGGTCTTGTCGCCGTACCGCATGACGAGGCCGGCGACCTCGACGGCGGGGGAGTTGGGCACCCGCGGAGTCTAGAAGACCGCTCGGCGCCCCCGAGACTCAGGCTGGCGCCGCAACGGGCCGGCGACGCAGCAGCCACAGGCTGAGTCCGCCGAGGGTGAGGGCCGGGAGCCAGGCCAGTGTCGCGCGGAGCGTGATGGCCGCGGCCGCCGCGAGCCACGGCACGCCGAAGGCGACGAGGGCGACCACGAGCGCGCCGTCGCGTGGGCTCGCGCCGTTGACGCCCGGTACGACAGCCGCCAGCTCGCTGGCACCGAAGGCGGCGAGCACCGCAAGCGGCGGGAGCGGGTGTCCGGTCGCCGCTACGGTTCCGAGCAGCATCCCGGCGATCGACAGCTGGTATCCGGCCGACAGCAGCAGGCTGAGGATCAAGGCTCGAGGGCGTGGCAGCGGACCGGTCGGGAGCAGGCGAGGGAACTTCCGTCGCATCAGCAGGACGGCACTGACAGCGACGGCAACGATTCCGGCGCCGCTGTAGAGCAGCGACCGCGGGATGCTGGCGGCAGCGAAGGGCAGGAACGCGCCGATGGCGAGCCCCGTGACGAGCAGATCGGCTCCCACGCTGAGGACCGCGTCGCCGCGGCGGACACCGGCTCCGGTCAGTCGCTTGACCCGCCAGAGGTCGCCGCCGACGCCGCCGGGAGTCAGTAGGGCGAGGAGCTCGGACTCGGCGAACGCGCGCAGGTACCAGCGACGATCCCGGGGTGCGTGCGCAAAGGTCGTGCTCAGGACCCGCCACCGCAACGGGCAGAGCAAGTACTTGCAGACGATCCACGGGACCAGACCGGCGACCAGCGGCCACGGGCTGATCGAGGGAAGCCGGGGCAGGGTCATTGCCGGGACCGCCAGTGCGATCAGCACGCCGAGGGCGAGCACGACCCGCGACTGCACGATCCTGCGCACCATGGTTCTCCTCGTCCGTCTCAGGGCCTATCGGCAGGCTGGGCGTCGAGTGAAGGGGTCCGGGGCCGCGGAATGCAGGTTAGGTGAGCCTTATTTGAATCCTTCTGAGCATTAACGGCACACTGGTGTTGTGGAAATCGACCAGACCGACGCGCCGACCCGTCAGCGGGTGGTCCGGTCGATCCTGGAGAACGGTCCCTCCACAGCCGCCGCGCTCGCCGAACGGCTCACGCTGACCCCGGCCGCCGTACGCCGGCACCTGGACCAGCTGCTCGCCGAGCACGCGATCGAGGCGCGCCAACCGCGGGTCGCCAGTACGCGTGGGCGCGGTCGTCCGGCGAAGCTGTTCGCGCTGACCGAGACCGGCCGCGACGGCTTCGACCAGCAGTACGACGACCTGGCCCTGCAGGCGATGCGGTTCCTGGCCGAGACCGGCGGCGACGCCGCCGTGAAGGCCTTCGCCGAGCGTCGGGTCGCCTTCATCGAGGACGACTTCGCGGACGTGATGACCGCACACCCCGAGTTCTCTCCGGCCCAGGCCCTCGCGGCGATCTTCACCGACCAGGGATACGCCGCCTCCGCACGGGACCTTCCGGTGGGTGAGCAGCTCTGCCAGCAGCACTGCCCCGTCTCGCACGTGGCACACGAGTTCCCCCAGTTGTGCGAGGCCGAGACCGAGGCGATCAGCCGCGTCCTCGACACGCACGTCCAGCGTTTGGCCACGATCGCCCATGGCGACGGGGTCTGCACGACCTGTATCCCGACCAGAGGAGTCACCTCATGACGAGCATCGAAGAACTGAACCCGAGCCTGAAGGGCATCGGGCGCTACGAGTTCGGCTGGTCCGATTCCGACACTGCCGGTGCGAACGCGAAGCGCGGCCTGAGCGAAGCCGTGGTGCAGGACATCTCCGAGAAGAAGAACGAGCCTGCCTGGATGCTCGAGATGCGGATGAAGGGTCTCAAGCTCTTCCACCGCAAGCCGATGCCCACCTGGGGCGGCGAGCTCAACGACATCGACTTCGACAACATCAAGTACTTCGTCCGCTCCAGCGAGAAGCAGGCCACCTCGTGGGAAGAGCTGCCCGAGGACATCAAGAACACCTACGACAAGCTCGGCATCCCCGAGGCGGAGAAGCAGCGGCTGGTCTCCGGGGTCGCCGCGCAGTACGAGTCGGAGGTCGTCTACCACTCGATCCGCGAGGACCTCGAGGAGCAGGGCGTGATCTTCGTCGACACCGACACCGCGCTGCGCGAGCACGAGGAGCTCTTCAAGGAGTACTTCGGCACGATCATCCCGGTCGGTGACAACAAGTTCGCTGCCCTGAACACGGCGACCTGGTCGGGCGGCTCGTTCATCTACGTGCCCAAGGGCGTCCACGTGGACATCCCGCTGCAGGCGTACTTCCGGATCAACACCGAGAACATGGGCCAGTTCGAGCGGACCCTGATCATCGTCGACGAGGACGCCTACGTGCACTACGTCGAGGGTTGCACCGCCCCGATCTACTCCTCGGACTCGCTGCACTCGGCGGTCGTCGAGATCATCGTGAAGAAGGGCGGCCGCTGCCGTTACACGACCATCCAGAACTGGTCGAACAACGTCTACAACCTGGTGACCAAGCGGGCCGTCTGCGAAGCCGGCGCGACCATGGAATGGGTCGACGGCAACATCGGTTCCAAGCTCACCATGAAGTACCCGGCGATCTACCTGATGGGCGAGCACGCCAAGGGCGAGACCCTGTCGATCGCGTTCGCCGGAGAGGGCCAGCACCAGGATGCCGGCGCCAAGATGGTGCACGCGGCTCCGAACACCTCGTCCTCGATCCTCTCGAAGTCCGTGGCACGTGGTGGTGGTCGCACGTCGTACAGGGGCCTGATCCAGATCAACGAAGGTGCGCACGGGTCGAAGTCGAACGTCCTGTGTGACGCCCTGCTGGTGGACCAGATCAGCCGCTCGGACACGTACCCGTACGTCGACATCCGCGAGGACGACGTCTCGATGGGCCACGAGGCCAGCGTCTCGAAGGTCTCCGACGACCAGCTGTTCTACCTGATGTCGCGCGGCATGGAGCAGGACGAGGCGATGGCGATGATCGTCCGCGGCTTCGTCGAGCCCATCGCCAAGGAGCTCC
>NZ_JAOPXI010000094.1 GCF_025965215.1 Marmoricola sp.
CCGGTGCTGTCCACGATCACGTGGCACGGGTCGTCGATCCCGCAGGTCGCCGAACCGTTCACCAGCAACCACCACAAGTACGTCCTCGAGGTAGACGAGTTCGTCGACCTGTTCTCGTTCAGCGGCCTCGTCGATCTCGTGCATGCGCCCGTCGGAGCTGCCAGGATCATCAACGTCGACCATCCCCGGCACCCGTTCGTGGTCTCCAACATCCGGCTCAAGGTGCACGAGCCGGACCAGCGCGGTGGACCTCAGCTCGGCGACCCGATGGCGACGTTCCCGGCCCAGGGCTACGCGGCGCACTACTGCGGGATGCCGACCCGCAACAACCCGAAGATCGCCGCCTGCTCGATGATCCTCTCCGGCCTGCGGTTCTTCGACATCCGCGACGTGTACCACCCCAAGGAAGTCGCGTACTTCAACAAGCCGGTCACCGCGCTCAACAAAATAGCCCTAATTCCGGCAATTGGGGGATACGCTATGTCTCAGCCCGCTTGGGACATAGCACGCAACTCCGTCTGGTACACGGACACCAACTCGGGTTTCTACGTGATCCGTCTGACGAACGGCGTACAGCGCCTGCTTCATTGAACGTCGGAGGGAACAGTCGTGGCAGGTCATCGCGCACCCGGCCCCGGCATGGTGCTCTGGGCCTCCGGTGGTGTCGCTGCACTTGTCCTCGTTCTCGGGGTCAACGGGACCCTCTCGTCCTGGACCTCGGCCGTGATCGGCAACAGCACGAACACGGTCTCCACCGCTGCTGCCGTCATCCTGCAGGAGGTCGGCCCCTCGGCCACCTGCCTGTCGAGCTCGGGCGCCGGCAACTCGTTCACGTGCAGCACCATCAACAAGTACGGCGGCACCACCACCCCGCTCAACCCCGGATCCAGCCAGGTCACCGACGTGGTGTTCAGCAACGTGGGCTCCTCGCCCGCCTCGAGCTTCGTGCTCGCCACGGGATCGTGCACCCAGAACCCGACCGCCGGGACCGGTACGCCGCCCGCGGCCAACATCTGCACGGACGCGGACCTGACGGTGGCGATCAGCTGCTCGAACGGCGCGACCTACAGCGCAGGAAGCGCATGGGTCGATCTGGTCTCCGCCGCGGGAGCGCCCGGCAGCATCCCGACAACCCTGACCCACACGGCGGCCCTCGCGGCTGGTGCCTCCTTCACGTGCCGGTTCACCGTTGCCCTCGGCGCGGCAGCCAACGTCCTGGACCAGGGCATCACCGCGAGCCAGCCGCTCACCTGGACGTTGGTCAAGTAGCCGTCAGATCAGCGGTAGGTCGAGCCGCGTTCGTCCCGTGTCCAGGTCGGGTCGAGCGGTCCGGCCTGCAGATCGCGCTTGAGCACCTTGTTGGTGGCGGTCCGGGGAAGCGACTCGACCACGCAGACGAACCGGGGCCACGCCTTGGGTGAGAGATCGTGCTGGTCGGCGAGGAACGAGCCGAACGCCGCCGCGTCGAGCGGGGCTGTCAGGACCAGCGCGGCGACCAGCTGGTCACCGGATCGTGGGTCCGGCACGGCGTACACGGCGGCCTCGGACACGACGGGATGCCGCAGCAGGATCCGTTCGATCGGCGCGGCCGCGAGGTTCTCGCCGTCGACGCGCAACCAGTCCGCCGTCCGGCCGGCGAAGTAGACCCACCCATCGGAGTCCCGGTACGCCAGGTCGCCGCTCCAGTACATCCCGCCACGCATCCGCTCTGCGGTGGCAGCCTCGTCGTTGTAGTACCCGGCGAACTGCCCCATCCCCGAGGTGTTCACCAACTCCCCGACACACTCATCAAGATTGGTCACGCCGCCGACGGAGTCGAACCGGGCAGACGGGCACTCGAGCCCCGTCGAAGGGTCCAACACGGCAATCCCCGGCGCAGGCTGACCCAGCGAGCCCGGGGGAGTGCCCTCGATGCGGCTGATCACCACGGCGTTCTCAGTGGAGCCGAACCCGTCCACCACCCGGCAGCCGAAGCGTTCCGCGAACACGGCGAGGTCGCTCTCGTTGGCCTCGTTGCCGAACACCACCCGCAGCGGGTTGGCGGCGTCATCGGGTGAGGGGGGAGTGGCCAGGACGTAGGCAAGCGGCTTGCCCACGTAGTTGGCGTACGTCGCGCCGTACCGACGGACGTCGGCGAGGAAGGAGGACGCCGAGAACCGTGTGGCCAGCGCAACGCACGCTCCGGTGGTCAGCGCGGGCCCCCACCCGGCGACGACCGAGTTGGAGTGGAACATCGGCATCGAGACGTAGTGCACGTCGTCAGCGCCGAGCCCGAGCCGCTCGGCCAGGTAGGCACCGGGACCGGTGATCTTGGCGTGGGTGATCCGCACGGCCTTGGGCTGTCCGCTGGTCCCGCTGGTGAAGATCAACATGAACAGCGAGTCGTCCGATGGCTCGGCGGAAGGAGCCGCCGCGTCGGCAGGCCAGTCGACGGTGGCAGCGTCGACGATGGTGACGTCGTCAAGCTCCAGTCCGTCCAGCAGCGGGGCCAGCGCGGGTTCGACCACGATCACCTGCACGTCGGCCCGGCGGATGTCCGCCAGCAGCCCGTCGCCGCGCCGGGTCGTGTTCAGCCCGACGACGACATGACCGCCCCAGCCGGCGGCGGCGAGCTGGAAGGCCATCTCGGGCGTGTTCTCCAGCAACACCCCGACGTGGGCCGGCCGCTGGGGATCGAGCAACGTGCGGAGCGCGGCAGCGCGCCCCCGCGACGCGGCGGCGTACTCCCGCCAGGTCCAGCTGCGAGCGCCCGCGAGCAGCGCCGGCGCGTCGGACTCAGCGCGGGCCTCAAGCACTGAGCGGATGCTCACACAGGCTCAGCGGCCAGCATCGAACCGATCCGACGGGCCTGGTCGGTCGTCCCGCCGAGCAGGAACTCGCCGAGCTTGCCGGTGGTGAAGTACCGGTGCGCCTCGCCGTCCATGTCGATGCCGACCCCGCCGTGCACGTGCACGGTCGTGTGCGCGATCTTGTGGCCGGTGTCCGCCGCCCACAGCTTGGCGCTGGCGACCTCGATCGCAGCATCGAGGCCCTCCTCCAGGCGCCACGCAGCCTGCCAGAGCATCAGGTCGGAACCGAGGACGTCGATGTAGCCGTCGGCCAGTCGTTGCGAGACAGCCTGGAAGGTGCCGATCGGGCGACCGAACTGCTCACGCGTCTTTGCGTACGCCGCGGTCAGATCGAGCGCGCCCCGCACGACGCCGAGCTCCCAGGCCGCCGCGGCGAGGGTCAGCCGCTGCTGGAGCCAGTCGTAGACGTCGTCGCCCGGCGATCCGAGCAGGACGCCGGCGGCGTTGTCGAGCTCCAGCCGGGCCACGTGCCCGCCGTCGCTGATCCGCTGCGGGGTCAGAGTCACCCCGGCCGCACCGGCGTCGACCAGGAACACGCCGACGCCCGAGGCGGTCGAGGCAGGGACGAGGATGGCGGTCGCGATGGTCCCGGCCGGAACGACGGCCTTGAGCCCGGTCAGGCTCCAGGACTCCCCGTCCCGCGAGGCCGACGTCGTCGGAGAGGCCGGGACGTGCTCCCGTTCCTCGGCCACCGCCGCGGTCAGCACGACCTCGCCCGAGACGGCCCGGGGCAGCCAAACCTGCTGCACGTCGTCGGAGCCGAACGTTGCCAGGGCCAGCGCCGAGGGCAGGTGCGAGGCAAGCGGCACCGGCGCCACCAGCCTGCCGGCCTCGACCAGTACCGAGCACAGCTCGAGGAGGCCGAGCCCGGACCCGCCGAACGACTCCGGCAAGGAGAGTCCGAGCAATCCCGACGAGCCGAGGGAGCCCCACAGGCCGGTGTCGAAGCGGCCGGCATCGGCAGCCTTCAGTCGGTCAGGCGTGCACTCGTTGCGGAAGATCGTCGCGGCCAGCTCGGCGGCGTCGTTCTGGGTCTCCGTGAATGAAAAGTCCATGGTGGTGCTCCTTAACGCTTTGCCGCAGGCAGGCCGAGCCCGACGTAGCCGATGATGTCCCGCTGGATCTCGTTGGTGCCGCCGCCGAACGTCATCACCAGGGCCGAGCGGTAGAACCGCTCCAGCCGGCCGCGGAGAACCGCGCCGGCAGAGTCACCGGAGACGATCGCGTCCGGACCAACGATCTCCATCAGCGAGCGGTAGACCTCGGTGGCAAGCTCGGAGCCGTAGATCTTCGTGGCCGACGCATGGGCCGGCGACAGGTCGTCGGCCGAGGAGGCCAGCTTCCAGTTGAGCAGCTTGAGCATGTCGACGCGGGCGTGTGCCCGGCCGAGGAGCACCTGGACCCACTCGGCGTCGATGACGCGTGTGCCATCCGGGTTCTTGGTGGCCTGGGCCCATTCGCGGACCTGCGCCACCGAGTGCATCAGCGGCGCCGCCGAGGTGAGCGCGACCCGCTCGTGGTTGAGCTGGTTGGTCATCAGTGCCCAGCCGCCGTTCAGGCCGCCCACGAGGTTCTCCTCGGGCACCCGGACGTCCTCGTAGTACGTCGCGGAGGTGCCGACGCCCGCCACGGTGTGGACCGGCGTGTACGAGAATCCGGCAGCCGAGGTCGGCACCAGGATCATCGAGAGGCCCTTGTGGCGGGGGAGGTCCGGATCGGTCCGGCAGGCGAGCCAGACGTAGTCGGCGTACTGGATCAGCGAGGTCCACATCTTCTGGCCGTTGATCACCCACTCGCCGTCCTCGAGCCGGGCCTTCGTCTGCAGCGAGGCGAGGTCGGTGCCCGAACCAGGCTCGGAGTACCCGATGGAGAAATGCATCTCACCGCGCAGGATCGCGGGGAGGATCTCTTCCTTCTGCGCCTCCGTGCCGAATCGCATGATCGTCGGCCCGACGGTGTTCAGCGTCAGGTAGGGGATGGGCACGCCGGCGATGGCGGCCTCGTCGGTGAAGATCAGCTGCTCGATCATCGAGCGCGCCTGCCCGCCGTACTCCTTGGGCCAGCCGATGCCGAGCCAGCCGTCCCGGCCGATCTGCCTGATCACGCTCTTGTAGACGGCCGTGTCGCCGAACTCGCCCATCACGTCGCCGCTGTCCTCGAACTCGTTCGTGGCGACCGAGAGTCCGGCCCGGACCTCCGGGGTCACGAGCTGCGAGAAGTACTCGCGCAGCTCGGCACGCAGCTGCTCGTGCTCCTCGTTCAGGGCAATCTTCATAGAATGGTCCTCAGAGCGTCGGGACTGGAATTGCTTCGGCTAAAACTATAACCTGTTCTTGTTTTCGGGAAGATGTTCCGCCTATCGGAGGTCCACCATGAGCACCGCCACCACCGAAGCACGCTCGCTCGATCAGGGTGTCGCGCCGAGCCGGTATGCACGCGGCTGGCACTGCCTGGGCCTCGCCTCGGCCTTCCGTGACTCCCAACCTCACGCGATCCGGGCGTTCGACACGAAGCTGGTCGTGTGGCAGGACAGCAAGGGCGAGCTCAACGTGCTCGACGGGTACTGCCGACACATGGGGGGCGACCTGACCCAGGGTGAGGTCAAGGGTGACGAGGTCGCGTGCCCGTTCCACGACTGGCGCTGGGGCGGCGACGGCAAGTGCAAGGCGATCCCGTACGCGCGACGGGTTCCCCTGCGCGCCAAGACCCAGCGCTACGAGACGGCGATCGTCAACGACCAGCTGTTCATCTGGTTCGACCCGGAGGGCTCGGAGGCCGATCGTGCGATCCTGCCGCACCAGCTCGCCGGCCTCGCTGAGGGTGAGTACGCCGACTGGAGCTGGAACGTCACCGAGATCGAGGGCTCCAACTGTCGCGAGCTGATCGACAACGTGGCGGACATGGCGCACTTCTACTACGTGCACTTCTCCTTCCCGACGAGCTTCCGCAACGTCTTCGAGGGGCACGTGGCGACCCAGTACATGGAGTCGACCGGTCGGCCGGACAAGGCCGGCGGGTACAGCTCGGGCGGGACCGACCTGTTCCTCAAGTCCGAGGCCACCTACTACGGGCCGTCGTACATGATCAACTGGCTCTGGGTGAACTACAAGGGGTTCGAGACCGAGGTCATCCTGATCAACACTCACATCGCCACCAGCCCGAACTCGTTCACGCTGCAGTACGGGATCACCGTGCGCAAGCCCGAGGGCATGGACGACGCGACCGTCGACTACATCGCGAAGAAGTACACCAAGATGTTCGGCGAGGGCTTCCTGCAGGACGTGCACATCTGGCAGAACAAGATCGCCGTCCAGAACCCGCTGCTCTGCGAGGAGGACGGTCCGGTCTACCAGCTGCGTCGCTGGTATGAGCAGTTCTACGTCGACCAGGCCGACATCGCGCCGGAGATGGTCGAGCGCTTCGAGTTCGAGGTCGACACCACGAAGGCCAACGAGTACTGGCACGAAGAGGTTGCCGAGAACCTTCGCAAGAAGGCGGCCGAGGACGCCGCCGCCGGACTCCCAGTAGCGCACTGATGGTCTCCTTCGCTCCGACGAGCGCGGACACCGCGGAGGACGAGCGGCTCTACACCCAGGCGCGCCTGACCGAGGTCGCGTGCCTGGACTGCCTGGCACGGGTGCGGGTGAAGAAGAACAGTGATCACCACACCTCGATCCAGTGGGACGCGGAGTCTCTGGACCAGTGCGCCGAGTTCCGACGTGCGGCGACCCAGCCCGAGGGCCGCCCGGTGCGCGTCGCCTGCGCACGACTACGCTCCTCGATCGACCAGGCCGTCAAGGACGGCGCGATCGAGGTCGGCGCCGAGGATGGCTACTGACCATGGCAATTGAGTCCTATCGGCTGAACGTCGCCGAGGTCATCGAAGAGACCGCGGACGCCAGGTCGATCGTCTTCGACGTGCCCGCGGAGCTCCGGGAGAAATTCGCGTACACGCCCGGGCAGTTCCTGACCGTCGCGGTGCCGAGCGACCAGACCGGCCTCGCGGCGCGCTGCTACTCGTTGTCCAGCTCGCCGCACAGCGGCCGTCACCAGATCACCGTCAAGCGCACCGTCGACGGGTACGCGTCGAACTGGATCTGCGACAACCTCAAGGCCGGCGACACGATGCGGCTGCTGCCGCCGAGCGGGATCTTCACCCCCAAGGACCTCGACGCCGACCTGCTGCTGTTCGGTGGCGGCTCCGGAATCACGCCCGTGATCTCGATCGCGCGGACCGCGCTGGAGAAGGGGACCGGCAAGGTCGTCCTCTTCTACGCCAACCGCGACGAGAAGTCGGTGATCTTCGCAGCCGAGCTGACGGCGTTGTCGGTCGCGTACGCCGACAGGTTCACCGTCGTGCACTGGCTCGAAAGCGTCCAGGGTCTACCCAGCCAGGAGCAGCTCAGCCACTTCGCGACGCACTTCGCGGGCTACGAGTCGTTCGTCTGCGGGCCCGCCCCGTTCATGAAGGCCGTCACTACCGCGCTCAAGGACCTGGGCATCCCACGCGAACGCCGGCACCAGGAGAAGTTCGTGTCGCTGGGCGGCAACCCGTTCGGCGAGGTCGAGGAGGTGCTCGCCGCACAGGCCACCCTCGCCGAGGCTGACGACGCCGACGAACCCGACGATGCCGCGCCTGAGCGGTTCGTCGGGCCGGTGCACCTCGAGGTGGAGCTGGACGGCGAGCACTACACGTTCGACGACTGGAACGGCGACAAGGTCCTCCTCGAGTTCCTGGAGGAGAAGGGTGTCGACGCGCCGTTCAGCTGCCGCGAGGGCAATTGCAGTTCGTGCGCCTGCGTGGTTCTCGAGGGCGAGCTGGCCATGAAGCACAACGATGTCCTCGACAATGACGACCTGGCGGACGGTATCCGGCTGACGTGTCAGTCGCTGCCCTTCGCCGAGAAGATCCGCATCAGCTACAACGGTTAGTCGGCGTCTTCGCTGTCGTCGTGCAACGGCAGGAACACCGACTGTTGGCGTTGGCGCGGGGGTGCGACCGACTCCGGCCCGAAGATCCGGCGCCGCAGCGGAGCAGTCAGCAAGCCCACGGGTGCCGTCAACACGTAGCTATAGGCAACGACGAGCATCGTCGCCGCTGGTTCCAGGATCAGACCGCCGACGAAGCAGATCGCGATGACCGCCGTGACCACCCGTGCCTGCTGGGTCTGCGGATTGATCAGGTTGCGGAAGGAGCGGAACCGGACGGTGCTCACCATCAGCAGCGCCGGTACGACGCTGATCACGGCCGGGAGCGCGATCGAGGGCCCCACCCCGTCCTTGGGCAGGTCGAGCGCGAACACGGTCGCGATCACGACGGCCGCCGCACCGGGGCTGGGCATCCCGACGAAGTAGCGCTTGTCGGCGTGCGGGTCGATGGTGAAGTTGAAGCGCGCGAGTCGGAACGCAGCACACGCGAGCCAGAAGTACGCCGCGAGCCAGGCGATGGCGGGCCACTCGGGCAGGACCCAGGTGTAGACGAGGACCGCGGGGGCGAGGCCGAACGAGATCAGGTCGGCCAGCGAGTCGAGCTGGACGCCGAAGGGAGAGGTGGCTCCCACCAGGCGCGCCACCGCACCGTCCGCGATGTCCATGAAGATCGCCACCGTCATCAGGGCTGCCGCCCAGTGCGGGTGATGGTTGAACGCGAGCGGGACGGCGGAGAAACCACACGCCATGTTCGCGGCGGTGAACAGGCTGGGTGCCGTGACCCGCAGGCGCTCCCTGGCCGGCAGCTGCCGCAGGGAGACGACCTCCGCGCCGGAATGCGACGCGATCCGGAAGCGTCGGCGTCGCAGCAACCGCCGTCTGGGACGGGCGATGTCCTCGGTCATCGCCAGCGACCCAGTACGGTCTCGCCGGCCACCGTCCGGTCGCCTGCCTGGACTGTCAGCTCGACCTCGGGTGGGACGAACACGTCCATCCGGGAGCCGAACTTCATCAGTCCGATCCGGTCGCCGCTGCGCACCCGGTCACCGGCCTGGATGCGCGTGACCACCCGCCGTGCGACCAGACCGACGATCTGACGGAACACCACGGTCCGGTCGACCCCGTTCACGGAGTGAACGAGCGTGATGTCGCTGCGCTCGTTCTCGGTCGCGCTCTCGAACTTGTAGGCCGCGTGCCACGCGCCGGGGCGGTACGTGACGTCGGTGACGGTGCCGCTGTACGGAGTCCGGTTGATGTGCACGTCGAAGACGCTCAGGAAGATGCTGACCTGCTGCCAGTCGCCTGGGGGGGCCACCCCGTCCTGTCCGGGTCCGGCATGCATGACCTTGCCGTCGGCCGGGGCGAGCACCAGGTCGTCCCCGATGGGCACGGCATCGATCGTGCGCTCGGGGTCCCGGAAGAACGCGACGATCCCCACGGGCAGGGCGGCCAGCACCAGAGCCGTACGACGACGTCCGACGAGCGCGGCGACCACGGCAGGGACAGCCCCGACAGCTGCCGCCGGCCACGCCTCGCGATCAATCGTCACCCGGGGATTCACGGCCCTGAACCTACCGGAGTGCGGCCCAGTCACGCCGCAGCGTCGTACTCGAGCCCCCACCTGGTGTCGAGTCCCCAGATGGTGAGCGCGTGCAGGGTCAACAGATCCTCCCGAGAAGACGTCGACCCCTTCTTGGCGGCAACGCTACCGACGACCACCGACAGTTACCGGTGCCAGTCCCGCCTGATCAACCCGTACACCCACGAGTCCGACACCTCGCCGTTGACGACGCAGTCCTCGCGCAACGTCCCCTCGCGCACGAACCCGAGCTTCTCCAGAACCCGTGCCGAGGCCAGGTTCCGTGTGTCGGTCTCGGCCTGGACCCGATTCAGGTCCAGCGTGTCGAAGCCCCACCGCAGCAAACCATGTGCGGCCTCCGTCGCGTAGCCGTGACCCCAGGCCGTGGAGGCGAAGCAGTACCCCAACGACGCACTCCGGTAGTCCGGGTTCCACCCGGTCAGGCTGCACCAGCCGAGGAACGCCCCGTCGGAGTCGAGATCCACGGCCAGCCGCACACCGCGGCCTTCGGCTGCCATCTCCCGGCAGGCGGCGAGGAACCGGTCGGCGCGTGCGGGTTCGGTCCAGGGTGGCGCATCCCAGTAGTGCAACACCTCTGCGCTGCTGTGCAGCGCGAACAGGGCATCCGCGTCCGCGCCGTCGAACGGACGCAGGCGCCGGCGCCCCGTCTGCAGGGTGGGTGAGCGCAGGGTCGGCACGTGGTCCACCTCGGACGGCTAGTTCGTCAGCGTGGTCTGAGGATGTTCGGGCAGCAGCAACGGCGGCTTCGGGCGCCGCGAGAAGGCGAACTCGGTCAGCAGGTTCCCGAGCCGCGGATCGTCCTCCCGCACGGCTGGCCGCGGGTCGGGCCGGCCGTCGGTCGCCGGGTCGAGGCGCTGGCCGTGCAGGAAGAGGTCCTCGACGAACCGGATGTTGGCGTCGAAGGACAGGTTCTGATGGTCGACGTACCCGCGTCTGGCGTACGGGCTGATCAGGATGCCCGGGACGCGGATGCCGTAGCCCTGCAGGTCTACCTGCGGCGGGGAGACGTGGTCGTAGAACCCGCCCCAGTCGTCCCAGCTGACAAAGATCGCGGTGGAGTTCCAGTCGGGACCCTTCATGACCGTGTTGACGAGGTTCGTCACGTAGGACTGCCCGACGCTGACCCGGTTCGGTGGGTGCTCGCTGACCGCGCCTGACGGGATCACCCAGCTGACCGCGGGAAGGGTGCCGGTCCTGGCATCGTGGAGGAACGTCGCCGTCGGAGCGATGTTGCCCAGTTGGTGGTCCTGGCGAACCGTGACGAATTCGGGCAGCGGATTCCAGATGCCTGGCGTCGAGCTCTGCTGACTCACCGGCCAGCAGATGATCGCCTGAGGATCGATGCAATCGGGCTCGGTGCCCGGCGCGACGAAGTATCCCCAGCTGACCCCGGCCTTGTGGAGCAGGTAGGTCAGGTCGGTCCAGGCATAGATCGGGTCCTGAGCGCGCTTGACGGCGCTGACCGCTCCGAGCCCCGAGGGCGGCGTCGCGCCCATGTACTGGTCGTCGCTCGTGCAGGACATCGGATCGACCGTCTTGCAGTACGCCGACCACTCCGAGACCGAGTAAAGGTGGTCCGGGAGGCTCCAGGAGTTGACCGGCTCGAACAGGTGATCCTGGAGCACGAAGTGCTGCGCGTAGGCCCAGTAGTTCGGGATGTCCGACCCGGTGTGATAGCCCATGACGTCGGTCCCGCTGGTGTCGCTGCAGGCCGGGTTGTTCGGGTCGGTGCAGTTTCTGCGGGCTCGGCTGGCGACCCGCAGGAACCCGTCCATCGAACCACCGTTGACGTCGTCCAGGAACGACGCGAAGCCGTGCGGACCCCCTCCGTTGACGTCGCTGTGGTCGGCGTACGGCGCTGTGCAACCGCGCTTCACGGCCGGAACGCAGATGGTCTTGCCTTGGATGCCGTCAGCGCCGGGGTAGGTCCCGAAGTACGAATCGAAGGAACGGTTCTCCTGGAGGATGAACACGACGTGCTTGATCTTGCTCTTCGCGGCGGTGATCAGCGTCGCGTTCGCGGTCGCCGAGAGCCTCGTGGCCGCAGTCGGGTAGCTCGTCGCAACAACGGTGGTGGCGCTGGAGCAACCGGCCAGGGCAGCCGCAATTACAATCGCGACTGCGCCCATCCATGAGCGGCTTCGTCGTCCGACCGGCCCCGACATGCTGACGTCCTTCCCTCTGGATCCGTGATCGCTGCGCACGGCAGAGGAGAGTCTCTCGTCCTCGACGCCGAACCGCGAAATCCGGGGCGCCGCGGACGGCATGTGCCGACGGAACCTCACGAGTCGGGCCACATCCATTCCATCTCGGCCTCGACTGCCCCGCGCAGGGCGTCACCACCGATGCCCGCCACGACGTCAAGGGCGAGATCGATGCCGGCCGACACTCCTGCTGAGGTGTAGATCCGATCCGAGGACCGGACGAACCGAACACCCCGGACCACGCGCGTGCGGGGCGCAATGGCCTCGAGCTCCCCGAACGCGCCGTGGTGAGTAGTCGCATCGAGACCGTCGAGAAGTCCAGCTGCTCCTGCCACCAGGGCGCCGGTACACACGGTGAGCACCAGGTCGGCGTCCACGGCTCGCTCCCTGGTCCAGGTCAGGATCCGCTGGTCGCTCATGATGCGACGGGTTCCGGCACCACCTGGGATGACGAGAATGTCCGCAACCGGACAGTCGTCCATACCGAAGTCCGGCACGACCCGGAACCCCCCTCGTCCTACGGGCGAGGCTGTGGCACCAACCGTGTGGACCTCGAAGGCCGGGGGATCCGACAACTCGCCAGCGACGTTGAAGACCTCGTACGGTCCGGCGAAGTCGAGGACCTCCATGTCGTCGAACGCGAGGATCTGCACCGTGGTTGTCCGCTCGGCCATGGCGGCACGCTACGTCAGTCCGTGACCGTTTCGCCGTTCGGTGCCTACCAGCCGCGCTTGCGCCACTCGGCCAGGTGAGGCCGCTCGACGCCGAGTTGCGAGTCGGTCCCGTGGGGGAACGATCGATCTGACCTTCTGATCAGGACTTTGCGACCGGGCCGGCCACGGGTTCGTACATGGCGATGGGGAAGTGCACTCCCTTCACGTCGACCTCGCCTCGCGGATGGCATGTGACGGTGTCTGAGACCAGGTGCCAACTGGTGTTCGACAGCAGGACGGATCCAGGGTTGCACTGAGCCTGAATGCGTGCGGCGATGTTGGTCTGCAACCCGATGCCTGTGTAGGTCGCTCGTACCGTGGATCCGAACGTCCCGACCGACACGACGCCTGTGTTGATGCCGATCCTCGCCTGGAGATCCTGGTCGATTCCGAGTGAATACCAGCGTTGACTCCACTCCGGGAGCGAAGCTTGCAATTCGCGCGCTGCCCTGACAGCCGCCAGAACCTGGTCTCGCGGTTGGAGTTCGTCGGGCGCTCCGAAGATCGCCATCACGCCGTCGCCGGCGAATTCGTTCAGTGTGCCGAGGTGTCGCTCGATGATCTCGGCGACGGAGCCGAGGTAGTCGTTCATGATCTCGGCCAGGGCTTCCGGGTCGAGCCGATCTGCCAGCGTGGTGAAGCCGACAACATCGGCGAAGAAGATGGTCACTCTCAGACGCTGGGCGGTGCCAACAGTGCTGTCCCCGTGCTCGATGCGGTCGGCGACCGCGGGTGGGGCGTAGCGCCGGATGAGTGCTCGCGTCCTGATGAGCTCTTCCTGCTGGCGGGCGATGACCTGCTCGTCGACGAATCGGCGTCGGGAGTTGTTCTCGATGACCAGCGACATGGCCAGCGCGAACAGTGAACCGGCGCCAAGGAGCCAGAGCTCGAAATTGAGGGTGCCGTTGAGAGTGCCGTCATCGTCGGCGATGACCGTTGCCCACCACACAGAGATCGGCACCGTCACGAGCAGCACGAATGCCGTGCTCCGGAAAGGGAACTGCAGGACCGGCGCGAGGTAGAGGAAGAGGAGGGTTGTCGACACCATCAAGGTTGGTGTGTTGGGCGCCTCCAACCAGTCGATGGCGACCAGTGCCTCGATCGTGGTCACTGTCAGCACAGCGGGTGCCACCCAGATGTGCAGATGGCGCCCACCGAAGAGGGCGGTGATGAGCAAGATCGGAACGCTGACTCCGCAGCACAGGAGCCACTCCCTGGGCGAGGCAGATCCGTGAAGCTCCAGCAAGTGCGGCTGCACCACGGGCTGGCTGGCCCAGACAAGAATGGAGATCCAGAGGACCACCCGGTTCGCCGGCCAGGCACGCTTCAGCGCCCACTGTCGGTAGAGCGACTCGGTGGGGCCGGGAAACGCACCGAAGGCACCGGCCCGTTGAAGCTCGGGAGGTGCGGCTGCGTCCATGAATCGACGCTACTGGCTCACGCCGTCTTGGGTCACCAGCCGCGAGCGCGCCAGTCCGCCAAATATGGACGTTCAACACCCAACGTCGAGTCGTTCCCGTGGCCCGGGTAGAACCAGGTCTCATCCGGCAGCGTTCCGAAGATCCGCTCTTCGACGTCGTTGATCAGGCTGACGAAGGCGTCGGCATCGCCGAAGGTGTTCCCGACGCCGCCAGGGAAGAGGCTGTCGCCGGTCCAGAGGTGCGGGGTGCCGTCGGGATCGTCGTACAGGAGGGCGATCGAGCCGGGCGTGTGGCCGACGATGTGGATGACCTTGAGCCGGACGTTGCCGAACTCGATCAGGTCGCCATGGGTCACCGCGTCGTCGACGGGGGTCCCGGTCTGCTCGGTGATGGCGGCCGCATCGGCTTCGCCGGCAACGACGATGGCTCCCGTCGCGTCGGCGACCGCTTTCAGCGCGCGGTGGTGGTCCCAGTGCTGGTGCGTGGTGATGATCTTGCTCGCGCCGCTGTCGCCGAGGATTCCCAGGAGGGTCTCGGCATCGTCGGCGGCGTCGATGAGCACCTGCTCGTCGGTCGCCCGGCAACGCAGGACGTAGCAGTTGTTCGACATCTTCTCGTCCACCGCGACCTTGGTGATGATCAGGTGCTGGAGCTCGCGGGTGTCGGGGGTGCCCCCAGGGGTCACGGTGCCTGTGTACGTCGACATATGTCCCACCCTAGGCTCGCCGCTCGGCGAGGCGTGCAGGGGTCCCTACGCTCCGGATAGGCCCGACGGCTGGCGCTGCCAGGGGCCCAGGGCGGGCAGGTTGCCCGCGGTAGAAAGTCCGCTGTGACCTCGGCCGATCAGCCACCACGCGAGGTCGGCTGCCGTACCGGCGACCTCGGGTTCGGCTGCTCCCACCTGCCACGACCGGTCGAGGTCGGTGGCCCGGATGGCGAAGCCGGGGGAGTCGGCCGAGTCGGCATGGGCGCCCGTCGTGCGGTCGATCAGCCAGAGCGTGAAGTCCGGCGGCCAGTCCCGGGCCGTGTAGGCCATGCCGAGATCGGCGTGGTGCACCTCGACCTCTTGCCTGCGAGCCGCGATCAGGCTCCGGGCGGGCCACTCGGGGCCCTGCGGAAGTCGCAGGACCGTCTCGGCCCAGTGCTCCTCGTGGAGCGCACCGGCAATGGTCCGGAAGTGCTGGGTCGCGGCGAAGTAACAGTCCCGGATGTCACTGACCCGCCTGGTTGCCAGGGCTTCGATGTCCGCGTTGCGCGACTCGTTCGAGGGGTAGATCGGCACTCTCTCGTCCTCGAGGAGGCCCTCGAGCGCCCGGGCCAAGCCTGCTGCGTTGAGGGCCAGGTGGGCGATGACGTGGGCCCGGGTCCAGTGCGGGAGCAGCGACGGCTCGGCCCACTGCGCGTCAGTGAGGGAATCGACGGTGCGCACCGCGCGTTGGTCGGTGTGGTGGAGGACATAGATCTCCTCGGCGATCGTCATGGGACCAGTTAATCCTGCCGCAACACCCCTTGTCGGTGCCGCATGCCATCCTGTGCAGCAGCGTGGGCGTGGTGGTTAACTAGTGCGAACAGATGTTCGAATGACGCCAAAGTTCAATTGATGGGACGTGTAGTGATCGACCAGCTCGTCATCCGTGGAGCACGTGAGCACAACCTCAAGGACGTCTCGCTCGACCTGCCCCGCGATGCCCTGATCGTGTTCACCGGGCTATCCGGTTCCGGCAAGTCCTCGCTGGCGTTCGACACGATCTTCGCGGAGGGCCAGCGCCGGTACGTCGAATCGCTCTCGGCGTACGCGCGCCAGTTCCTCGGCCAGATGGACAAGCCGGACGTGGACTTCATCGAGGGGCTGTCCCCGGCCGTCTCGATCGACCAGAAGTCGACCTCGAAGAACCCGCGGTCGACGGTCGGCACCATCACCGAGGTCTACGACTACCTGCGGTTGCTCTACGCGCGCGCCGGCCGACCGCACTGTCCCGTCTGCGGGTCGCCGATCGAACGGCAGACCCCCCAGCAGATCGTCGACCGCATCCTGCAGCTCCCCGAAGGGACCCGGTTCCAGGTGCTCGCACCCGTGATCCGGGGACGCAAGGGCGAGTACATCGAGCTGTTCCGGTCACTCCAGTCCCAGGGCTTCAGCCGGGCGCGGGTCAATGGCGGGACCTACCAGCTCGACGACCCCCCGAAGCTCGACAAGCAGAAGAAGCACACGATCGAGGTCGTCGTCGACCGGCTGGCGGCCAAGGCATCCTCGAAGCGCCGGTTGACCGACTCGGTGGAGACGGCGCTGTCGCTCGCGTCCGGGCTGGTCCTGTTCGACTTCGTCGACCTCGACCAGAAGGACCCTGGTCGGGAGATGAAATTCTCCGAGCGGATGGCCTGCCCCAACGAGCACGACATCGACACCGACGAGCTCGAACCGCGCTCGTTCTCGTTCAACTCCCCGTTCGGCGCCTGCCCGACCTGCCACGGTCTCGGCACCCGGATGGAGGTCGACCCCGATCTGATCATCGCCGACCCCAACGGGACGCTGGGTGAGGGCGTGATCGGGCCGTGGTCCGGGGCGCACATCGCGGACTACTTCTCCCGCCTGCTCGAAGCCCTCGGCAACGAGCTCGGCTTCACCATGGACACACCGTGGCGGAAGATCCCGAAGAAGGCGCAGACAGCCATCCTCGAGGGCCACCCGACCAAGGTGCACGTCAAGCACACCAACCGGTACGGGCGCGAGCGCTCCTACTACACGAACTTCGAGGGTGTGCGGCCCTACATCGAGCGTCGGCACCGGGAGGCGGAGTCGGACACCAGCCGGGAGCGTTTCGAGGGCTTCATGCGCGAGGTCCCGTGCCCGGCGTGCGAAGGGACTCGGCTCAAGCCGGTCTCGATGTCGGTGACGCTGGGTGATCGCGACGCCGGCGGCAAGAACATCGCTGAGGTCTGCGCACTGCCGATCAACGAGGCCGCCGACTTCCTCAACGCCGTCGAGCTCTCCACCCGCGAGAAGCAGATCGCCGAGCGGGTGCTCAAGGAGATCGCCGAGCGGCTGCGCTTCCTGCTCGACGTAGGCCTGGACTACCTATCCCTTGACCGTCCGTCGGCGACGCTGTCCGGCGGCGAGGCACAGCGGATCCGGCTCGCGACTCAGATCGGTGCGGGCCTGGTGGGCGTCCTCTATGTCCTGGACGAGCCGAGCATCGGCTTGCACCAGCGCGACAACCGGCGACTGATCGAGACCCTGATCCGGCTCAAGGACCTCGGCAACACGCTGATCGTCGTGGAGCACGACGAGGACACGATCAGGCAGGCCGACTGGGTCGTCGACATCGGTCCCGGCGCCGGTGAGCACGGCGGCCAGGTGGTGCACTCGGGCACGGTCAAGCAGCTGCTCAAGCATCGCGACTCCGAGACCGGCATGTACCTCTCGGGACGCAAGTCGATCCCGGTCCCCGAGGTGCGCCGACCGTTGACGAAGGGGCGCGAGCTCGTCGTCCACGGCGCCAGGGAGAACAACCTCAAGGACATCGACGTCGCGTTTCCGCTCGGGGTGTTCGTCGCCGTCACCGGGGTCTCGGGCTCAGGCAAGTCGACGCTGGTCAACGACATCCTCTACACGTCGCTGGCCAAGCAGATCTACAACGCCCGGACGGTACCGGGCCGGCACACGAAGATCACCGGCGTCGAGCACGTCGACAAGGTCATCCACGTCGACCAGTCGCCGATCGGTCGTACCCCGCGATCGAACCCGGCGACCTACACCGGGGTCTTCGACCACGTCCGCAAGCTGTTCGCCTCGACGCCCGAGGCCAAGATGCGCGGCTATCTGCAGGGCCGGTTCTCGTTCAACGTCAAGGGTGGTCGCTGTGAGGCCTGCGCCGGCGACGGAACGATCAAGATCGAGATGAACTTCCTGCCCGACGTCTACGTCGCGTGCGAGGTCTGCCACGGCGCCCGCTACAACCGCGAGACCCTCGAGGTCCACTACAAGGGCAAGACCATCGCCGACGTGCTGGACATGCCGATCGAGGAGGCCGTCGACTTCTTCGGTGCGATCCCGGCGATCTCGCGTCACCTCACCACGCTGGTCGAGGTCGGCCTGGGGTACGTGCGCCTCGGACAGCCGGCCACCACGCTGTCCGGCGGCGAGGCGCAGCGGGTCAAGCTCGCCTCGGAGCTGCAGAAGCGATCCACGGGTCGCACGGTCTACGTGCTTGACGAGCCGACCACCGGCTTGCACTTCGAGGACATCCGCAAGCTGCTGCTGGTGCTCGGTCGCCTGGTCGACCAGGGCAACACCGTACTGGTGATCGAGCACAACCTCGACGTGATCAAGACCGCCGACTGGCTCGTCGACATGGGTCCGGCGGGAGGCAACCGGGGCGGGATGGTCGTGGCGACCGGGACTCCCGAACAGGTCGCCGAGGTCACCGAGAGCTTCACCGGCGAGTTCCTCCGGCCGCTGCTCGGGTCGTAGTACCAAAGGGACAGCGTTCTCTCAGCCGGAATTGCGTGTTCAACTACTAGGCTCCACGCATGAGTCAGAACGAAACCAGCAGACGGAACCTCCTGTACGGCGCCGCGGCAGTCGGCGTCGCCGTACCGGTCCTCGCGGCCTGCGGGTCGTCCGGTCCTCCAGCTACCGCCAACAGTCCGGTCGCCGGGTCGAGCGGTTCCACGCCGCAGGGGTCCGGTGGCAGTGGGATCACGACCACCGAGATCCCGGTCGGTGGCGGCACGATCTTTCCCGACCAGAACGTCGTCGTGACCCAGCCGACTGCCGGCCACTTCAAGGCTTTCTCCGCGACCTGCACGCATCAAGGCTGCACCGTGGCGAAGGTTGCGGCCGGCACCATCGACTGCCCGTGTCACTTCAGCCGGTACTCGATCACCGACGGCGCTGTGGTCAGCGGCCCGGCGCCGTCTCCGTTGCCCCAGAAGACCGTGACCGTCACGGGCACGACGCTGAAGGTCAGCTGATGAAGGTCGGCCTGCACTACGCGAACTTCAGCCATCCCGACTGGGCGCACACGCTCACCGAGCGGCTGACCGAGACCGTGACGATCGCCGACCAGGGTGGGGTGGACCTGGTCACGGTGATGGACCACTGGTTCCAGATGGAGAATCTCGGTGGTCCGGCCGAACCCATGCTCGAGGGGTACACCACGCTCGGCTACCTCGCCGCGCTGACCACGCGGGTACGGCTGAGCCTGCTCGTGACCGGGGCGACCTACCGGCATCCGGGGCTGCTCGCCAAGACCGTGACCACGCTGGACCGGCTCTCCGGTGGTCGGGCCATGCTCGGGATCGGTGCCGCGTGGTACGACCGCGAGCACGCTGGTCTCGGCGTCCCGTTCCCGTCGACCTCCGAACGGTTCGAACGGCTCGAGGAGACGCTACAGATCTGTCGCCAGATGTGGTCGGCCGACAACGGGCCGTACGACGGCCAGCACTTCCAGCTGGCCGAGACGATCTGCGTTCCTCCGCCGATCCGGCAGCCCGCGCCGCCGATCATGATCGGCGGCAGCGGGGAACGCAAGACGCTCCGTCTGGTCGCCCGGTATGCCGACGCCTGCAACCTCTTCGGCGAGTCCGCCGAGGTCCTCGCGCACAAGCTCGACGTGCTCCGTCGGCACTGCGACGACGTCGGGCGTGACTACGAGACCATCGAGAAGACCGTGATCGGGGCCGGATCGGCCACCGCGCCGGAGACGCCGGAGGAGTTCCTCACCCGCATGGCTGCCTTCGCCGACCTCGGTGTCGAGCTGGTGACGATCAGCCCCTCGGGAGATGATCCGGTGGCCTGGACGACCCGCCTCGTCGAGGAGACCGTCCCGCGGCTCGCCGAGCTCTAGGTCGGTCGGCCCCCGTAGGGTTGGCCTGTGGCTGACCCGTCGACGTACAAGCCGAAGCAAGGGTCGATCCCGACCCGGCCCGGCGTGTACCGCTTCCGCGACAAGGACGGTCGTGTCGTCTACGTCGGCAAGGCGAAGAACCTTCGCTCGCGGCTGTCGTCGTACTTCCAGGACATCGGGAATCTCCACCAGCGGACGGCGACGATGGTCACCACGGCGGCCAGCGTCGAGTGGACCGTGGTCGAGACCGAGGTCGAGGCGCTCCAGCTCGAGTACTCGTGGATCAAGGAGTACGACCCCCGCTTCAACGTGAAGTACCGCGACGACAAGTCCTACCCCTGGCTCGCGGTCACCCTGAACGAGGAGTTCCCTCGCGTCATGGTCGGCCGCGGCGCCAAGAAGAAGGGCGTGAAGTACTTCGGGCCGTACTCGCACGCCTGGGCCATCCGCGACACGGTCGACCTGCTGCTGCGGGTCTTTCCGATGCGGTCGTGCAGCAACGGGGTGTTCAAGCGGTCCTCGCAGATCGGTCGGCCCTGCCTGCTCGGGTACATCGAGAAGTGCTCGGCGCCGTGCGTGGGTCGGGTCGATGCCGGGGAGCACCGGCAGATCGCCGAGGACTTCTGCGACTTCATCGGCGGCAAGACCGATGCGTTCGTGCGCCGGGTGGAGCGCGAGATGCTCGCCGCGTCGGACAACCAGGAGTACGAACGCGCTGCGCGTCTGCGCGACGACCTGGGCGCCCTCAACAAGGCTCTGGAGAAGCAGGCTGTCGTCTTCGGCGACGGTACCGACGCGGACGTGATCGCGCTGGCCGAGGACCCGCTCGAGGTCGCCGTGCAGATCTTCCACGTGCGGGCCGGTCGGATCCGTGGTCAGCGGGGCTGGGTCGCCGACCGGGTCGAGGACCTGGACACCGCTGGTCTGGTCGAGGAGTTCCTCCTGCAGCTGTACGCCGGGGAGGACGGTGACGCGCTCCCGCGGGAGATCCTCGTACCCGTGCTGCCTGCGGATGCCGCGGTGCTCGAGGCGCTGCTCTCCGAGGCGCGCGGGAGCCGTGTCGCCATCCGGGTGCCCCAGCGGGGGGACAAGAAGTCACTGCAGGAGACCGTGGCTCAGAACGCAGCCCAGTCCCTGGCGCTGCACAAGACCCGGCGGGCCAGCGACCTCACGGCGCGCAACCAGGCGCTCGAGGAGATCCAGAAGGCGCTCGACCTGCCGACCGCGCCGCTGAGGATCGAGTGCTACGACATCTCCAACCTCCAGGGCACCGAGGTGGTCGCCTCGATGGTGGTCTTCGAGGACGGGCTGGCGCGCAAGAGCGAGTACCGCCGATTCGTGATCAGGAGCGTCGAGGGGCAGAACGACGTCGCCTCGATGCACGAAGTGATCACCCGACGGTTCCGGCGGATGCTGGACGAGCGGATCGAGCTGGGCGCGATCTCCGGCGAGGACCTGGACGGCCCCCTGCTGGTGGATCCGGACACCGGGCGAGCCCGCAAGTTCTCCTACGTTCCCGGTCTCGTGGTCGTCGACGGCGGCCCGCCCCAGGTGGCAGCGGCCCAGCGTGCGCTCGAGGAGCTCGGGATCGACGACATCCCGGTGTGCGGGCTGGCCAAGCGGCTCGAAGAGGTCTGGCTGCCCGGTGAGCCGGACCCGGTGATCATGGCCCGGTCCAGCGAGGGTCTCTACCTGCTCCAACGGATCCGCGACGAGGCCCACCGGTTCGCGATCACGCACCACCGCTCGCGGCGCTCGAGGTCGATGGTGGAGTCGCTCCTCGACGACGTACCCGGCCTCGGGGAGGTCCGGCGCAAGACGCTGATCAAGTACTTCGGTTCCCTCAAGAAGCTGCGCGCCGCTACTGCCGAAGACATCGCCATGGTGCCGGGGATCGGGCCCTCGATCGCTGGTGCGATCGTCTCGGCGCTCGCGCAGCAGGCG
>NZ_JAOPXI010000203.1 GCF_025965215.1 Marmoricola sp.
CTGAGCGCCTTGATCGGCATCTTGAGGTCGGCGAGCAGGGCGAGGTCTTCGGACGGGTCGCGACCGAGGGTGGTGAGGTAGTTGCCGACGATGACGGCGTTGATGCCGCCGAGCAGGACCTCGCGGGTGCCGAGGTCGCCCAGGGTGAGTTCGCGGCCGCCGGCATAGCGCAGGATGGTGCGGGGCAGGGCGAGCCGGAACGCAGCGATCGTGCGAAGGGCTTCGCTCGATTCCATCAGCGGGAGGTCGCCGAACGGCGTACCGGGACGCGGGTTGAGGAAGTTCAGCGGGACCTCATCGGGCTGCAGCGCCCCGAGCTGGGCGGCGAGCTCCGCGCGCTGCTCAAGGGTCTCACCCATCCCGACCAGGCAGCCGCAGCACAGCTCCATGCCCGAAGCCCGGACCATCTCACAGGTCTCCCAGCGCTCTTCCCAGGTGTGGGTGGTCACGACCTGGGGAAAGAAGCTCCGGGCCGCTTCGAGGTTGTGGTTGTAGCGGTGGATGCCCATGTCGACCAGGTCGTCGACCTGGGCTTGGGTCAGCATCCCGAGCGAGGCGGCGACCTCGATGTCGACGGCGGCCTTGATCGCGGCCACGCCTTCGCGCATCTGGGTCATCAGCCGCTCATCGGGTCCCCGGACCGCAGCGACGATGCAGAACTCGCTGGCCCCGGTCGCAGCGGTCTGCTCGGCAGCCTTGACCAGCTCGGGGATGTTCAGCCACAGCGATCGCACCGGAGAGGTGAACTGGCCCGACTGGGAGCAGAAGTGACAGTCCTCGGGACACCCACCGGTCTTGATCGACACGATGCCCTCGACCTCGACCTCCGGACCACACCACCTCATCCGGACCTCGTGCGCCAACCCCAACAGATCACCTAACACCGCATCCGAGGTCTGCATCACCCGCAGGATCTGCGCCTCCTCCAACGGCACCCCACCCACCAGCACCTGCTCACGAGCAACGCTGAGGATGTCTGCATTCATGAATAGCTCCGGTGAGAGAAGTGCGGCGTGGTGGCCCGAACTGGGAGTGTGGGCGTCGCGAGCCACCACGCACGAGGATCAGTCGTTCAGTTCCTCCGGCGCCAGCATGAACTCGCCGATGTAGGTACGAGACTGGTCGGAGTTGAGCGGCTGGAACATGGACGCCGCCGAGTCGCGGTACAGGCGCTCGAAGATGGTGCCCCGGCGGAAGGACGACCCACCGACCAGGCTCATCGCGTGCTTGCTCATGTGCATGACGTTCTCGGCGATGAAGGTCTTCGCCAGCCCGATGTAGGGGAAGCGGAGCTCGAGCGGCCAGTTGTCGTCGTACCCCTCGCTGACCTCCGTGCACGTGCGGTAGAGGACCCGGCGGGACAGCTCGTTGCGGGACGCCATGTCACCGACCCCGTCGATGATGTGGCCGACGCCGGCAACCTTGACGTCCTCGGCGACGACGGCGCCGAATACCGCACCCAGCGTCTTCTTGGACAAGGTGGCGCGGGCCTCTTCGAGGATGCGGTTCTGCATCCCGAGGTAGATGCTCGCGAACATGAGCGAGGCCCACTCCAGGACGCCGAAGGCACCCGAGCGCCACTCGCAGATGAAGCCGTCCTCCGGAACGAAGTAACCGTCGAAGACGATGGTCTGGGTGCCGGTGGCGTGCATGCCGAGCGCGTCCCAGGTCTTGACGATGCTGATGCCGTCGCCCTGGCCGCTCTCATCGACCTTGAAGTCGCCGATGAAGAAGGACTCGGCGTTCACCCGCTCCTGGAAGTCCTCGGGCAGGTTGCCGTCAGCATCGGTGATGGTCGCGTTGGTGGTGATGATGTCCGCCGCCTCGCAGAGGGTGCCCCACGTCTTCTTGCCGTAGAGCTTCCAGCCACCGCCCTCCTGGGGCACGGCCTTCATGTCGGCAAGGCCGCTGAAGCCGGCGCGCTGCTCGGAAAACGGACCGAACATGATGTCACCGTCCGCGACACGACCCAGCCAGTACTTGCTCTGGGTGTCACTCATCAGGCCCATCGTGATGCCGACCATGATGTAGTGCATGTTGTAGGCAAGTGTGATCGCCGAGTCACCCTTGGAGAGCTCGCTGACCACCTTCGAGGTCGCGAGCAGGTCGCCACCCAGACCGCCGTACTGCTTGGGTACGGGCAGGGCGCCGAGACCGCTCTTCTTGAAGGCTTCGATGGAGGGGTACGCGAAGGTGTTCTCGACGTCGTACTTGGGCCCGATCTCGCGGAAGAAGAGCGAGAGTTCCTCGGCCTTGGCGAAGGCGGCGTCGAACTCCGCCTCGGTGATGGTGTCGTTCATGGTGACTCCTGCATTGTCGTTGGAGGGACTGGTCGTCAGCCGACGAGCAGGTCCGTGCGGCCGGCCTCAGTGAGGATGGCCTTGTACTTGTCGAAGATCGGGCCGGTCAGAGGGAGCAGACCGAGTGCGGTGGTGCGCTTGCCGTCGAGCTTGACCTTGCGCTGAGCCATCGCCAGGGTGAAGTTGAGCTGGCCCTGCCAGAAGCGGTTGGCGTTGTCGGAGCTCATCCGCAGCTGCACGGTCGACGGTGCCGCGGCAGCCGCATCCCCGGTGAGCACCTTCTGTCCGGGGAAATCAACCAGGATCGAGGCCGGTGGATCGGTCTGAGTGATCTGAACGACCAGGCTCCCGTCCTTGGTGGCCTCGACGAAGGTCGGGTCCTGCACGCAGGCCTCCATGGCCTTGCCGATGTAGGTGTAGACCTCGTCGGCGTCCTTGAACGTACTCACCGTCGTACCTCCTTCTCCGTGACCACCAGGGCCTCTGGCAGCGGTTCGACCGTATGACCGGACATGGACGGCTGACGTCACCCCGTGGTGGGTTGTTCCACGTCCGAGGGAGGGTTCTTGGGCCGACGCCGCGGGACGGGAAAGGCTGCGCGCCCCTCCTACGGGCGGTAGGGATCCTCCCGCGGGGGGAAGTACCGGGCTCCGGCCGCTCCTAGGTTCGGTGGGTGAAGTTCGTCACCGATACGCGCGGCGGACCGAGAAGACCCAGACAAGGAGATCTCATGAACTACCCGTTTGCCGTGAAGTGGCTCAAGGCGTTCCGGGACAGCGCGGAGTCGATCTGCGAGCTGTACGCCGACGACTTCGTCTTCGAGGACCCGATCCTCGACCAGTACCAGATCCGGGACAAGGGTGACCTCGGCCGGATCTTCGTCCTGT
>NZ_JAOPXI010000107.1 GCF_025965215.1 Marmoricola sp.
CGCCTGCTCGACGGCGTACTCGTCGAGCTCGGAGAGCAGGCCCGGGACGCCAACGCGGTCCACGGTGTTGTCCGACTCGAAGGCCTGGTCGGCGGTCGAGTCAGGTACGAATTTCACACAGACGACAATGTTCATGCTGGTTACGGCCCTGGCGGGCCCCTCCTGAATCAGAGTGTTGAGTTCGCCTGAGACTACTAGGCGGTAATCGCCGACTCCTACCCCATCTCACCGGATCCCGGGTGGGGTCGATCACAGATCAGGAGCGCGGGGCGAGCAGGCGCTGCAGGTACCGGCCGATCGCCAGGTAGACGAGGGCGGCGATGCCCCAGTTGACCACCGCGTCCTTGGTGGCCGCGTTCGTGCCGTGGAAGCTGAAGATGCCGTTGTCGCGGCTGAACGGGCCGTCGATCACGCCCGCGAAGTTCAGGACGAACTTCACCACGACGTTGCTCTGGCTGACGTTGTCGTGCGCGGCCACCAGGAAGGCGCCCAATGCGAGCACGACCGAGAAGAACAGGAAGACGACCCGCAGGATCTTGGCCATGATGTCGCGGATCTTGTCGTTCTCGGCCTGCGTCGCCTTAGCGCGCTCCGGGAACGGCTCGTCGGACTTCACAACCTTGGCCACGGGACAAAAGGTACCCGAGGCCCCGCGCTCACCGACCCACGAATCGCGCCTTGCCCGGGCCGTTCTCGACGAACGAGCCCATCCCCAGGGTGCGGTCCTCGGTAGCGAAGAGTGCCGCGAACTGCTGGCGCTCGATCTCCAGTCCGGTCTCGAGGTCGACCTCCAGGCCCCGGTCGATGGCCTCCTTCGCGGCCCGGACGGCGTACGTCGCGGCATGCGCGAACTGGCTCGCCCAGGCGACTGCCTCGGTGTAGACGTCGGCCGCGGGCACGAGGCGGTCCACCAGGCCGATCGCGAGGGCCTCCTCAGCCTTGACGAACCGGCCGGTGAAGATGATGTCCTTCGCGCGGCTCGGCCCGACCAGGCGGGAGAGCCGCTGGGTGCCGCCTGCCCCCGGGATGATGCCCAGCAGGATCTCGGGCTGCCCGAGGGTAGCGTTGTCGGCCGCGAACCGTACGTCGGCGCAGAGCGCCAGCTCGCAGCCACCGCCCAGCGCGTACCCGGTGATCGCAGCGACGACCGGCTTGGGGATCCGCGCGACCGCGGTGAAGGCGGAGGTGAGCCCGGAGGAGCGCTTGACCATGTCCGTGTAGGACATGTCCGCCATCTCCTTGACGTCGGCACCGGCGGCGAAGACCCGCTCGCCGCCGTAGATCACCACGGCCTTGATGTCGTCGCGGTCGGTCGCCTCGGCGGCCGCTACACGGATCTCCTCCTGCATGGCGACGTCGAGCGCGTTCATCTTCGGCCGATCCAGCCGGATCGTGCCCACGCCGTCGGCCACCTCGAGCCGTACGAACTCACCCATCTCAGTGCCCCTTCGCCTCAGCCCGCCTCGAGCCGGCGGACCTGCCCGTGCGGCACAACCTATGACATCCGGCTGCGATGATCCTCAGGTGGCACTCGACATCTGGCACTGGACGAGCAACGAGCAGAGCGCGCCGGTCTGGCCGGGGCGCAGCTGGCCGCTGGGCGCGACCTGGCGCGAGGAGGCGACCAACTTCGCGGTCGCGGCGCCCGAGGCGACGGCGATGTGGGTCTGCCTGTTCGACGACGACTCAGAAGGAGATCCGGTCGAGTCGACGTACCAGCTGACCGAGCACACCCTGGGCATCTGGCACGGGGCCGTGCCCGGGGTGGCCCCGGGAACGCGTTACGGCTACCGGGCCGCCGGGCCGTGGCAGCCTTCGCAGGGCCTGCGCTTCAACCCCCACAAGCTGTTGCTCGACCCCTACGGCCGCGCGGTCAGCGGCACGGTGACCCCGGGTCCCGCGATCTTCGCCCACGACCCCGACCACCCCGAGAGCCCGAGCGAGCTGGACTCGGCCCCGGCGATGTCGCGCAGCGTGGTGGTCGCCGACAGGTTCGACTGGGGGCCTGACGGGGATCCGCCGCTGCAGCGCCGCTGGCGAGACAGCGTCATCTACGAGCTGCACGTCAAGGGCTTCACCGCGTTGCACGAGGAGATTCCCGAAGCGCTGCGCGGCACGTACGCCGGCCTCGGCAGCCCCGAGGTGATCCGCTACCTGCAGGACCTGGGCGTCACCGCGGTCGAGCTGCTGCCTATCCACGAGTTCGTCTCCGAGCCGCACCTGGCCGAGCTGGGGCTGAGCAACTACTGGGGATACAACTCGATCGGCTTCTTCGCACCGCACGCTGCGTACTCGTCCTCGGGCGACCGCGGGCAGCAGGTCACCGAGTTCAAGCAGATGGTGAAGAACTTCCACGCTGCCGGGCTCGAGGTGATCCTCGACGTGGTCTACAACCACACCGCGGAGGCCGGGGCGCTCGGTCCGACGTACAGCTTCCGCGGCCTGGACGACCGCGGCTTCTACCACCGGGTTGGCGCCACCACCGAGGAGGACGAGGTCCCGATCCCGACCCTGTTCGACGACACGTACTGGGACGTCACCGGCTGCGGGAACACAGTCGCAGCGCAGAACCCCGCGGCCCTGCGGCTGATCCTCGACTCGCTGCGCTACTGGGTCACCGAGATGCACGTGGACGGCTTCCGGTTCGACCTGCTCTCGGCGCTGACCCGCTCGGGGTACTCGGTCGACATGAAGGGTCATCTGCTCACGACGATCGGCCAGGACCCGACCCTGCGGCACGCCAAGCTCATCGCCGAGCCGTGGGACGCGTCCGGTGACGGGTACAAGGTCGGCGAGTACCCTCCGCCGTGGGTCGAGTGGAACGACCAGTTCCGCGACACGATGCGCGACTTCTGGCGCGGGCATTCCGACGGGATCCGCACCGTTGCCACCAGGTTGGCCGGCTCCTCGGACCTGTACGCCGACGACGGCCGGTCGCCGTACGCCTCGGTCAACTTCATCACCGCGCACGACGGCTTCACCCTGCGCGATCTGGTCTCCTATGCGTCCAAGCACAACGAGGCCAACGGCGAGGAGAACCGCGACGGGACCGACAACAACCGGTCCCAGAACTGCGGTGTCGAGGGACCGACCGACGATCCAGACGTGATCGAGCAACGGCAGCGGATCGCCGCGAACCTGATGATCTCGCTGTGCCTGTCCAACGGCGTCCCGATGATCACCGCCGGCGACGAGCGCGGGCGGACCCAGGGCGGCAACAACAACCCGTACGCGCAGGACAACGCGACGTCGTGGATCGACTGGTCGCCAGACGACGCGTGGCTTGGGATGTGGGACATCACCCGGACAGCGCTGAAGATCCGCCGTGAGCACCCGGCGCTGCGTCAGCGGCACTGGTTCGAAGGTCGGCCCGCCATCCTCGGCGGTCCGAAGGACCTGGTCTGGATCCATCCGGCCGGACGCGAGATGACCGGCGACGACTGGAACGACAACGATCTCCGGGTGCTCGGGATGTTCGTCTCCGGCGACCCGCTGCGCTCCCCCGGTCCGCGGGGCGAGCAGCAGCGCGACGCCTCGTTCCTGCTCTGGTTCAACGGCTCGCGCAGCACGTGCGAGGTGTGCCTGCCCGAGAACCAGTGGGTCCAGCAGGGCACCGTCGTGCTCTCCACCGATCCCGAGGTACCGCTCGGCACCGAGCTGCGCGCCGGGAACCGGTGGAACCTGACCGGCGAGTCGGTGGTCCTGCTCCAGGGGGACCAGGGGTAGGAGCGCCCCTGGTCACTCGGTACCGGCGACCCCCTGAGCAACCAGGCCCAGCTCCGCGGCCGAGGCCAGCCCCGGGTGCGAGGGCAGCACGCGCACGGTGTAGCCGAACGGGCCCGGCCGGTCCAGCGCGATGCAGGCCTCGAAGCGGTGCCGACCGCCTTCGTAGGTCTCGCTCAGCGCCAACGGCGTGGGGACAGGATCGAGGATGGTGTCCTCGCCCTTGACCCGGCCGTGCACGACCTGCACCTCGACGTCGGCGGGAGCCAGGTCGCCCAGCGAGACGTAGGCCCGCAGGTCGAATGTGCCGCCCACCACGGGTGAGTCCGGCAGGCCGGAGGACTCGACGTGGTCGATGCGGACCTGGTCCCAGCCCGCGAGCGCGCGGGCCTTGAAGGCAGCGAGGTCGCGAGCGCCGTCGAAGCTGGCGTTGATCGCGTGCGCCGCGTCGGCAGCCGGGACGTAGAGCCGCTCGACGTACTCGCGCACCATCCGGGTCGAGAGCACCTTCGGCCCCAGCGACTTCAAGGTGTGCCGCACCATCTCGATCCAGCGGATCGGCAGGCCGTCCGCATCGTGGTCGTAGAACCGTGGCGCGACCTGGTTCTCGATCAGGTCGTAGAGCGCGTTCGCCTCGATCTCGTCGCGGGCCTCCGGGTCGTCGACGCCGTCGGCCGACGGGATCGCCCAGCCGTTGTCGCCGTCGTACCACTCGTCCCACCAGCCGTCGAGGATCGAGAGGTTCAGGCCGCCGTTGAGCGCTGCCTTCATCCCCGAGGTCCCGCAGGCCTCGTAGGGGCGCAGGGGGTTGTTGAGCCAGACGTCACACCCCGGGTAGAGCGGTTGGGCCATCGCGATGTCGTAGTTCGGCAGGAAGACGATCCGGTGCCGGACACCGGCCTCATCGGCGTACCGGACGATCTCCTGGATCATCCGCTTGCCGCCCTCATCGGCGGGGTGCGACTTGCCTGCGATCACCAGCTGGATCGGTCGATCGGGATCGAGCAGCAACCGCGTGAGGCGCTCGCGGTCGTGCAACATCAGCGTGAGCCGCTTGTAGGACGGCACCCGCCGGGCGAACCCGATCGTCAGGATGTCGGGGTCGAGGACGTCGTCGATCCAGCCGAGCTCGGCCGGCGCGGCGCCGCGCTGCTGCCACGACTTCCTCAACCTGGACCGCGCGTCGGTGACCAGCCGCTGCCGGAGGTCGCGCTTGGTCGCCCACAGCTCGGCGGCACCGATGCGGTCGACGACCGACCAGACCTCGTCCTCGTCGGAGTCGACGTCGGCACCGAGGCGGGCGGCGAGCTCGAAGACCTCGCGGGCGACCC
>NZ_JAOPXI010000113.1 GCF_025965215.1 Marmoricola sp.
ACTATCCGCAGGTGGAGGCACCCGAACTCGTCGGCCCGCTGCTGGTCGACGCGCTCACCTCGCCTTGACCGAAGATCTCGGTCGAACCGTCACTGCGGACGAGGAGGCCGGTCCGTCCGGGTCGGCCAGCCAACCAGGCCGGCGCCTGGGAGCCGAGGACGAAGGCGGTGGTGGCGTCGATGTCGGCCCACGTCAGGTCGGGCCCGATCACGGTCGCCGAGGCCAGGTCGGTCGGCACCTGCGCCGTCCGCGGATCGATGATGTGGGCACCGCGACGGGCCAGCCCGGAGGTTGCCACGGCACCGTCCCTGATCGGCACGACGGCGAGGATCTGGCTCGGGTCGAACGGGTTCTCAATGCCGATGCGCCATCCGGGTGAGTCCGGCATCCGGGTGCGGCAGACCATGTCGCCGCCGGCGGACAGGCAGACGTCGGTCTGCTCGAGCGCGTCGAAGGCACGAGCCGCACGTTCGACGGCCCATCCCTTGACCACACCACTGGGATCCAGGCAGGGGACGCCGTCGACGCCCGGACGGGTCATGTCGAAGGCACCCCCGGACTCGACGCGTGCCTGCTCCCCCAACGCGAGCACCTCCCGGACGACGTCCGGGCATTCGTCGAGGCCGACCTCGCCCCGCTGGAGCCGGCAGATCACCGAATCCTCGCGATAGGTGCTGAAGATCCGATCGGTGTCGCGCAAGCTGGCCAGGGCCTCCTGCCAGGCCGCGTCGGCGTCGTAGTCCTCGGCGTGCCGACCACGCAGTGCGAGGCTGATCGGCATCCCCATCACGTGCTCGACCCGTCGAGCGATGCGCTCACCGACCGGGGCACCCGAGGAGGTCACAGCTTCGCCTGGTCGAGCGCGCTCTGCAGGGACTCGAGGTAACCACCGCTCGTCACGGTCGCACCGCTGACCATGTCGATGCTCGCGCTCTGGGCCTGCACGGTCTCCTGGATCAGGATCGGGAGCGCATAGCTGTTGATCTGGTCGTCACGGCCGTTGCCGCTCGGGTACTGCAGGACGCTCACCTTGGTGATCGACCCGGACGCCACGGTCAGCTCGACCTGGACCGGACCCCACTGGGTCTGGGCGACCGCTCCGGTGACGGTCCGGGAGGCCGACGCCGAGGCCGAGGGCTTCGCGGTCGCGGCGGGACTCGTGCCGGCCCCCCCGCCCGAGCTGGCCGCCGCCGACTGTGAACCGGACTTCCGGGCAGCGGCCGAGGGCGTGGTCACCGAACCCGTGACTGCGGCGCCCGTGCGCAGCGATGCCGCCGTCCCCGCGGCCTGCGGACCCGAGGTCGAGGTGCTGTAACTGAACAGGAGGGCAACGGCGGAGACGGTGCTCAGGGCCCAGTAGGTGATACGTCTCATCAAGTCACCACGCAAACGCTTCGAGATGGAATTGGTCAGCGGGCAGCCCGAGGACGTCCAGCGATCGACGTACCGAGTCTGCCCACGGCGTCGGGCCGCACACATACACGTCACGCTCGGCGATGTCCGGGATCCAGTGGCGCAGGGCATCGACGTCGTCGACCATCCCGATCCCGTCTCCCAGCCACGATTCCGGACTGCGGCGATGGCCGGGAAGTCGCAGGACCCCCAGGCCGCGGCGGGCGGCGAGGTGGTCGATCTCGCTGGTGAAGAGCGGCCGGTCACGGAATCGTTCGACGTACACGGCCTCACCGCTTGCGTAGTCGAGTCCCTCGGCCAGGGCACGCAGCGGGGTGACGCCGACGCCGGCTCCGATGAACGCGACCTTGCGCCGGGTACGCGGCCGGGAGCTGAGGCGGCCGAACGGTCCCTCGACCAGCACCCGGGTTCCGGGCCGGAGGTGCCGAGTCGCCGCGCTGCCGTCGCCGACACCCTGGATGGTGATCCTCAGCGACCGCGCATCCGGCGCTGCCGACAGGGAGTACGGGTTGGCGCGCGACCAGCCGGGTCCGGCCAGGAAGCGCCAGGTGAAGAACTGGCCGGCCTCGTGACCGAGACGATCGAGCCTGCGCCCCGTCAGGTGCACCGACCAGATCCCGTCGCCCTCCTCGACCACCTCGCTCACCCTCAGCTGGTGACGGAGGTTGACGGCGAGGGGGCGTCCGATGCGCCAGAGGAGCACGGCAGCGGCCGCGACGGCCCAGGCGGTCCACCAGAACGCCGCCTTCGCCGGCGAGCTGATGAACTGCTGGCCGGTCCAGAGCTGGTGCGGAAGTGCCAGCCCTACCCCCAGGTACGCGTAGAGGTGCAACAGGTGCCACGATTCGTAGCGCAGCTTGCGACGCGCCGCCTTCACGCTGGTGACCACCACCATGACGAGGCAGGCCGTGCCGGCCACCGCCAGCAACATGCCCGGCGAGTGCAGCGTCAGGTCCCAGAGCGTGGCGATGCTGGCGCCCAGCGATCCGCCCGCGTAGCCCCAGGTGATCGTCACGATGTGCACCAGCATCAGGTTGAACGACGTGAACCCGATGAGTCGGTGGAGGCGGGCGAGGCGGTCCTGCCCGAAGGCTCGCTCGAGGACCGGGACCCGCGCCATCGCGATGACCTGGGTGAGCAGCAGCACGGAGGCGACCAGCCCGGTCACCCTTCCGACAGAGATCAGACCTGACGCCCAGGCCCCCAGATCCTGGATGCCCCGGTCACCGACCCACCAGCACGTGACCAGCAGAAGACTGAGCCAGAGGACGGCTTCAGCACCGATACGTACGCTCGTGTCGAGCCTTGCCCGGCGTCCGTGGTCGATGTGGTGCGCACGTTGCCCCACCGCGGCGCGTGAAACCGTCGTCGCCATCGTCCGCACCGCGCCCTTCCGCCCTCGTGGGGGTCCAGTCTCGTGACCGTCGACCTTCAGGGTCCCTTGTCGATCTCTCAGGTCACTAGCACCTTGCTGTGAATCTGCTCAGGACACGTCCTGCACCACCACCCGGTTCAGGTGCCAGGCGCGTTCAGGAACGGGCCGGGTTCTCCAGGAGGCGACGCACCAGCGCCAGCGAGTCGGCAGCATTGAGGCCCAGCGATCGGACGTGGCTCACGTACGCGAGCGCCGCGGCCTTCGCCTCCCGTTCGACCAGGTCACCGGTCACGAAGCTGCCCGACCTCCCCCGGGTCTCGATGACCCCGGCCTGTTCGAGCTCGCGAAAGGCACGGGCCACGGTGTTGGCGGCCAGGCCGAGCTCCCCGGCGAGCGCCCGCACGGTAGGCAGCCGGTCGCCGGCTCGGAGCTCCTCGCGGTCGACCTGGGCAGCGATCTGGCTGCGCACCTGCTCGTACGGCGGGACATCGATGGACGGGTCGATCCGGATCACGGTGCGCCCACCGGGAGACGGGGGCCGGGTCGGAGGAATCCCATGACGGTCAAAGTAGACCAGTTCGGGCTCGTCCCGAGCGCGCCAGGTTCACGCGCCGTTCGGACAGCGTGGCCCCCTTGTTCACAGCCCGCTGATCTGCTGAGATGCCAACCTCGGGCACGCACCCCTCCCGCAACTCCTCCCGCATCTCCTCCCTGCATCCAGGAGCACTCACATGTTCGAAAACATGACTCGCCGCGACGTCATGAAGCTGCTTGCGACGGCGGGTGGCGCGGCCACCCTGAACTCGATGGCGGGCCCGATCATCGACCGGGCGTTCGCTGCGGACCCGTGCGGAACGGGATCACTCGCCGACATCGAGCACTTCGTGTTCCTGATGCAGGAGAACCGTTCGTTCGACCACTACTACGGCACGATGTCCGGCGCCCGCGGGTTCAACGACCCCTCTGCCCTGCCCGGCGTGTTCAAGCAGACGGGCTACAACATCGCCACGAAGGCGGCCGACGACTCGTCGTACGTGATGCCGTTCCGTCTCGACACCACCCGTGGCGCCACGCTGGACGGCGAGGCGATCAACGACCCGACGCACAACTGGGGGCCGCAGCACCAGGCCTGGAACAACGGCGCGATGGACCAGTGGGTGAAGGTGCACGTCGCGAACGACGGCGTCGCCAACGGCCCGGCGACCATGGGCTACTACACCCGGCAGGACATCCCGGTGCACTTCGCGCTCGCTGACGCGTTCACGATGTGCGACGCGTACTTCTGCTCGGTGCTGGGACCGACCGACCCGAACCGGCTGTACTGGATCAGCGGCACGATCGACCCCGACGGCACCCACGGGGGGCCGCTGCTGGACACCCCGACCCTGTCGCCGCAGAACCAGTACTCGTGGCGGACGTTCCCGGAGAACCTGCAGGAGGCCGGCGTCTCCTGGAAGGTCTACACCAGCCAGCAGGCACCCGTCGTCTCGGGCGCAGTTCTGTCGGGGATGCTCGGTGCGTTCAAGAACTTCCAGAACCCGTTCAGCCCGCTGTACCAGCGCGGTCTGGCGCCGATCTACCCGCTCAACTTCGCCCTGGACGTGGCCTGCAACAACCTCCCGAAGGTGTCCTGGGTCATTCCTGACCTGCTGGCCTGCGAGCACCCGGCGCTGCCGCCCGCCTTCGGGGCGGTCGGCATCATGAAGGTGCTGGAGATCCTCACCTCCAACCCGGCGGTGTGGGAGAAGACCGCGCTGATCATCAGCTACGACGAGAACGGCGGGTTCTTCGACCACGTCGCTCCGCCGACCCCTCCGCCGGGTACGCCGGGCGAGTACCTGACCGTCCCCCTGTCCGGGTTGTCGACGGCCGCGGGGATCGCCGGGCCCATCGGTCTCGGGTTCCGGGTACCCGGCCACATCATCTCGCCGTACTCGCGTGGTGGCCTGGTGTCCAGCGACGTCTTCGACCACACCTCGCAGATGCGTCTGATCGAGACCCGGTACGGCGTCGAGGTGCCGAACCTGACGCCGTGGCGCCGCAGCGTCACCGGCGACATGACCTCGACGTTCAACTTCGCCGCACCCAAGGACGTTTCGAAGCCGAGCATCACCGTCCGGGAGCTCGACTTCACCCAGGTGCTGATCGAGACCCACGCCGGCCTCGACGTGCTCGCCGGAACGTTCTTCGCCGCCGAGGGACTGACCCCCTACCCGGTGCCGCCGAACTCGATGCCGGTGGTCGAGACGACCCCGACGCGCGGCCGGCCGAGCGCGGCGTGCGCGCCGTCCACCGCAGCCGGCCAGACCACCAACTCGGTGCCCGGCCTGACAGACATCACTCCGGACCCGTCGCCGACCCGGATCGCACTGGCGGGAGAGGAGATCAGGGCCAGCACGAAGAACGCCGGGAAGTCGCCGGCGAGCACTCTGTGAGGCGCCGACAGCGACATGCCGGACTTCTTCGGACATGCGAGACCCGAGAGGTTCGGTAGGGTCCGCGACCAAATGTCCCGAATTGCTTGTGCACAACAGGTGTCACCCGTCACAGTAGGCGCATGTCACGTCGCCTGTGCGGGTCGACGCTCATCGGATGCGTCCTGATCGGTATGAGTGCATTGCCCGCTTCCGCGCTGTCCTCACCTGCGTCGTCGAGCGCCGCAGTCGCAGCTCCGACCATCACCACGGCGCAGTTCGAGTCTCGCGTCCTCGCCAGGATCAACGAGCGCCGCGTCCGGATCGGCTGCGGTGCGTTGCGCAACAACACGGCGTTGAAGCTGGCGGCCCGCCGCCACAACGCCGCCATGATCCGGGTCGGCGACCTGTCCCACCAGCTCGCGGGCGAGCCTGGCCTGGTCTCCCGCATCGTCGTCGCGGGGTACAAGCCGTGGCGTGAACTGGCCGAGAACCTCGCCTGGGGCGGGCAGACGCCCGGCGAGACCTTCTGGATGTGGATGCACAGCGCACCGCACCGCCGCAACCTGCAGGACTGCGCGTTGCACGACGCAGGAGTGAGCGTCGGCTACTCCCACAACCGCCCGTGGGTCACGATCGACTTCGGCAGGCACTGAGCCGGTTCGCCGGAGCCGCGGCGGTGCGCGGGCATGACACCCTGCCGGTGTGACCACCTTCGTCCGCCGTGTCCTGGCACTGACCGGTGTCGTCGCGAGCAGCTACGCAGTCCGCGTCATCGCCCGGCTCAGACCGCAGCGGTGGCTGACACCCGCGATCAGCCTGCGCCTGTTCCGAATGTCCTGGGGACCCTCGTTGGCGATCGTCGCGGCCGAGATGCGCCAGCACCTGCCTGCCAGCGGCTGGTCCACCCGCACCGACCTCCAGTACGCCGTCGGCGCCGGACGCGAAGGTCGTTTCGACCTGGTCCTGCCGGCCGGGCCCGGCCCGCATCCGCTGGTCGTGTGGGTCCACGGCGGTGGCTGGCACTTCGGTGACAAGTCCGATGCCCTCCCCTACGTCGAGCTGCTCGCCACCCGCGGGTTCGCCGGCGCTGTGCTCAACTACCCGCGTGCACCACGGGCGCGTTACCCGGCGGCACCGCGACAGGTCAACGCAGCGCTGCGCCACCTGACAGTCCGTGCCGCCGAGTACGACATCGACCCGGACCGCATCGTCCTGGCCGGCGACTCCGCCGGCGCCCAGATCGCAGCCGAGATCGCGGCGCTGGTCACCAATCCGGCGTACGCGGGCACGACGACGCTGGTCCCGGCACTGGAGCCCCACCAGCTCCGCGGCGCCCTGCTCTTCTGCGGGATCTTCGACCCCGCTGGACTGGTGGAGTCGGACCGGATCTTCGAGGCAGCACTGGAGTCGGCGATGTGGTCCCTGGCTCGATCGCGGACCTGGCTCGAGAGCGAGACCTGCCGCCTGATGCGCGTCGTCGACCACCTGACGCCGTCCTACCCGCCGACCTTCCTCGCCGCTGGCAACGCGGACCCGCTGACGCGTCGGCAGACTCCGCCGATGGCAGCCAGGCTGCGCGAGCTGGGGGTGTCGCTCGACGAGTACTACCCCGGTGATGCGGCGAACCCGATCAACCACGAGTTCCAGCAGGCGCTCGACACCGCCGAGGGCCAGGAGGCCTTCGAGCGAGCCGTGGCCTTCCTGGAACGTGTCACCGGCGAGCGGCCTTCCATTTCTCATTGAGTCCTCTATGATTCTGGATCGAGACCCAGCCAGAACCCCAGGAGACGACTTCATGCGCCACGGCATCGTGCTGTTCACCAGCGACCGCGGGATCACTCCGGCCCAGGCAGCCAAGGCTGCCGAGGACGCGGGCTTCGACACGATCTATGTGCCCGAGCACACCCACATCCCGGTCAAGCGCGACGCCGCCCACCCTGGCACCGGCGACGAGACCCTTCCTGACGACCGCTACATGCGCACGCTGGACCCGTGGGTCTCGCTCGCGACGGCCGCGGCGGTGACCTCACGGATCCGGCTGTCCACCGCAGTCGCCCTGCCGGTCGAGTCCGACCCGATCACCCTGGCCAAGACGATCGCCACGCTCGACCACCTCTCCGGCGGCCGGGTCACGATCGGAGCCGGGTTCGGCTGGAACACCGACGAGCTCACCGATCACCACGTGCCGGCGGCCAAGCGCCGTACGGTGCTGCGCGAGTACCTCGAAGCGATGCGTGCCCTCTGGACCCAGGACGAGGCGGCCTACGACGGCGAGTTCGTGAAGTTCGGCGCGTCCTGGGCGTGGCCGAAGCCGGTTCAGTCGCACGTGCCGGTGATCATCGGCGCAGGTGCCGGCCCGAAGACGTTCGCCTGGATCGCCGCGAATGCGGACGGCTGGATGACGACGCCGATCGAGTCCGACGTCCCGGAGAAGGCCGCGGCGCTCACACAGGCGTGGGCTGAGGCCGGCCGCCCCGGCAAGCCGGAGATCCGGGTCCTGATCGCCATGAAGCCCTCCCCAGAGGACCTGGCCGCGTGGGAGGGGTGCGGAGTGACCGAGCTGATCTGGGGTCTGCCGGACAAGGACGCTGACGAGGTCATCGCCTTCATCGGGCGCCACGGCGCGCGCCTGGGCCTGAGCTGACCGTGCCCGCCCTCAGCGCCAAGGGAACGCGTCTGAACAGGCGCGGCCTGGAGACCCGGAACGAGCTGCTCCAGGTCACCCTGCGATGCCTCGCCGACGGCGGCCCCGAGGCCGTCAGCGCCAGCCTGATCGCGCGTGAGGCCGGAGTGACCTGGGGCACCGTCCAGCACCAGTTCGGCGACGTCGACGGGCTCTGGGCCGCCTTCCTCGAGTACGTGCTCGGCGACGGCTCCGCCACGGCCCTGCCGGTTCCTGCAACAACGGACGTGGGCGAACGCATTGACGCCGTCGTCGGGCTGCTCTGGTCGGCGATGGACCTGCCGGCGTTCCGGGCGATCCACCAGCTACGTCTCGCGCTCCCCCGGGATCGCGAGGAGCTCGAAGCCGCGTACCCGCTCACGGCAGCGGCCATCGGCCGCTGGGACGCCGCCTGGACCGCCACCATGGAGCACGCGTTCGCCGGTCTCGATCTGGACCCGGTCCGGCTGACCCGGGTGCGCAGCATGCTGCCCGGCGCGATGCGCGGCCTCTACAACGAGCAGTACCTCAGTCCCTACACCGACTCCGACGAGGCCCGCCGTGGCCTGGTCGAGTCGATCACCGCCTACCTTGTCGAAAGGCGCCCCGCATGACTGACTCCTACGACGTCGTCGTCGTCGGCTCTGGCGGCGGCGCCCTGACCGCGGCCTACCTGGCCCAGAAGCACGGGCTGCGCACGGTCGTGCTGGAGAAGACCCAGTACGTCGGCGGGACCTCGGCGTACTCCGGTGGCGCCTGCTGGTTGCCCGGCTCGGAGGTTCAGCAGCGCGCGAGCATCCCCGACTCCACCGCATCGGCACGGACCTACCTCGATGCGATCCTGGAGAACCCGGATGCCGCCAAGATCGAAGCCTTCCTGGCCGAGGCGCCGCGACTGGTCGCCGAGCTCGAGGCAGACGACGCCTTCGCCTTCGAGTGGCTGCCGTTCCCGGAGTACTACGACGCTCCGGGCCGGGTGAGCTGGGGCCGCTCGATCCAGCCGACCAACATCAAGCGCGCCGACCTGCCAGCCGACGTCGCGGCGCTGGTCCGCCCGCCGGTCGAACTCGACCGCGCCGGGCTGCCGGGCCGCAACACCCTCTCCGGCGGCCAGTCGCTGATCGCCCGGTTGCTGCTCGCCTTCACCCGCGACGGCGGCACGGTACTGACCGGCCACAGCGTCGAGGAGCTGGTCACCGACGACGGCCGGGTGACCGGCGTCGTCGCTCACATCGAGGCGGGCGAGACCACCATCTACGGAACCCGGGGAGTGGTCATCGCCTCGGGCGGCTTCGAGCACAACCCCGAGTGGCGCACCCGGTACGGCGTACCGGGTGATGCGACCTGGTCGATGGCCCCCGAGGGGACCAACATGGGCGAGCCGATCGCCGCAGCGGTGGCCGTCGGCGCCGCCACCGACCTCCTCGACCAGGGCTGGTTCTGCCCCGGGCTGGAGCACCCCGACGGTCATGGTTCCTTCACTCTCGGCTTCCGCAGCGGCGTGATCGTGAACGCCTCGGGGCAGCGCTACGCCAACGAGTGCCTGCCCTATGACCGGTTCGGCCGCGAGATGGCGAAGTCGGCCGACCGGATCCCCTCCTGGTTCGTCTTCGACTCCGCCGAGGGCGGCCGCCTTCCTGCCATCGCCATGCCCGAAGGTGATCCCGAAGCCCACCTGGCCGCCGGCACCTGGGTCCGGGCCGACAGCCTCGCCGAGCTGGCCGCCACGCTGTCCCTGCCCCGGCTCGAGGAGACCGTGGAACGGTTCAACGGGTTCTGCGAGACCGGGCTCGATGAGGACTTCGGCCGCGGCACCGACGAGTACGACACCTTCTTCGCTGGCGGGGACGGCCCGAACAAGGCCCTGGTCGGCGTCACCCAGGCGCCTTTTTTCGCAGCGCGCTTCGTGCTCTCGGATCTCGGTACCAAGGGCGGTCTGGTCACCGACGTCGCCGGCCGTGTCCAGCGGACCAGTGGTGGGTCGATCGACGGCCTGTACGCGACCAGCAACTCCGCGGCATCGGTCGTCGGTGCCGTCTATCCGGGGCCGGGTGCACCGCTCGGCACCGCGATGGTCTTCGGTTCCCTGGCGGTTCAGGACATGCTGTCCGAGTGAAACTGAGCACCCACGCCTTCATCACCGTCCTCAAGGTCCACCAGGGCCTCTACGAGCACAGCCGCGGCCTGATCGGGCATCGGCTGCTGCTGATGCCGACCCTGCTGCTGCGCACCACCGGCCGCAAGTCCGGGCTCACCCGCACCAATGCGCTCGTCTACGGACGCGACGGGGAGTCGTACCTCGTCTGCGGCTCGAACGGCGGCCACGACCTGCCGCCGGCCTGGGCGCTGAACCTGGAGGCCGATCCCGACGTCGAGCTCCAGGTCGGGGTACGCCGGATGGCAGCCACCGCGCGGGTGCTGCGGCCCGGAGACACCGACTACGACCGACTGTTCGCGATCTGCAACAAGGCCAACCGCGGGCAGTTCGCGGCATACCAGAAGAAGACCGGGCGCCCGCTGCCGGTCTTCGCGATGATCCCGCGATAGCTCGGTCTCGATTGAAACACGTCGGCAGTCCGCCGGACGCTTTCAGGACGCAGGCGTTGCAACCGCGGTGGGGGTCCCGCTGCCGACCGCACACCGGCGGGCGTCAGTCGGACTCGTTGCTGACGCGCTCGTCGCCGCTGTCGAAGTAGGTGTCGAGGTAGTCGTCCGGATCCAGGTCGCTGTCGCGCATCAGCGAGAAGATCTCGGCCCCGTCCTCCGGCGTGTCGAACAGGTGGAAGCATTGCGCCAGCCCCAGGTAGGTCACCGGCACCTCCTCGATCGAGGCTGCGTAGGCGATCGCCTCCTCCTCGGCACGCTCGATCGCCTCGTCGGCACTGACGGCCTGCCAGAGCGTGATCCGCTCCTCGTACGTCGTCTCGTCCTCGGCGTCCCCCTCGGACCCGAAGACGCACCGCACCGTGTACCAGCCCAGAGGTTCCAGATCACTCATGGAGACATGCTCCCACCCCCGACCCGTTCACTCGTCGGTGACGCGGCCCCGCAGGCTCTTGGTCTGGCCGCGCTGCTTCTTCTCCTCCACCCGGCGCCGCTGCGAGGCACGACTCGGTCTGGTCGCGCGCCGCGGGGGTGGCGGTGGGGCGACGGCTTCGCGCAGGATCGCGACCAGCCGCTCGCGGGCTGCGGCACGATTGCGCAGCTGGGACCGGTGCTCGGACGCCGTCACCGAGATCGGGCCCGGTTCGATCGCGGCGAGGATCCGCCGCCGCTGCGGCTCGGTGAAGGCCGTCGAGGTACTCGGGTCGAAGAGCAGCTCGACCCGGGTGTCGCTGGTGTTGACCGACTGACCACCCGGCCCGGGCGATCGCGAGAAGCGCTCCGTGAGCTCGCCGGCCGGAATCGTGGCGCCGCTGGGCAGGCCAGGCCCCGCTGGCACCTCCAGATCGCGCCCGGGCTCGTTCGACACGAACGCCATGCTAGGCGTCGCCGCAACCCTTACCGATCGGTGACGGGCGGCTCTGAGTCGTCCGATTCGCAGCGCCTCATGCCTAAGGTCGCACTAGGTCCGTCGACAAACAGGAGCATGCGTGATCACCCTCGGCCTGATCGGCCTGATCGGCGGCCTCATCGCCGGCATCTCGCCGTGCATCCTTCCGGTGCTGCCGATCATCTTCATGTCGAGCGGTGCGATCGCCGGCGCCGGCGAACGTGACCGCCGGACGCCGTACCTGGTGGTGGCCGGTCTGGCGGTCAGCTTCAGCGCGTTCACGTTGCTGGGCACCGTGCTGCTCAGCGCCCTGAACCTCCCCGACAGCGTGATCCGCTGGACCGGACTGGTCCTGCTGGTCCTGCTGGGGATCGGGATGATCGTGCCCGCGGTCGAAGGCGTCCTCGAACGTCCCTTCGCGCGACTCTCGACCGGATCAGGCGGCAGTCGCCGCGGCTTCGTCCTGGGCCTGACCCTCGGCGCCGTCTACGTGCCGTGCGCAGGTCCGGTGCTCGCTGCGATCACCGTTGCGGGCGCGACCGGCAAGATCGGGCGCGACACGGTCGTGCTGACGATCGCCTTCGCCGTCGGTACCTCGATCCCGTTGCTCGGCTTCGCGCTCGCCGGCCACCGCATCGCCGAACGGATCGCGACCTTCCGCCACCATCAGCGTGCCGTGCGGACCACGGCCGGGATCGTGGTGATCGGTCTCGCGGTCGCGCTGACGTTCAACCTCACCGACGTCATCCAGCGCGCCGTGCCCGACTACACCGCCGCGCTCGACAAGGCTGCAGCCACGGGTACCAAGGTCCGCGAGGCCCTCGGCGACACCCAGAGCGAGAGCCTGGCCGCGTGCTCCCAGAGCCCCTCGTCCGTGCTGCAGAACTGTGGTCCGGCCCCGAAGATCACCGGGATATCGGGCTGGTTGAACACGCCGGGAGACCGGCCGCTGACCGCTGCCGACCTCGCCGGCAAGGTCGTCCTGGTCGACTTCTGGGCATACTCGTGCATCAACTGCCAGCGCGCGATCCCGCACGTCGAGGCCTGGGCTAGGCAGTACGCGTCCGCGGGCCTGGTGGTCGTCGGCGTGCACACGCCCGAGTACGCCTTCGAGCACGACCGCGGCAACGTCGAAGCGGGTGCCCGGCGACTCGGCATCACCTACCCGGTGGCGCTCGACAACGGCTACGCCACCTGGAACAGCTTCGGCAACGACTCGTGGCCTGCCGAGTACCTGATCGACGGCACCGGCACCGTCCGGCACGTCGCGATCGGCGAAGGCGACTACACGGGTACCGAGAAGCTGATCCGGCAGCTCCTGACTGCGCGCACCGGGGCGACGTCCCTGCCCGGATCCACCGACGTCCCGGACACCACTCCGCAGTACCAGGAGTCGCAGGAGACCTACCTGGATTCACAACGCGGGCAGTTCTACGGGGGCGCGACGTCCCTGACCAACGGCACCCGGACGTTCTCCTTCCCGAGGACGATCGGCGACAACCAGTTCGTCCTCAAGGGCCTGTGGACCGTTGCCGACGAGTACCTGCGGGCCGGCACCGGCGCCCGTCTGGCGATGTCGTTCCTCGCCACCAAGGTGTACCTGGACGTCGGCGGCACCGGCACGGTCACCGCTCACGTGGACGGGAAGGCCCAGACGTTCCACGTCTCCGGCGCACCCGACATCTACACCGTGGTCGACCTCGCCCAACCGGCCCAGGGCGTCGTCGTGCTCGACGTCTCCCCAGGGCTGCAGGTCTACTCGTTCACCTTCGGGTGACGCGACCGGTCAGCTCCCCCAGAACACCCGATCGACGACGCCGAGGGCCAGCCGGGTCGTGCGCTGGTAGTCGTTGACCATCGCCGTGGTCTGTCCCGGCCCGTACCCGAGCACCTGCGCCACGGCGGCCCGCTCGCGCGGGTCGGTCGGGAGCTGGTCGGCCGCCCGTCCGCGGACCAGGACGGTAGCGTTGCGCGCCCGGCTGGCGAGCAACCACGCCGCGCGCAGGATCCCGGCATCCTCTGCCGTCAGCACCTCGTGGGCAACGGCAGCATCCAGGGCATCCAGCGTCTTGGTCGTCTGGAGCTCGGGCACGCCGCCGGCGTACTGCAGCTGCAGGACTTGGACGGTCCACTCGACGTCCGCCAGGCCCCCGCGCCCGAGCTTGAAGTGGGTCGCGGGGTCCGCACCGCGCGGCAGCCGCTCGTCCTCGACCCGGGCCTTGATGCGGCGGATCTCGAGCAGGTCGTCGGCGCTGAGTCCGGTGGCCGGGAAGCGCAAGGGATCGATCAGTGCCCGGAAGCGCGCCTGCAGGTCCTTGTCTCCTGCGACGGGTTCGGCGCGGAGCAAGGCCTGAGCCTCCCAGACCGCCGACCATTTCGCGTAGTAGGCCGCGTACGCATCGAGGGTGCGCACCAGCGCCCCCTGCTTTCCCTCGGGCCGCAGGTCGGCATCGACCTCGAGGGCGGGATCGGTCCCGGGGGTGGCGAGCAGCCGGCGCAGCTCGTTGGCCACGGCCTGCGCCATGTTCGACGCGAGCTCCGGATCGGCTCCGGGAAGGGGGTCGTGCACGAACATGACGTCGGCATCGCTGCCGTAGCCCATCTCGTACCCGCCGTACCGACCCATCGCGATGATCGCCATCCGTGACCCGAACTCGGTGCCGCGGTCAGCCTGGACAGCTTCGATCGAGACCGCAAGGGCAGATTCGAGGGTGGCATCGGTCAGGTCGCTGAGCGCGTAGCCCACCTCGGCGACACCGAAGGGGACGCACAGATCGGCGGCACTGATCCGCAGGAGCTCGCGACGGCGGATCGCCCGAATGCTGCGGACCGCCTCGATCGCGTCGCCGCGTCGTGAGGCGTTCGCGAGCATCTCGGTCTGGACCGCCTCTCGCGAGAGCGGTTTCAGGTCGCTGCCGGCGCTGAGGATCTTGACGCCCTCGGGCTCGCGCTCGAGCAGGTCGGTCGCGAAGCGACTCGTCGCCAGCACCTGGGCGAGCCGCTGGGCGGTCTCGCCCTCGTCGCGCAGCAGCGTGAGGTACCACGGGGTGGAGCCGAGTGCGTCGGAGATCCGGCGGAAACCGAACAGTCCAGCATCGGGATCAGGGGCGTCCGCGAACCACTCGAGCATGGCCGGCAGCAGTGCCCGCTGGATCGCCGCGGTCCGCGACACCCCGCTGGTCAGCGCCTCGAGGTGACGCAGTGCGGCCACCGGGTCGACGTACCCGAGCGCGGCCAGACGCTCGCGCGCCGCGTCGGGAGTCAACCGGGCGCCATCGCCCGGGATTCGCGCGACCGCCGCCAGCAGTGGCCGGAAGAAGAGCTTCTCGTGCAGCCTGCGCGCCTCACGCCGGTGGTGGCGCCACTCCTTGTCGAGCTCCTCGACGGGATTGCGCAGGTGACCCAGCGACCGGCCGAGGCGGCGCAACGACGCCTCCTCCTCCGGCACCACGTGGGTGCGGCGGAGCTGGTAGAGCTGGATGCGGTGCTCGAAGGTACGCAGGAACGAATACGCCTCGCGCATCGAACGGCCGTCCTCGCGCCCGATGTAGCCGAACGCCGTCAACGTGGACAGCGCACTCAGGGTCGTCGGCTGACGTACGTTCGGGTCGGTCCGCCCGTGCACCAACTGGAGGAGCTGGACCGCGAACTCGACATCGCGCAGACCACCCGAACCGAGCTTGAGCTGGCGCTTGGCCTCGTTCGCCGGGATGTGCTCCAGCACGCGACGGCGCATGGACTGCACATCCTCGACGAAGCCCTCACGCGATGCGGCTCCCCAGACCATCGGCCCGATCGTCTCGACGTACGCGTGCCCCAGAGCGAGGTCTCCGGCAACGGCACGGGCCTTGAGCAGCGCCTGGAACTCCCAGGTCTTCGCCCAACGCTCGTAGTACCCGCGATGGCTGGCAAGGGTCCGGACCAGCGGTCCGGACTTGCCCTCGGGACGCAGGTTCGCATCGACCGGCCAGATCGTGCCCTCGCCGGTGTGGTCGCCGCAGACCTGGATCAGGGTGGACGCGAGCTGGGTCGCCACCCGCAGCGCGTCGGTCTCGTCGACCCCGTCGACCGGCTCGGCCACGAAGATCACGTCGACGTCGCTGACGTAGTTCAACTCGTGGCCGCCGCACTTGCCCATCGCGATCACGGCCAGGCGACAGGTCGAGGCGTCGCTCCCGACCTTGGCCCTGGCGACGGCGAGTGCGGCGTCCAGGGTCCCGGCAGCCAGGTCGGAGAGCTCGGCAGCGATGTCGTCCATCGCCACGTGATGAGCAAGATCCCGGCTGGCCAGGCGAAGCAGCACCCTGCGGTACTCGACCCGCAGGGCATCGACCGCCGCTGGGTGATCCAGGTTGGCGACCGGCTCGGGCGCTGAAGCATCTGCCCCGACGGCTTCGAGCAGTCCGGTCCGCACCACGTACGCCGGCGGCCGGGTGGATCCCAGCGTCGGGTCGGTCAGCTCACGCCAGTGTTCCGGGTGCCGGACCAGATGGTCGCCGAGCGCCGCACTCATGCCGAGCACCGAGAGCAGCCGCATCGCCGTTCCCTCGTCGTCCTCGAGAGCCGCCATCAGGGCGGCGCCCTCCGAGGTGCTGCCGTGCAGGCGGGTCAGGGTCTCCAGGGCCAGGTCGGGGTCGGCCGAGCGGCCGAGAATGGCCACCACCGGGGATGCCGGCGGGCCGAGATCGTTCAGCCGCGCAACAGCGACCGCGGTGTCCTGGAACCCGAGTCGGGCCAGGTTGCCCGCAGACAGGTAGTGAGAGACCTGACGAGGCACGGGGTTGTGGGCTCCTAGATGACCGGAAGCACTAGATGACCGGAAGCATTCTGTCCCGCTCGAACGCGGAGACCTGTCCGCGGTACTCCTCCCACTCCTGACGCTTGTTGCGCAGGAAGAAGTCGTAGACGTGCTCCCCGAGCGTCTCGGCCAGCAGCTCCGAACGCTCCGCGATGCCGATCGCGTCGTGCAGGCTCTTCGGGAG
>NZ_JAOPXI010000130.1 GCF_025965215.1 Marmoricola sp.
TCTCCCGGTACGGCGACGCGACCGACCCGCAGTCGAGGTGGTCGCGGCCGATCACGATCGGTGCCGACAGCTCGCCCGAGGCGACCATCTCGTTGAACTTCAGCCCCGCGAGGTGCCGTTCGCCGTACCCCAGCCAGCAGATCCGAGCGGGCAGACCCTGGAACTGGACGCGCTCCTGGGCCATCCGGATCCATTTCTGCAGCCGCGCGTTCTCGGGAAAGAGCTCGAGGATGGCTTCATCGGTCTTGCGGATGTCCTCGGGGTCACCGGACAGCGCGGCCCAGCGGAAGGGACCCTTACCCTCGCAGAACAACGGCCGGATGTACGCCGGCACGAAACCCGGGAAGTCGAACGCACGGTCGTAGCCGCCCTTGCGGGCCTCGTCGCGGATCGAGTTGCCGTAGTCGAAGACCTCGGCGCCGGCGTCCTTGAACTCGACCATCGCGCGGACGTGCGTCGCCATCGAGGCCTCCGCCTCCTTGGTGAACCCCGCCGGATCGGCGGCCGCCGCGTCGTGCCAGTCCTCGAACGCGATCCCGGCCGGCAGGTAGGACAACGGGTCGTGCGCCGAGGTCTGGTCGGTGACGATGTCGATCGGCGCCCCGGACTCGAGCAGGGCCGGGAAGCCGACGGCTGCGTTGCCCAGAACCCCGATCGAGAGGGGCTTGCGGGCATCGCGCGCCTCGAGGGCCAGTGACACCGCGTGCTCGAGCGAGTCCGCCTGGACGTCGAGGTAGCGGTGCTCGATCCGGCGCGTGATCCTGGACTGGTCGACGTCGATGCAGATCGCGACACCGTCGTTCATCGTGACCGCGAGCGGCTGCGCACCGCCCATGCCACCCAGGCCTGCGGTCAGGGTGATGGTGCCGGCCAGGGTTCCGCCGAACCTCTTGTCAGCGACGGCCGCAAAGGTCTCGAACGTGCCCTGCAGGATGCCCTGGGTGCCGATGTAGATCCACGACCCCGCGGTCATCTGGCCGTACATCGTCAGGCCGAGGTCCTCCAGACGCCGGAACTCCTCCCAGTTGGCCCAGTCACCGACCAGGTTGGAGTTGGCGATCAGGACGCGCGGAGCCCAGGGATGGGTGCGCATCACGCCGACCGGCTTGCCGGACTGGACGAGCATCGTCTCGTCGTCCGCCAGCGTTGTCAGCGTGCGGACCAAGGCGTCGTACGACTCCCAGTTGCGCGCGGCCTTGCCGGTTCCGCCGTACACGACCAGGTCTTCGGGGCGTTCGGCGTTCTCGGGGTCGAGGTTGTTCATCAGCATCCGCAGGGGTGCTTCGGTCTGCCAGGAACGGGCGCTCAACGTGGTGCCGCGAGCGGCACGGATGGGCAGGCGTGGGTTGGCGCTCATCGAAGTTCTCCGATCACTTCTTCGGCGGCCGCGACCACGGCGCCGGTGCGGACGAGGTCGACCGCCCGCTCGATTTCCGGGGACAGGTGGCGATCCGGGCCGGGGCCTTCGATCCCGGCACCTCGCAGCAGCGCGACCACGGCCGCTGTCGCGGGCGACGGCGCCAGTGGCGCGCGCAGGTCGAGGGCCCGAGCGGCAGTGAGCACCTCGATCGCCAGGACCCGGGTCAGACCGTCGACCGATCGCCGCAGCTTGCGGGCAGCCGACCAGCCCATCGACACGTGGTCCTCCTGCATCGCCGAGGACGGGATCGAGTCGACGGAGGCGGGCGCGGCAAGCCGTTTCATCTCCGAGACGATCGCTGCCTGGGTGTACTGGGCGATCATGTGGCCGCTGTCCACGCCCGGGTCATGGGCCAGGAACGGCGGCAGCCCGGCGTTGCGGGCCTTGTCCAGGAAACGATCGGTACGACGCTCGCTGATCGAGGCGACATCGGCGGCCACGATCGCGGCGAAGTCGAGCACGTAGGCGACGGGCGCTCCGTGGAAGTTGCCGTTGGACTCGACTATGTCGCCGACGACGACAGGGTTGTCGACCGCCGAGGCGAGCTCCCGCCCGGCAACCGCAGCACAGTGCGCCAGCGTGTCCCGAGCCGCACCGTGCACCTGGGGTGAGCAGCGCAGCGAGTAGGCGTCCTGGACGCGGTTGCAGTCGGGTCCCCGATGCGATGCGACCACGTCCGAACCGGCCAGCAGTGCGACCAGGTTGGCTGCCGACGCCGCCTGGCCCGGATGCGGGCGGATCGCCTGCAGCTCGGGAGCGAACACGCGGTCCGTGCCGAGCTGACCCTCCACCGACATCGCAGCAGCAACATCGGCCGTGCGCATCAGGACCTCGAGGTCGTGCAAGGCCATCACGAGCATGCCCAGCATCCCGTCGGTGCCGTTGATCAGCGCGAGCCCCTCCTTCGCCGCGAGCTCGACCGGCTGCAGGCCGGCCGCTGCGATGGCCTGCGCTGCCGGCATCAGGATGCCCTCGGCGTCACGGACCATGCCTTCGCCCATCAGCGCGAGCGCACAGTGCGAGAGCGGCGCCAGATCACCGGAGCAGCCCAGGGACCCGTACTCGTGCACGACCGGGGTGATCCCCGCGGTCAGGAACGCGGCGATGAGCTCGGCGGTCTCGCGACGGATGCCGGTGTGCCCGGTGGCCAGCGTCGAGAGCCGCAGCAGCATCAGGGCGCGGACCACGTCTCGCTCGACCTCTGGTCCCGACCCGGCGGCGTGCGAGCGGACCAGTGACTTCTGGAGCTGGGCGCGCATCTCGTTGGGGATGTGCCTGGTCGCCAGGGCACCGAAGCCCGTCGAGATCCCGTACGCCGGAGTGGGTTCGGCAGCCAGCCGATCAACCACGCCCCGAGCCCGGTCGATCGCGACCAGCGCGTCGGGAGCGAGGTCGACGGCTGCCTCGCCGCGGGCGACCGCCAGGACCTCGGCGAACGACACCGGGCCGACGCCGACCTGGACCGTGGGTGGTGTGCTCATGGGTCCATCCAACGTCGGACGAGGACTGCACGGCCATGGCTGGCAGCCCGGAGCCGTCTCATATGCGAGACGGTTTGGTGATGCCCATTCATCCGAAATGTGAGACAAATCATCTCGTAATATGGACCGCGGCTCGGAATCAGGCGTACCGTTGGGGCTGTGGCCACCGTCGTCGACCCTGCGAGCGTCACGGCTGCACGCCGCTGGACGATGCTCGCGGTCGGCGTCCTGGCCCAAGGCACGTCGGCCATCACGATCAACGGGCCGGCCTTCCTGATCCCGACGCTGGCCCGCCGTGAAGGGCTGAGCCTGACCGACGCCGCCGTCGTCGCAGCAGCCCCGACGATCGGAGTGATGCTCACCCTGATCGCGTGGGGCTACGCCGTCGACCGGTGCGGCGAACGCTTCGTGCTGGCCGTCGGACTGGCCGGCGCGACAGCGGCCAGCGCGTTGGCCACCCAGGTCCACGGAACCCTCGCCCTGGCTGCCGCGCTGTTCGTCGCCGGGGCCTTCGCGTCGTCGACCGCCTCGGCCAGCGGACGGGTCGTCGTCGGCTGGTTCCCGGCCCACCGTCGCGGCCTGGCGATGGGCATCCGGCAGATGGCCCAGCCGCTCGGCGTCGGCATCGCGGCGATCTCGATCGCCGTCCTGGCCGACAGGCACGGCGTCGCCACAGCCCTGCTGGTGCCCTGCCTCGCGACCGGCATCGCACTGGTCGCGGTCCTCGTCGTCGTCCTCGACCCGCCGCGCCCCGAGCGCACCCTGGCCGCGTCGCCGAACCCGTACCGCACCGACTTCCTCTGGCGAGTGCACGCCGTCTCGGTCCTGCTGGTGGTCCCCCAGTTCGCCGTCTGGACCTTCGGGCTGGTCTGGCTGGTCGACGAGCGTGGTTGGAGCGCCGGCGCAGCCGGAGCACTGATCGCCCTGAGCCAGGTCCCGGGGGCGATCGGCCGCATCGTGGCCGGCTACGCCTCGGACCGGGTCGGCAGCCGGATGAGGCCGCTGCGCTGGGTGGCCGTAGCGGCCGGACTCACGATGCTGCTGCTCGGCCTCACCGCCCAGAGCGGCTGGTGGGTGGCGATCGCGCTCCTGGTCATCGCGACCACCGTGACCGTCGCGGACAACGGCCTGGCCTTCACGGCCGTCGCCGAACGCGCCGGCCCGTTCTGGTCAGGCCGCGCCCTCGGCGTCCAGAACACCGCGCAGTTCCTCGCCGCCGCGGTAGCAGCCCCGCTCACCGGTGCCGCCATCATGCACTGGGGCTACACCGTGGCGTTCTCGCTGACCGCGCTCGGGCCCCTGATCGCCGTACCGCTTATTCCACGCAACGAGGGTGAGCTGCCCGACTGAGACTGGTCTCGGATCCCAGACGCCCCTACGCTCTGCGGCATGAGTCAGGTGCCGGCCGCGACCAAGGCCATGCGGGTCCTCAAGTTCCTGGCCAGCCAGCCCGACCCGGTCCCCCTGGACCGGATCATGCGCGCCTGTGGCCTGCCCCGGTCGACGGCGTACCACCTGATGACGGCAATGACCGAGGAGGGCTTCGTCACCCACCTGCCCGACGAGCGCCGCTACGGCCTCGGGGTCGCGGCGTTCGAGGTGGGCAGCGGGTACACCCGCCAGGCACCGCTGCAGCGCCTGGCCCGGCGACCCCTCGCGACCCTGGCCGACAAGGTCGGTGAGTCCGCCCACCTCGCCGTCCCGCACGGACGCGACGTCCTGTACGTCGTGGAGGAACGCGCACCCGGCAGGCCCCCGCTGGTGACCGACGTCGGCGTCCGGCTCCCGGCCCATCTCACCGCCAGCGGCCGGGCAATCCTGGCCGCGCTGCCGTCGGCCCAGGTCCGCGCGCTCTACCCGGACAAGGAATCGTTCGTCGAGCGGACCGGCATCGGTCCGAACTCGCTCAGTGCGCTGCGTACCGTCCTCGGCGAGGCCCGCCAGCGCGGGTACGCCGTGGAGAACGGCGAGATCACCCCCGGCCTGGCCTCGATCGCCGCACCGGTCCTGGACCACAACGGCCTTCCACTGGCAGGTGTCGCGGTCACCTATCCGGTCGACGCCGGCACGGATGTGGCTGCTGTGGCCGCTGCGGTCCAGGCGACGGCAGCGGCGTTGAGTCGGCGCCTCGGCGGGCACTGATCGGGCACACTCAGCACATGACCGAGCCCGACCAGATCGAGGAGGCTGCCGGGACGGGCAGCCGGCGCAAGCTGCGGACACGGGCCCGCACCCTGCTGACGGTCGACGAGACCGTCGAGCAGATCGGTCACATCACACACGACCTCGGCGATGCGCTGGCGGACTTCAGCACCGCCCTGGACCGGTTCAACGACTCCCTGGACCGGTTTTCGCACGCCGCGGACCAGCTCAACAAGGTGGCGGCCCGGCTCGACGACATCGTCGACAAGATCGAGCCGCTGCTCAACCTGGCCCTGTCACCGCTGGCGATGGCGCGCCGCTTCGTGCCCGGAATGGACCGCCAGGGCCGGCCTCCGCGCAGCTGATCCGCCCCTTCGAGCGCGGAGCGGTCCCTTGTCGGTTCGGCCGACTCTCGGCAGGATGTGACAGATCTCGTCCGTGACCCATGACACCGGGCACTCGTTGACGAGAGCAGAACCCTCCCGGAAGCGACCATCATGGGAAAGAGATGGCTGTGCGCGCTCACCTCCGCCTCGTCCTCGTCGCGGTGACCTCGATCGCCCTGATCGCTGCGGCCTTCGCCCTCAACCGGAGCAGCGGCACGTCCGGACCGTCTCAGGCCGACGGGCTCAAGAAGATGTACACGGCGTCGGTCAAAAACGCCGTCGCCAAGGCACGCGGCGACAAGACCCGCTACGCCGCCGACGGCACCCATGTCGATTACCCGGGTGGGCCGCCCCACAACGACCACGACCCGAGAACCAAGAACTGGGTCTCCCGCGCTGCCCTGACCACGGACTCGAACACCGCCGACCCGACCACACCGGCCAAGGCGATCGCCGACGAACGCGCTGCTGCGACGCAGCGGCGCCAGCGGCCGGTCCGGCTGCGCCACGTGCGGGTGAATCCCGTCCAGCCGAGCATCCCGACGAGCCGCTACAACCTGTTCAACGCCTGCTACGGCCTCAGGTCGACCACGACCGGCCGCTACCTCGCCGGAGCCGACCCCGAGTTCGCCGCCAGGACCCTGACCGGCGCCGCTCCCCTGTACTTCAAGCCCAGCTCGCTCGGTCACTACCTGCTCTACAGCAAGGCCGCGGCGTTCCTCAGCGGCAGCGGCGGCCATGTGGCCTACGCGGCCGCGCCGGGTCCGGCCGTCAACTGGACGGTGACCCGGGCGGGCCCCGGCCGGTTCCGGTTGTTCCTGCCGGGCTCGGGCTACCTGTCCGCGAAGGGCGGCATCGGGGCCGGATTCGCGGCAGCACCCGACCGCCGCACCCAGTTCACGCCGTACCGGCGCACAGGCTGTACGCCGTTCCCGGAGATCGGCACGAACGTCGCGGGCGACCCGACCGCCGGAATGAGCAGCTTCCAGGAGGTCCGCGGCCTGGTCGACGGCCACATGCACGGCATGGCCTTCGAGTTCCTCGGCGGCGACGTGCACTGCGGCCGACCCTGGTCACCGTGGGGCGTCACCGTCGCGCTCGCAGGGTGCCAGGGCGCGGATGCGGTCGCAAGCGGCCTGGTCGGAGGCTTCCTCTCCGGCAAGCTCGGCGCCGACCCCGTCGGCTGGCCGACCTTCAAGGACTGGCCGGCGCCGGACGCGCTCACCCAGGAAGGCACGTACTACAAGTGGATCGAGCGCAACTGGCGCGCCGGCCAGCGGATCATGGTGAACCTGCTCGTCGAGAACAACCAGCTCTGCATGATCTACCCGCTCAAGCGCAACTCCTGTGACGACATGACCTCGTTGCGGCTGCAGGCTCACGACATGCACCTGCTCGAGAACTACATCGACGCCCAGCACGGGGGCCCGGGCAAGGGCTTCTACCGGATCGTGACCAACCCCGAGCAGGCCCGTGAGGTCATCAACGCCGGCAAGATGGCCGTCGTCATGGGCATCGAGACCTCGGTGCTCTTCGGATGCCACGACCACTTCGGCCAGCCCTCTACAGGCTGCACGCCGGCATCGATCGACCGTCAGCTGACCCAGGTCCGCGCGATGGGCGTCACGCAGATGGAGCTGGTGAACAAGTTCGACAACGCGCTGGCCGGCGTCGCCGGCGACTCGGGCACAACCGGCGACCTGGTCAACACTGCGAACATCCTGGAGACCGGCTCCGCGTGGCACATGGTCACCTGCAGCCCGAACGATCCTGAGGTCCACGACAAGGACCAGGCGCTGTCTGGCTTCCCGTCGCAGGACGCCCTGTTCGGCGCCGTCGTCAAGGCAGCCCCGGTGAGCGTGCTGAGCCTGCTTCCCGCGCTTCCGCTCTATCCGGCCCCGCACCACTGCAACACCATCGGGCTGAGTGGGCTCGGTGCCGACACGATCGAGGGCATGGCCAAGCGGCACATGCTGTTCGACCCGGATCACATGAGCGTCAAGGCGCGCCAGGCGTCGCTCAACCTGATCGACCAGCTCGGGTACCCGGGCGTCATCTCCAGCCACTCGTGGTCCACGCCGGACGCGTACCCGCGGATCTACTCCGAGCAGGGCTTCATCACCCCGTACGCCGGTGACAGCGTCGGCTTCGTCGCCAAGTGGAAGCGCCACCTGACCTGGGCGAATCCGAGGATCTACTGGGGCTTCGGGTTCGGATCCGACATCAACGGGCTCGGTGCGCAGGCGAATCCGCGACCGGGGGCCTCGGCGAACCCGGTGACCTACCCGTTCACCGCCCTCGGGGGTGTCCGGGTCTTCCGGCAGGTCAGCGGCACCCACGTGTACGACATCAACAAGGACGGCGTCGCGCACTACGGCCTGTACCCCGACTGGATCCAGGATCTCTCGAAGATCGCCGGGCCGAGCATCGTGGCCGACATGTACCGCGGCCCCGAGGCGTACCTGGAGATGTGGGAGCGCGCGTACGGCGCCAAGCCGGACGCCTGCACGAACCCGGGCCTGAGGCACTCGACGAACTTCTTCCGGACCCGGTTGCACCCGGGCATGTCGTGGTGGCGGGTCCTGATGAGGGCCGGGCAGCCGCACCGACGGATCGGCCAGCACTTCACCTACTGCACGAAGGGCGGACCCATGACGGTCAACTTCTCCCAGGCCGGAAAGCTGGTCTCGGTCGCATGAGGGCCCGCACCACACTGGTCGTGATCGCCCTCGCCCTGGCGGTCCCGCTGATCGCGAACGGGTCGCCCGCGGCCGCGGCGACCGCTCCGGCCCCATCGACGACCAGCTCGGGCAACGTCGCACCGCTGGGCCCCGACTTCCTGTGGGGCGTGGCCACGGCCGGCTTCCAGTCCGAGGGTTCCTCGCCGGACAGCAACTGGACCCGCTACGTCGCCGCGAGCTCGAAGGACGACCCGATCGGCACCTCGGTCGACTTCCTGCACCGCTACGCCTCCGACATCCAGCTCGCGGCCAACCTCGGCGTGAAGGTGTACCGGGTCAGCGTCGAGTGGGCGCGCGTCGAACCCCAACCGGGCGTCTGGGACCCGACGGCGTGGGCGTTCTACGACCACGTGTTCGCCGCGATCAAAGCCGCCGGCATGCGACCGATGATCACCCTGGACCACTGGGTGTACCCGGGCTGGGAGGCTGCCCAGGGCGGCTGGTCACGCGCGGGGATGCTCGACGACTGGCTGGTCAACGCCAAGAAGGTCGTCGACCGGTACGCGTCGTACGACCCGCTGTGGATCACGATCAACGAGCCGACGGCGTACATGCTGATGGAGCTCCAGAACAGCGGCCTCAACCCGCTGCTGATCCCGTATTTCATGGGCCAGCTGGTCAAGGCGCACGACGCGATCTACGACTACATCCACGGCGTCCAGCCCGGAGCGATGGTCTCCTCGAACGTCTCCTACATCCCGACCGCCGAACCTCTCCTGGACACGCTCTTCCTCGACCAGGTGGCCAACCGGCTCGACTACGTCGGCATCGACTACTACTACCCGGTCGCCGTCACCGACGTGCTGAGCCCGACCACGACCGCGCTCAACGCGTTCATCGGGACGCAATGGAACGCCAACCTCGCGCCGGAGGGCATCTACTACGCGCTGCGGCACTACGCCGAGCAGCTCCCCGGCAAGCCCCTGTACGTCGTGGAGAACGGGATGCCGACCGATAACGGCCTGCCGCGTGCGGACGGGTACACCCGCGCCGCCAACCTCCGCGACACCGTCTACTGGCTCCAGCGCGCGAAGGCCGACGGCATGAACGTGATCGGCTACAACTACTGGAGCCTGACCGACAACTACGAGTGGGGCAGCTACGAGCCGCGCTTCGGGCTGTACACCGTCGACGTTCTGCACGACCCGACACTCACCCGCAAGCCCACCGACGCCGTGGCCGCCTACCAGGCGATCACCGCGGCCCAGGGTGACCCGCCGTCGTACCGTCCCACCAAGGCGCCGCAGTTCTGCTCGCTCGTCGACTTCCTGGACAGCTGCCTGAACCCGGTCAAGGTCAACTGAAGCGTGGTTACCCCCGGGTAGCGTTTCTCACACGCTCTCCGGGTACTCGGTAGAGACGGGGACCCATAGTCTGTGCCCACGACTGCCCGCTCGACCGGCGACGCCGGAAGTTTGGAGTGACTTTCCTTGAGTACGACGACGACGCTGATCCTCGGTCTGATCCTGAACATCGTCATCCTGCCGCTGGCGCTGCGGAGGGTCATCTTCCTGGTCAGGCTGATCACCGGCGGCAAGCCGGCGCCGGACCGGATCGCCGGCGTCACCGGCCGGGTCAGCCAGGCACTCAAGAACCAGCTGGTCGAGGTCCTCGGCCAACGCAAGCTGCTCAAGTGGTCGATCCCGGGCATCGCGCACTCGTTCGTGATGTATGCGTTCCTGATCCTCGCGTCCGTGTACGTCGAGGCGTACGGCGCGATGATCTCGCGCAACCCCGACTGGCACTTCCTCTTCATCGGCAGGTGGGGGCCGCTCGGCTTCCTCCAGGACCTGATTGCCGTCCTCTGCCTCGTCGGGCTCGTCATCTTCTACTTCATCCGGATGCGCAACCAGCCCGCCAAGCTGGGCCGCAGGTCCCGGTTCTCCGGCTCGCACCTCGGTGGCGCCTACCTCGTCCTGTTCATGATCTTCAACGTCATCTGGACGATGTTCCTCTTCCGCGGCGCCGTCCAGGCGCACGTCCAGGCGGTCGGCTCGGGCGAGGGCTACGGCAAGTGGGCGTTCGTCTCCTACGGGCTCGGCAAGGTGCTCCCCGACAACCAGACCCTGATCGGCATCGGCTTGCTGCTGCACATCGGCGTCATGCTGGTCTTCCTCATCGACGTGCTGCACAGCAAGCACCTGCACATCTTCATCGCGCCGATCAACGTCATGTTCAAGCGGAACCCGGTCGCACTCGGCGCCGTCAAGCCGATGATGTCGGACGGCAAGCCGATCACCCTGGACGACGTCGACGACCTGGACGAGGACACGGTCCTCGGCATCGGGTCGATCGAGGACTTCAGCTGGAAGGGCCTGCTCGACATGGCCAGCTGCACCGAGTGCGGCCGCTGCCAGTCCCAGTGCCCGGCGTGGAACACCGAGAAGCCGCTCTCGCCGAAGATGCTGATCATGGGGCTGCGCGACCACGCGTTCGCGAAGGCGCCGTACCTGATGGCCGGGGGTGCCGACGGTGACCAGTCGAAGACGTCGCCGACCGCCCTGGCCGAGGCCGAGCGACCGCTCGTCGGGACCTCCGAGGGCGACTACCTGTGGGACCCCGACGGTGGCGCGGTCATCGACAACGACGTGCTGTGGTCCTGCACCTCGTGCGGTGCGTGCGTCCAGCAGTGCCCGGTGGACATCGAGCACCTCGACCACATCATCGACATGCGCCGCTACCAGGTGCTCGTCGAGTCGAACTTCCCCGCGGAGCTCAACGGGCTGTTCAAGGGCCTGGAGAACAAGGGCAACCCCTGGAACATGAACCCGAACGCCCGGATGGAGTGGGCCCAGGGTCTCGACTTCGACGTCAAGGTCGTCGGCGAGGACGTGCAGGACCTGACCGAGGTCGACTGGCTGTTCTGGGTCGGCTGCGCCGGTGCCTACGAGGACCGTGCCAAGAAGACCACCCGCGCGGTCGCCGAGCTGCTCGACATGGCCGGCGTCTCCTTCGCCGTGCTGGGCAACGGCGAGACCTGCACGGGCGACTCGGCCCGCCGCGCAGGCAACGAGTTCGTCTTCCAGGCGCTCGCAAGTGCGAACATCGAGACCTTCAAGGAGCACAAGGTCAAGAAGGTCGTCTCGACCTGTGCGCACTGCTTCAACACCCTCAAGAACGAGTACGCCCAGTTCGGCATCGAGCTCGAGGTCGTGCACCACACCCAGCTGCTCAACCGGCTGGTGCGGGAGAAGAAGCTGACCCCGGTCGCCGCCCCCGGCCCGACGCGTCAGATCACCTACCACGACCCCTGCTACCTGGGTCGTCACAACCAGGTGTACTCGCCGCCGCGCGAGCTCCTCCAGGTCATCCCCGGTGCCGAGTTCACCGAGATGCCGCGAAACTCCGAGCGCTCCTTCTGCTGCGGCGCCGGTGGTGCCCGGATGTGGATGGAGGAGACGATCGGCGAGCGGATCAACGTCAACCGGACCGTCGAGGCCGTCGAGACCGGTGCCGACCAGATCGCCGTGGGTTGCCCGTTCTGCCGCACGATGCTCGAGGACGGCCTGACCAGCGAGCAGGACGCCGGGCGCGCCCGCGAGGAGGTCGAGGTCCTCGACGTCGCTCAGCTGCTGCTGGCCTCGGTCAAGGGTGAGGGCAAGCGGGTCAAGGTCGCCGAGCCGAAGGCCAAGGCCGCGGCCCCGGTCGCCGAGCCGACGCCGGCAGCTGCCCCGGAGGCACCGGCGGCGCCTGCGTCCAGCGGCGGCTCGCTCTTCGACACCCCGGCGCCCGAGCCGGCGAAGCCCGCAGCAGCCCCCGCGTCGGGCGGCTCCCTGTTCGACGTGGCCCCGACCGAGGCGGCGGTACCCGCCCCGGTCGTCGAGACGCCGGCAGAGACGCCAGCGCCCGAGAAGCCGGCAGCCCCGGCTGACCTCGGCGGTTCGCTGTTCGACATCCCGGCGCCCGCAAGCGACCAAGGTCCCGACGTCTCGGCAAGCTCGACGACCGAGGGAGCCGCGCCCGAGGCGGTGGAGGAGACCCTGGTCGTCGAGCCTGCCGAGACAGCCCCGGTCGTCGAGCCTGCCGAAACAGCCCCGGTCGTCGAGCCTGCCAAAACAGCCCCGGTCGGCGAGCCTGCCGAGACAGCCCCGGTCGTCGAGCCTGCCGAAACAGCCCCGGTCGTCGAGCCTGCCGAGACGCCCGCACCCCAGGCAGGGTCCGAGCCCAAGACCGACAAGCCGATCAGCGAAACCGGCTCGCTCTTCGACCTCTGAGCCGGGTCGCCTGTAACCAGAACCTGTCCGTGCTCGTTGATCTCCCGACACACCGGGAGGATCCACTCAATGCGCCTGCTCACCCTCACCGCCGCCGTGGCGACGACGCTCGCCCTGACCGCCGGGAGTTTCGCGGCGACCGCCACGGCAGCTCCGAGATCGGCTCACGCCATCTCGGCACCGCTCCTCGGATCGAGCTTGTCGAGATCGATGACCGGGGTGCGAGCGGCCTCGGGGTGGACTGCTCGCCCTGCGACGTACCCGAAGACGGTCACGGTGACGAACCTGCCGATCCGGATGGACGACGGGGTGATCCTGCGCGGTGACCTGATCCTCCCCGCTGACGCGAACGGGAACCGGGTCCCGGGCCGCTTCCCGGTCATCGCAACCATCACGGCGTACAACAAGGGCGTCCAGCAGTACGCCGGCGGGCTGGCCGGTGGCGACCCGACGTACCTGGTCGAACGCGGCTACGCCCAGCTCACGGTCGATGCCCGCGGGACCGGCACGTCGAGTGGCCAGTGGTGCGCGTTCTGCACCCGCGAGGACACGGACTTCACCGAGGTCATGACCTGGGCGCACTCGCAGCCCTGGAGCAACGGCAGCACCGCGATGGACGGCCCGTCCTACATGGGCATCGCGCAGATGTTCGCGGCGGCCGGCCAGCCCCCTGGCCTCAAGGCCATCTTCCCGCAGGTCCCGGGCGCCGACGTCTACCGCGACGTCGTGGCCTCCGGCGGCCAGATCGACGCCGGCTTCATCCCGCTGTGGCTGGGGCTGGTCAACTTCACCGGCCTGATCCCACCCACCACCATCCCGACCGATCTCAGCCCGATCAGCGTCCTGGCCGAGCACCTGATCGGGGGCGGCAACTTCACCCTCCCGCTGCTGCTCCAGGCGTTCGGCGGAGGAGATCCGGCCTACGACGGACCGTTCTACAGCCAGCGCTCCCCGATCAACGTGGTCGACAAGGTCAAGGTCCCGACGTTCTTCATCAGCGGCGAGTACGACCTCTTCCAGCGCGGCACCCCGCTGCTGTTCGAGAACCTGCAGAAGCGCGGCGTTCCGACCAAGCTGATCATCGGGCCGTGGAACCACCTGCAGGCCTCCGCCGGCACCAACGTCGGCAACGCCGGCCTCGGCTCGCTCGACGAGCTCAAGCTGCGCTGGTTCGACCACTACGTCAAGGGCATCGCCGACCCGACGCTGAACAGCGACATCGCCCCGATCACCTACTACGAGCAGGGCACCGGGGCCTGGAAGACGGCCCGGTCCTGGGTCGGCGACCGGCACGCTGTCAGCTACCGCCTCTCCGGCTCGAGCCGGACCGCTCTGGTCGACGGCGACCTGACCACCGGTGCCGTCACCGACGGCACCTCGGACATCTACCCCATCCCGGTCGCGGGCCTCTGCTCGCGCTCGACCGACCAGTGGACCGCGGGCCTGCTCAGCACGCTCGGAGACCAGAGCCCGTGCTTCACCAACAACAAGGCCAACGACCTGACCGGGATCGTCTTCCGGACGGCACCGGTGTCGGCTCCGATCACGCTCCAGGGCCCGATCAACGCCCATCTCTTCGTCTCCAGCACCAGCGGTGACGGGATGCTCTCGGTCGCGGTCGAGGACGAGGCACCGGACGGGACCGTCTCCCGGCTCACCGGCGGGTGGCAGGTGATCTCGGACCGAGCGCTGGACACCTCCCGATCGCGCTACCTCGATGGCCAGCTGATCCAGCCGTACCACCCGTTCACCAAGGCCGCCGAGGTCGCCCTGCCCACCGGCGCCGTGGCGGCGGTGGACGTCGAGGTGTTCCCGACCGGGGCGAAGATCCTGCCGGGCCACCGGTTGCGGATCGCGATCCAGACGTTCGACATCCCGCACCTCCTGCCGACCCTGGCGCAGCTGGCGGGCACCCTGACCGTCATCACCGTGCACAACTCGGCGCAGTACCCCTCGGTGCTGACCATCCCGGAAGTAGGACCTGCAGGGTCGCCGGAGGCCGTAAGCACCACGACGGGCGCGGCGACCGCGGGGCAAGGCAGGGCAGTGACGACCAGGGCCGCCGCCACCCGCCGCCGTGCTCTCGTCGCCCGGGTCGAGAAGCTGCGCGACGGGCACCTGGCCGCCCCGAGCGGATTCCTGCAGGCGAACTGATCAGCAGGTCTCGCGGCTGAGCCGCAACGACTCGGTCATCACCGCGACGCCGTCGACACCGGCGTCGGTGCGGTACCGCAGGTCGGCCGTGTCGAGGTGCCCGTCGGGCTGAGCGTCCACGTGGATCAGCGGGAGCACCACCTGCCCTGCCTTCAGGTGCAGACCGATCAGGCCCTTCCTGGCAGACCAGTTCACCTCGTGCCGCAGCTCGCCCGGCCCGGACATCGGCCAGTGCGCGATCCCGGCGGCGACAGCCGACCCTGTCAGAGCCAGAGCCACACCACCGTGCACGGTCACGTCCGCGCCGGCGCCGACCCCGACCGCGGTGATGCGAAGACCCTGCGTCGCCGTCAGCACAGCGTGCCAGTAGCCGAAGTCGGTCGGAACGGTCACCGACTGGAGACAGATTCCGGCGCCGCCGTCCTGGACCCGGAGTGCCGCGACCGGCATGGCCGAGGGCGAGGAGGACGGCTTCGCGTCAGGCGTCGCCGACGAGCCGCATCCGGCAGCCACCATGGCCGTGAGGAATCCGGCGGCGATCACGGCGGTACGCATGCCCGGACTGTAGTGGGAACCGTTCGTGGTCACGTTGACGTCAGAACAGTGTTGACATGACATCAATTTGATGTCATCGTGGTGCCCATGGACATCACTCCCTACGTCGAGCGCCTGCGCCAGGACCTCGCGCAGAGCGCCGCCGCCGGCGACGACCGGATCCGCGACGCCGCCGAGCGCCTCACCATGGCCCTGGACCCGAGCATGCGGCTCGCCCTGATGGAGGCCCTCTCGCAGGCCGCGGCCGAGATCACCACCGAGATGCGCACCGGGTCAGTGGACGTACGGCTCGCCGGCCGCGAGCTGGAGTTCGTCGTGGAGCAACCGGCCCCGGCCGCCCCTCCAGCCGCGGCGACAGCGGGTCCGGCCGACGAGGACGACGACTCGGATGCCGCGACCGCGCGGATCACGCTGCGGTTGCCCGAGAGCGTCAAGGCGCGCGCCGAGGAGCTCGCCAACAAGCACGGCAGCTCGCTGAACACGTGGATCGTCAACGTGCTCCGGGCCGCCACCCGCGAGAACGCGGTCAACATCGACATCGACCTCTCCAGCATCCCGTTCGACAGCTTCGGCACCGGCAAGGCCCGCCCCTCCAAGCGGATGACCGGCTGGGTCTGAGACCCACCCCTGAGAAGGAGCACCACCATGAAGAAGACCTTCAGCACGCCCGACCCGATCACCCTGTACGTCGAGCTCGGAGCCGGCACCCTCAAAGCCGTCGCCACCGAGACCGGCGAGGCACTGGTGGAGATCGACGGCCCGAACGCCGACGAGTTCGCGGTGGACCTGAGCGGCACCTACCTCGCGATCGTCGCTCCGCACGGCCGGTTCTTCAGCCGCGGCGGCTCGCACGACGTCACCGTCACCCTCCCGCACGGAAGCGACCTGGTCACCAAGATGGGCTCGGCGGACACCGCGACCACGGGCGTCTTCGGCACTGTCAAGATGAAGACGGGATCCGGCGACATCGAGATCGACCGCACCGAGGGCCCTGTCGTGATCGAGAGCGGCTCGGGCGACGTCAAGGGCCACGAACTCGGTGCCGAGGTGCGGATCAAGAGCGGCTCGGGTGACATCGACCTGGGCGACGTACGGGGCACGACCGGGATCTCGACCGGCTCCGGCGACGTCGTGCTGGGCCTGGTGCACTCCACCGCGGTGATCAAGACCGGCTCGGGAGACCTCCAGGTCAAGCGGTCCGAGGCCGACGTGTCGCTGACGACGGCGTCCGGCGACCTCACCATCGGCGTGGCGCCGCGCGGCAAGGTCACCGCCAGGAACGTCTCCGGCGACGTCCACGTCGGCATCCCGAGCGGCACGCCGGTGTGGACCGACATCAACACCGTCAGCGGGTCGGTCCGCAGCACCCTGACCAGCACCGGCAAGCCGGCCGAGGGTCAGGACTTCGTCGAGCTCCGGGCCACCACGGTCAGCGGAGACGTCCACCTCCAGCAGGTATGAAAACACCCCAGGCAAGGAGAATCCGATGTGGCAGAACCTTCAGAACACCGAGCTCGCGAACGTGATCATCACCGAACGGGTCCGCAAGGCGCGCCAGCACGAGCGGGTACGCCGGGTACGGGAAGGCTGGCGCAGCCTTCCCTGCTAAATCTCAGTCCGGTGGAAGTTGGCGAAGGAGCGCGACGGCGTCGGACCTCGCTGGCCCTGGTACCGCGAGCCGTACTTCTCGGAACCGTAGGGGTGCTCGGCCGGCGAGGACAGCCGGAAGAAGCAGAGCTGGCCGATCTTCATCCCCGGGTAGAGCTTGATCGGCAACGTCGCGACGTTGGCCAGCTCGAGGGTCACGTGGCCACTGAACCCAGGGTCCACGAACCCGGCAGTCGCGTGCGTGAGCAGGCCGAGACGGCCGAGCGAGGACTTCCCCTCGACCCGGGCCGCGATGTCGTCGGGAAGCGACACCACCTCGTACGTCGACCCGAGCACGAACTCCCCCGGGTGCAGGATGAACGGCTCGTCGCCCTCGGGCTCGACCTCGCGGGTGAGGTCGGGCTGTTCGATGGCCGGGTCGATGTGCGGGTAGCGGTGGTTCTCGAAGACCCGGAAGAACCGGTCGAGGCGGAAGTCGATGCTCGACGGCTGGATCATCGTCGCGTCGTACGGCTCGACGCTGATCCGCTTGGCGTCGATCTCGGCGAGGATGTCGCGGTCGGAGAGCAGCACGCGGACAACCTATCCGCTGGCCCGGTGGTTGAGGAGGGCCAGCCAGGCCCGTCTCGAAACCCACGTCATCCAGCAGGCAGAATCGCTCCATGCCGTTCCACCGTTACGTCGCCCTGGGCGACTCGTTCACCGAAGGCGTCGGCGATCCCGACCCGGCTCGCCCGAACGGGCTGCGGGGCTGGGCCGACCGGGTCGCCGAGGTCCTTGCCACCGACGCCGGCGCGGAGTTCGGGTACGCCAACCTCGCCATCCGGGGGCGCAAGCTCAAGCCGATCGTTGCCGAGCAGGTCGGCCCGGCCCTGGACCTGATGCCCGATCTGGTCACCATCCATGCCGGTGCGAACGACGTACTCCGTCCGCGCGTCGACCTCGACGACCTGGCGGCGACGTACGACGAAGCTGTCGGTCGCCTCGCTGCCAGCGGTGCGACGGTCGTGATGTTCACGATCTTCGACCCCGGCGCTTCAGGGATCTACGCAGCGGTGCGCGGCCGGATGGCGATCTTCAACGAATGGGCGCGCGAGATCAGCGACCGGCACGGGACCACGCTCGTGGACATGTGGCGGATGCGCGACGGCAACCATGCCGAGGT
>NZ_JAOPXI010000151.1 GCF_025965215.1 Marmoricola sp.
ACCGGGCGCCCACCAGTTCGCCTCGCCGAGCAGGCGCATCAGCGAAGGCACCAGCAGGCCGCGCACGATGGTCGCGTCGATGATCACGCCGAGCGCCATCCCGACGGCGATCTGCTTCATGAAGAAGACCGGGCACACCGCGAAGGCAGCGAACACGACGGCGATCATGAGCGCAGCCGCACTGTTGATCCGCCCCGTCTTCGCGACGCCGTGCGCGACCGCGTCCTCGTTGCTCATCCCTGAGTCGCGCAGCTCCTAGACCCGCGCCATCACCAGGACGGCGTAGTCGGTGGCGAGGGCGAAGGCGACCGCGAAGAGGAAGACCAGGCTGGTGACCTCGATGTTGTACGGGCCGGGGTAGCTCAGTACGCCGACCAGGAACTTCTTCTCGAAGACGATCACCAGGATGCCGAGCGACGCGGCGAGCGTCATCGAGTTCATCAGCAGCGTCTTGAGTGGCAGCAGGACGGATCCGGTGAGAAGGAAGAGCAGGATCACCGTGAGCAGCACGATCAGGCCGATCGCCTTCGGAGCGTTCGAGATCAGGCTGCTCTTCTCGTCCAGGAAGCTCGCGGTGTTGCCGGCCACCAGCAGCCGCGAGCCGGATGGCGCCGCGAGCGCCCGGATGGCTCGGACCGCTTTCTGGGATGCGTCGCTCAGCGCCGGTTGCTCCAGCGCAGCCGTGGTGAACGCAACGTCTCCTCTGGCACGGGTGAACGGCGCCGCCTCACCGACGTCGCGAATGCTGACGATCTGCTTCCTCAAGGCGGCGAGGCCGGCATCCGAGACATGCCCCTGGACCGTCAGCGAGACCCCCTCGGTGACCTCGCGACCGTAGTGCTCCTGCAGGTAGATGTTGGTGCTGTAGGACTGCTGACCCGGCGGGACCGCCTGGGCACTCGGACCCGTCAGGTGGGTGCCGATCAGCGGCGCGGCCAGAGCGAGCAGTACGGCGGTGGTGCCGACCGCGGTCAGGATCGGCCGCTTCATGACGCCCCGGGCAAGCCGGAGCCACCGCGACGACGTGTCGGAGATGGCGGGGCCGCGCCGGATCGAGAGTGCGTTGATCTTCGGGCCAAGCACCGCGAGCAGCGCCGGAGCGACGAACACCGCCATCACGGCCGACATCACACCCACGACGGCGCCGGCCGCGCCGACGGAGTAGAGGAAGCGCTGCGGCATCACCGTCAGGGCCGCCATCGCACCCGCGACGGTCAGCCCGGAGAACATCGCGGTACGGCCGGCGGTGAGCACCATCCGGCGGTGAGCCTCCTCGGTGAAGCCGGAGACCGCCGTCTCCTCACGATGACGGGAAACCAGGAGCAAGGCGTAGTCGACCGCGAGTCCGAGGCTCAGCGCGGTGGCGATGTTGAGGGCGAACAACGACGTGCCGACCAGCGAGGCCATGATCCGCAGGGCGAACAAGGTCCCGACGATCGAGAGGCCCCCGATGATCAGCGGCACCATCGCTGCAACGGCACTGCGGAACACGAGCAGCAGCAGGATGGCCAGCAACGGGAACGCGATCAGCTCGGCGTGCGTGAGGTCCCTGCGGGTCTGGTCGTTGACCTCGTTGAAGCTCGGCGCGTAGCCGCCGTACCGGACGTCGACGACCGACGAGGTGACGCGCTTGCGGATCGAGTCGTCGGCCAGGCCGCCCTTGTCCTCGAGGTCGTTGGTGGAGAGCTGGGCGGTCAGTGCGATCGAGTCGCCGTCGGTTGCGATGAGGTTGGCCGTACCGGGTGCACCGTCGAGCGGATTCGTGACCCGGCCGACGTAGTCCGAACCGGCCAGCTGATGCGCGAGCCGGTCGATCTCGGCCTTGATCACCGGATCGTCGAGGTGCAACGGGCCGCCACCCTTGGCCCGGACGAGGACCACCTCCCCGGGCTGCGCGTTGAACCCGAGTGCCTTCGAGAGGACCACCCCCGCCTGCTCGCTCTGCGACGCCGGGTCGGTGAAGCCGGCCGCCTTGAGGTGGTGTTCGACGTCGTGCCCGATGAAGCCGGCGACCGCGACGAAGAGCAGTGCGGCGGCCAGGACCTTGCGCGGGTGCAGCCACGTCAGGTGTGCGATCCGTTCGAGCATGGGTGCACGCTAGCAGCGCGGGTTTCCTTTGGGAACTCACTCGGATACGGTGTGAGCCATGCAACGTGCATCGCTCCCCGATCAGCCGTGCTCGGTGGCCCGGACCCTCGACATCATCGGGGACCGCTGGACGGCGCTGGTGCTGCGCGACATCGCGATCGGCATCTCGCGCTTCGACGCCATCCAGGGAGATCTCGGCCTGTCCCGCAAGGTGCTCACCCAGCGGCTGGCACACCTGGTCGACCACGGCGTGGTGGTGCGGGTGGCCTACCAGGACAACCCTCCTCGTTACGACTACCGGATGACCGAGAAGGGCAACGACCTGGCGATGGTCCTGCTCGCGCTCCAGCAGTTCGGCGACAAGTGGGCGTTCGGTGGTGCGCCGCCGATTGCCTGGCGACACCTGGCATGCGGCCAGATCAGTACGCCGGTCGCGTGCTGCGATCACTGCGGCGAGCCGGTGCGACCCGGAGACGCGATCCCGCTGCGCGGGCCGAGCTTCGATGACCAGGCAGCACCGGCGGTGGCCGATGCTCTCGACCAGATCGCGGCAGCGGTCGACGTTATCGTTTGAGGTCGCGCGCTAGCACACTCCCGGCTCGAAGTCCGACGATGCCGAGCAGCACACCAGTGACCGCCTCGCCGACACCGGACCAGATCATCGCGACGGATGTCGGCCGGCCGAGCAGTGCGAAGAGTCCCGTCCAGATCACCGGCTCCGCGACCAGCAGCGCGGGAATGAGCAGCCAGCCACGGCGAACGGAGCGGGTCTGGCACGCCACCACGCCGATCACCGAGGCGACGGCCGCTCCGCACGCCATCCAGACGAGCTTGAACGACACGAGGCCAGAAGGACCGTAATAGATCGCCATCTCAATGACGGCTGCCGCGCCACCGACGATGGCTGCTTCACCTCGAGTTCCTGCACGCCTGCCGGCCAGGAACGGCACCACCAACCACAACGCACCCCAATTGACCACCCACTGGATCCATGCGCAGTTCGGGTGTCCGGCCAGACCAGCCAGAAGATGCATGAGCTCGCCGAGGACGAGGGCACCGATGAGAACGATCGAAGCCAGCCTGACCCTCACGACAGCCAAGCCCTCCACAGCGCCGACACGGTCTCCGACTGCGGGTCCGTTCGATTCGACGACGATCCAACGGCGAGGAGACGGACGGTTTCGTCCTTCACCTGCGAGGTCGCCCAAACCCTGCAACCCCCAGCACGAAAGACCAGCCAGGTCGCATCGGCGCGCACCACACGTGTGAACCGAACGCCGCAGGCCTTGAGCGAGTCCGACATGTCGTACGGCCGATCGGTAACCCAGCGGGCGTCGAGCACCGATGAGATCGAAAACGTCTCCGGATCGTTGTTGGTCACTTCTTCCGAGGAGAACCTGGCGTCAAGCCGGGCAGCTGAGAGCAAGCCGCGAAGTCGGTTGTTGCACCCCGTGAACGCCCTTCGCGCGTCCGCAAGGCCGATGGGTCCGGAGGTAGTCAGAAAAGCTCCAGGCATGGCATCGGTGAAGTCCGATCGAGCGAGCAGGCCCAATCGCTGATCGGCCGCTTGACCAGTCGGCGCGACCCGTGCAGGAGTTGCCGTAGACATCGCACATCCCGAAGCTGCGACAAGTGCGATCGACACACACCCGATGTGGCCGCGTCCGATGCGCGACCGCATCGCTCTCCCACGACTCAACAGCCGCGGTGGTAGTCCCACCTTGGTGCTGTCGTGCCACCCGCCCATGACCACCCATGGCTGTCCTTCGACCAGACGTCTGTTCCATACCCGTACTGGAACCGACCCCGGCAAATGAACTGGCCGTGGGTCTCTCTGGTGACGTACCAGCGCTGGCCCTCACCATGCGGATTGGCTACTGACGTCGCCGCAGTACACGGGCCCGAACGAACGGCGAGTGAGGTCCATCCGGACCCCAAGCTCGTATTGAAGCCTCCACCGAAGGTGGAGAACTGCCCACATTCGCCTGCTGCTTCTGCGGCGCCGCCGCTGAAGACCAAAACCGCAGCCAAGGTCACCATGGCTGCGAATGCGCTGACTACCCGAGATTTCATCGTGTCTCCTTTGTCCAACCCACAGTTGTGCATCGGGTTCAATGACCGACATATCTACACGATTCACCCAGATATTACTTGTGTTCTGCCCTGTTATTACCAAAATGGACTGTTACTGGAAGTTGCGGGGCTGGTGCCGCGCCTGCAGCGCCTGCTCGGCCGACGGGCTGACGCTGTCCAGGGACGAGATCTTGTCGGCGAGCAGGTTGGTGACGCCGTCGTTGCGTTCGAGGACACCGCGGATCACCATCCCGGCGGCGGTTCTGGCCACCGTGCGATAGCGGTTCCAGACGCCCTCGGTGCAGATCACGTTGAGCATCCCGGTCTCGTCCTCGAGGTTGAGGAAGGTGACACCGCCTGCCGTGCTCGGCCGTTGGCGATGCGTGATCAGTCCGGCCACGTGGACCCGACGACCCGACTCGGCAGACGCCAGGGTTCCGACGGCCAGGATGCCGACCGACTCCAGCAGGGGCCGCAGGTGTCCGACCGGGTGCGAGGACGGTGAGATCCGGGTCGCCCAGAGATCGGCCAGGGTCACCCCGACAGGGTCGAGGCCCGGAAGCACCGGCGCCGAGACGACGGCCCCGGCGCCCTCGAGCTGGTCCTCGCGTTCGGTGAACCCCGCATTCCACAGCGCCTCACGGCGACTCAGCCCCCAGCACGAGAAGGCACCGGCAGTTGTGAGCGCTTCGAGCTGTCCCGAGTCAAGATCTGCCCGGCGGGAGAGATCGACCATGTCGCGGAACGGTCGTTCATCGCGAGCGGCCACGATCCTGGCAGCAACGTCGGCACCGATCCCGCGGACCTCGTCCAGCCCCAGGCGGACTGCGAACTTGCCGTCGCGTCGGTGCGTCACTGTCGGGTCGGGCGCTTCGGCGTCGTACGGGGTGGGCTGGTGGTAGGGCTCGAGGCAACTGGCCAGGCCTGTCGGCTCAGTGCAGGTCGGGTCGCCCTCGAGGCAAGCCTGGGAAGCCGATGCCTCGATGTCGGGACCGAGCACGGTGACACCATGCCGTCGGGCGTCCTGGACCAGCGACTGCGGAGAGTAGAAGCCCATCGGCTGGGCGCGCAGCAACCCGGCGAGGAACGCGGCCGGGTAGTGCAGCTTGAACCAGGAGCTGGCGTAGACGAGCAGCGCGAAGCTGAGGGCATGGCTCTCGGCGAAGCCGAAATTCGCGAACGAGAGGATCTGGACGTAGATCTGCTTCGCCTCCTCCCCCACCAGACCGCGCCTCTCCATCCCGGCGAAGAGCGTCTCCTTGATCGACTCGATGCGTTCGATGCCACGCTTGGAGCCCATCGCCCGGCGCAGCAGATCGGCGTCATCGCGGGAGCAGTCGCCGATCGCGACCGCCATCTCCATCAGCTGCTCCTGGAACAGCGGCACCCCCAGGGTCCGCTCGAGCACAGACACCAGGTCGCGATGGGCGTAGCTGACCTCCTCGCGTCCGGTCGCCCTGCGGATGTAGGGATGCACCGCGCCGCCCTGGATCGGGCCGGGACGGATCAGGGCGATCTCGATCGCCAGATCGTAGAAGTTGCGTGGCCGCAGCCGGGGCAGGGTGCCGATCTGCGCACGGCTCTCGACCTGGAAGACCCCGATCGAGTCCGCCCGGTCGAGCATGTCGTAGACCCCGGGCTCTTCCTTGGGCAGGCTCTGCAGCGTCCAGTGCTCGCCGAGCTCCTCGCCGATCATCACCATCATGTGGTTCAGCGCGCCGAGCATCCCCAGGCCCAGCAGGTCGAACTTGACCAGCCCCATCCACTCGCACGCGTCCTTGTCCCACTGCAGGATGGTCCGCTTCTCCATCCGCGCCCGCTCGATCGGGCAGACCTCGCCGATCGGCCGCTCGGTCAGGATCATCCCGCCCGAGTGGATGCCCAGATGCCGCGGCTCCCTCATCAGCTGGTTGGCCAGCTCGACCACCTGCTCCGGGATCTCGCCGGAGTCGACCGTCCCGCTGTAGTGGTCGATCGACTTCGACCAGGCGTCCTGCTGGCCGGGCGAATGACCGAGCGCCTTGGCGGCGTCGCGGACCGCCATCTTCGGGCGGTAGGTGATCACGTTGGCGACCTGGGCTGCGTTGTGCCGGCCGTACCGGTCGTAGACCCACTGGATCACCTCCTCGCGACGATCGGAGTCGAAGTCGACATCGATGTCAGGCTCCTCGTCACGGTGCTGGGAGATGAACCGCTCGAAGGGGAGGTTGTAGAGCACCGAGTCGATCGCGGTGATCCCCAGTGCGTAGCAGACTGCCGAGCTGGCCGCGGATCCCCTGCCCTGGCAGAGGATTCCCTGACTGCGAGCGAACTCGACGATGTCGTGCACGATCGCGAAGTACCCGGCGAAGTCCTTGCGCTCGATCACCTCGAGCTCGCGCTCGATCCGTTCGCGAGCACGCTCCTCGTGCGGGGTCCCGCGGTAGCGCGTCTCGAACCCGAGCTCGGTCAGCACCCGCAACCAGGTGGTCGCGGTGTGACCCTCGGGGATGCCCTGCTTCGGAAGCTTCGGGGTCGCCCGCTGCAAGTCGAACGCGAGCTCGTCGGCCAGGGTGACCGAGTACCCCACGGCACCGGGGTAACGCGCGAAGCGCTCACCCATCTCCTCCCCCGACCGCAGGCACGCCGCTCCGTACGGCGGCAGCCAGCCGTCCATGTCGGCCAGGCTGCGGCGTGCCCGGATCGCCGCCATCGCCGAGGCGAGTCGAT
>NZ_JAOPXI010000154.1 GCF_025965215.1 Marmoricola sp.
GGAGGCGCCCTGTTCGCGTTCTACCTGTTCGTCGCGGTGGCAGCGCGCGGCAGCATGGGTTTCGGCGACGTGAAGCTGGCTGGCGTCGTCGGCGGGATGCTCGGCTACCTCTCGTGGGGAGCCTTGCTGACCGGAGCCTTCCTGGCTTTCGGCCTCGGCGCGATCATCGGCGTCATCCTGATCCTGGCGACCAAGGCCGGCCGGAAGACTGCCGTACCGTTCGGCCCGTTCATGATCGCCGGCGCCTGGATCTCGATCCTCGGCGCCAGTGGAATCGGGGAGGCGTACCTCAGGTCGCTCGGCGCCTGAGGTAGCCGAGACCGATCACCGGGTTTCGAAGCAGACGACGCAGGAGTGCGGATCGTGCTCGATGTTTGCGCGGTGCAGGCGCTCGCAGTGCCCGAACAGATTGGTCAGGGCCTTGACCGACCGGCCCAGCGCGGCCGGCGTGACCGGCTGAGATTCGGTGGAGAAGTCGATGTCGATGACGGTGGCGACGGCGTTCATGGGGTCCCTCCCGTTGAATTTCCGCGTGGGCCTCGCCTGCCTCGTGGCACGGCCTAGACCAGAATGACATAAAACGGACAAAAGGGATAGGTCCTTTCAAGGCTGGTCCAGAACGAACGAAAGCGGCGACTCCCGTAGGTCGCCGCCGCTTTCGAGCCGTTGTGCCTCAATGCCTGGGCGATGGGCTCCGGGTCGGGTGAGTCGGGTGCGTCGGCGTCGGTGTCGGGTGTGCCGGGTGGGTCGGCGTGGGCGCCTGGGTCGGCTTGACCGGGTGCGTCGGGTGCACCGGCTGGGTGGGCGTGGCACTCGGGTGCGTGCCGGGAGCTCCCAGCAGCGACGTGCAGTACGCCGCAATGTTCGCCCTGCCGCCGGCGATCGCGGCCAGCGCGGTGAGCGCCGGGCTCTCGAGGGCCTTGCCGTTGGTGCCGCCGGCTCCAGCCCGGAATGCCCTGCACAGGCCCCGGAAGGACGGCGTCGGAGCGGCCGAGGGGTGCTCGCTTGCACCGTTCGTCGGGTAATCCGAACCGGTCGGGTGGGTCGTCAGCATGCCCGGAGCTTCGGAGGAGTGCCGCGCACCGGTCGCGGACCGGTGATCGCCGCCGAAAGGCAGGTGCCCTGTCGAGGCAGCCAGCGCCACTCCGCCCGTGCTGAGCGCGAGGGCGGTTGCGCCGGCCACGACGAGCCGGCCCGCCGCGAACCGCCTGCGCGTGCGCTGGGCCACGGTCGGCCGGGTGGTCGCCTGGAGCCCACCGACGTGTGCCTGACGGAACAGCGCTGTCGTGACGGCCTCGCGGCTGAGCTCGGACGCACTGGCCGGTGCCACGGCAGCGGAGAGGACCTGGTCGACGCTTGCCGCCCCTGAACTTCCCGTCTGATCGAGGGCCTGTGCGGCCGATCGGCGGGTAATCCGGGCATCTCGTCGGGTGCTCATCTCAACTCCTCAGCGTTCGGGGGTGCCGAAGTGTCACTCCCGGGTTCCTCTGGCTGCTCCGCCAGCTGGGTGGCCAGCGCGCGCAGGCCCCGGTACGCGGCAGTGCGCACGGCTCCGGAGGTCCGGCCGACAATCCGGGCCACCGTCTTGGCATCGAGCCCCATCACGGCGCGCAGCAGCACCGCCTCGGCCTGCTCGGCCGGGAGGGCCGAGATCAGCCGGAGGGCAGCGTCGGTACCCAGAAGGCCCTGGATCGTCGCCTCGACGTCATCGGGGGCAACCAGCTCGGGCAGATCCTCGGGGGCGAAGCTCGAGAGTGGTCGCCGTCCCTGCGCGCGGAGGTGGTCCAGCGCTCTGTTGCGACCGATCGTGGTGATCCAGCCGCGAAAGCCGTCCGCGTCCCCGGAGAACCGATCGAGGTCGCGAAAGGCCTGGGCCCACGTGTCGGAGGCGACGTCCTCGGCGTCGTTGCGGCCGACCAGCGCGCTCAGATAGCGCTCCAACCGGGGATGGACGGACCGGTAGACGATCCGGAACGCCTCGTCGTCGCCTGCGAGCATGCGATGCACCGCATCGTCATCCGAGTCTGCTGAGCGGGCCACAGGCACGTTCTACGGTATTGCGCCTAACGCCGCCGACCAAATGGTCCGGGAAGCCGACCAAATGCTCCGGGAAGCTGGAACGCCCCGCGATCAAGATCGCGGGGCGCTCGTGGCCGGGTCTCGGGTCCCGGCGAGGACGACTATGGCATCCGGAACGGCCCGGTGCGAAGGCCTCTGCGGGAAGTACCGTATTAGGTCTAGGCATTTGAAAGGGCGCTGTGACATTTCAGCGACCGAAGACGCTGAAGACCTCCGCCTTGTGCTCCCACGCTCAGACCGCTCTCAGGAAACGCACAGAACGACTACCCTGAACGAGTGTTGCTCACCCTCCCGCTGGCTCGCAAATGCGTGGTCGGGCTGCTCTGTCTCGGCGGCCTCGGCTACGCGGACTGGATCCTGCAGTTCTTCCTGCCGATCTCGACGAGCCCGGTGACCAGCTACGTCAGTGAGCTCTCGGCCGACGGCCAGCCGTTCGCGGACGTCTTCCGCAACACCGACATGATCAGCGGCGCGTTCATCATGCTGGGCGCCGTCGGTGCCTGGCTGCTGCTCCGGCGCTGGTCGCCGGTCTGGATCGCGCTCTTCATGCTCGGCGTCTCCAACATGCTCGAGGCGACCACCCCGATGCGCTGCGTGATCACGTTCGCAGCGAATTGCACGCCGCCGGAGCCCGGGTCGTTGTTCGCCACGGTGGTCAATCCGCACGCGTGGGTCAGCGTCCTGCAGACGGTCTCGTGCTTCTCGCTCATCGTGTTCGGCACGGTGGCGCTGCGGCGAGCTCAGGCGAGCCCGATTCGGTGGCGGCTGCTGACCGCGATCGGGATGCTGGCTCTGTTCATCAGTCTCATCGAGGGCCTGTTCACCGTCGAGCTTCTGGTGCACTCCAGCGACAGCGTGCTGGGCATGATCCAGCGCACCGAAGTCACGTTCACCGCACTGTGGCTGGCCCTGGCACCCGGATCACTCCTCCTGCTCGGCGTGGGACGCGCCACGGGTCGGCTGCCCGACCGGCAGCGCGGTTACCGCGTTGCGCCGGGCCGCCGTACGTCGGCGGTACGCGCCCGCTGAACAGCAGATTTCGGTTCGGAGAATTTGAGGCTCACGCTCCGTTCCTCCACAATGGGAGGTCACCTAGTGGATCGCGGGACTCGCCCGTCGAGTCTGTGAAGCCTGTGGGAGTCGCATCGTGTCGGAGGCAGAAGCGCGCCACCGTGGCCGTACGCCGAAAGCACGACGCCTCCTGAAGCGGATCGCCATCGGCTTCGGTGTCTTCCTGATGGTCATCTCGCTCGTGCTCTTCGGCGCCTACCGGTACCTCCAGGGCAACATCACCAGCATCGACATGACCCACCTGGGCAAGCGCCCGGCGCCGGTCATCGTCGCGGGTCCGACTCAGCCGATCAACATCCTGGTGATGGGTTCCGACACCCGTGCCGGCGCGAACGGCAAAGGCATCGGCGGCAGCACGCCGGGCCTCTCGGACACCACGATCATCCTGCACCTCTCGGCCAACCGTAAGTTCGCCTACGGCATCAGCCTCCCGCGCGACGCGATGGTCGAGCGGCCGTCGTGCGAGTACAAGAACGGCAGCGGCGTCGACCCCGGCGGGCTCACGCAGTTCAATGCGGCGTACGCGATCGGCGGCCCGTTGTGCACGGTCAAGACGGTCGAGCACCTGACCGGGATCCGGATCAACCACTTCGTCGTCGTGGACTTCGTCGGCTTCCGCTCGATGGTCGACGCGATCGGCGGAGTGACGATTTGCGTGCCCTCGAAGGTCAATGACGACGTCGGGCACATCACGCTCCCGGCCGGTACCTACAACGTCACCGGTCAGCAGGCCCTCGACTATGTGCGCGTGCGGCACGACATCGGCGCCCCGACTGGGGACATCGGCCGGATGAAGCGTCAGCAGGCCTTCATCTCGGCGATGATCAAGAAGGTCGTCTCGGCCGGCACCCTGGCCAACCCGCTGCACCTGTTCAACTTCCTCAACGCCGCGACCAAGTCCCTGACGACCGACAGCCAGTTCGCGAGCCTCAGGGAGCTGGCCGACCTCGGCGCCTCGCTGAAGAACATCGGCCTGGACAACGTCCAGTTCATCACCGTGCCGTGGCAGCCCTACGCGCCAGACCCGAACCGGGTCGAGTGGGCGCCGAACGCCACGCGGCTGTGGTACCTGGTCAAGCACGACCGAGAGCTCGGCTCGCAGTTCAACGGAGATGCCGTCAGCCCCGGGTCCGGGACGAGCCCGACCAGTACGCCGACGGGCACGCCCACGGCGACCCCGACCGGAACCGCAACCTCGGGCAGCCCGAGCACCCCGAGCACCCCGACGGGCACCTCGACCGCATCGGCGGCCCAGAAGAAGGCCGACGCCCAGGCAGCAGGCCTGTGCACCTGACCTGATCTGACGGTCCGCATTCCGCGAAGACTGCGTTCCTTTTTCCGGCCCCCTTCGTTGGTGTACACATGGAACATGTGTCACGTCGCACCGTCCTCGGGTCGGCTGCTGCTCTCGGAGCAATCACCGCCCTCGGATCGCTGGAGGCCGAGTGGGACGCCGCTGACGCGGCCACGCTGCACGGGCATCTGCCCCGACGTGTCGACGTCGTGGTCGTGGGCGGCGGCATCTCCGGGCTGGTCGCGGCGCGCAAGGTGCTTGCCAAGGGCCACTCGGTCCTGGTCCTGGAGGCCCGTCACCGCGTCGGCGGGCGGATCCTGAACCATCGGCTCGCCGAGGGCGGCACCATCGAGTCCGGTGGCGCGTTCGTGGGCCCGACGCAGGACCACATCAAGGCCCTGGCAGCTGAGCTGGGCGTCAAGACGTTCAAGGAGTACACGACCGGCAAGAGCGTGTACATGAGCAAGCAGCTCGGCAAGCTCACCTACGACGGCACCGTCCCGCCCGACCCGACGATCCTGCTCGACGCGGCGCTGCTCCAGTCGAGGATCGACCAGATGGCCGCCGAGCTCGACGTCGCCGCGCCGTGGGCCCATCCCCAGGCCAAGCTCTGGGACTCGATGACCCTGGGCGACTGGCTGCGTCAGAACACCCTGAACAAGGACGTCATCGACCTGCTCCAGTGCTGGACCGAGCCCGGGTTCGGCGCCGACGTCGACGAGCTCTCGTTCCTGTTCGTGCTCTGGTACGTCGCGTGCTCGGGCAACGAGAGCAACAAGGGCACCTTCGAGCGGAACTCCGACACCGCCGACGGTGCCCAGGACTCGCGCTTCGTCGGAGGGTCCCAGCTGGTGCCGCTGCGGATGGCTCAGCTGCTGGGCAATCGCGTCGCGCTCAACGCCGCCGTCACGCGGATCGACCAGCGCCGTGGAGCCGTCAAGGTGGTCAGCGCACGAGGCACGGTGAGGGCGAGGCGCGTGATCGTCGCGTGTCCTCCGCCCCTGGTCAGGGAGATCGAATTCCTGCCCGCGATGCCGGCTCGCCGCCGCCGGCTGATCGCGCACATGAGCATGGGCAAGCTGATGAAGTGCGACGCCGTCTACCGCACCCCGTTCTGGCGAGCCGAAGGGATGAACGGATTTGGCATCGCCTTCAGCGGGGCCGCGCGCGCCGTGTTCGACAACAGCCCGGCCGACGGCAGCGTCGGTGTTCTGCTCGCGTTCGTCGGGGGCCAGACCTGGCGGAATTACGGGAACCAGTCGCACGCGGATCGCAAGGCGGCCGTGCTCAAGGGCTTCGCGGACATGTTCGGCGAGGAGGCGCTGCACCCGATCGACTACGTCGAGCACGACTGGACCCGGGAGAAGTGGACCAGGGGTGCGCCCGTCGCGATCATGAAGCCGGGGACCTTGACGTCGTACGGGCCCTCGATCCGGACGCCGCACGGACGCATCCACTGGGCGGGTACCGAGACGTCGACGTACTGGACCGGGTACATGGACGGGGCGGTGCGGTCGGGGGAGCGTGCAGCCGCGGAGGTCAACCATCACCTCTGAGGTGGGTACGGCGAGTTGTGCGTTACCCGTTCGTTATGCAAGATGGACAGGGTGAGGGTCGTAGTAACGGGAGGTACCGGGGTTATCGGGCGCGCCGCGGTGCGGAGCCTGGTCGACGCCGGACACTCTGTCGATGTCCTGGCACGCTCGGCGGCGAACGTCGAGGTCATCACCGCGCTGGGCGCGCGCCCGCAGGCCGCCGACCTGTTCGAGGTCGACACGCTGGTCAGGATGTACGACGGCGCTGACGTCGCGATCAACCTGGCCACCGACATCCCGGTCGGGTACGCGGCCGGCTGGCCGAACGCGTGGCGCCGCAACGACGACCTGCACACCCGTGCTGTGGCCAACGTGACTGCTGCTGCGCGAACGGCCGGGGTGCACCGGATCATCCAGGAGAGCGCCAGCTTCATCTACGCCGACGCCGGCGATGCCTGGATCACCGAGCAGAGCCCGATCGAGATCACCCCGGCCACCGAACCGGTCGCCGTGGGGGAGTCGCACGTCCAGGACTACGCCGGCGGGTTCCGGGCGGGGGTGCTGCTCCGCTTCGGCTCGATCATCGGTGACGACCCCCGCACCCGTTTCTGGTTGCGCGCCGCTGCCAGCGGTCGGCCGGTCGGACTCGGTCGACCGCAGGAGTGGGCACACCTGGTCCACGCCGACGACCTCGGCCCGGCGGTCGTGGCCGCGCTGCACGCGCCGAGCGGGGTCTTCAACGTCGGGGCTGCGCCCGTCCTGCGCTCCGAGCTGGTCGAGGGGATCGCCAAGGCCGCGGGTGCGGAGTCCGGCGCCTTCCTCGGTCCTGTGCTGCGCCGCCTCGCCGGCGGACGTGTCGAGCCGCTGGCCCGGTCACTGCGGGTCTCCTCGGACCACTTCGCCGCACAGACCGGGTGGTTGCCGACGCACTCCACCTTCGACGCGGCGTGGTTCGACCGGGCTTTGCGGGTGACCCGGGCGGGACGATGAGCAAGGACCTCACGCCGGCTGAGCGGGCTGAACGCCGCCGCCGACTCGCCGAGGTCTTCGGCGATGTCCTGCCCGACCAGACGAGCGACGAGACCGGCCCGGACGCAGCGGACGGGGCCGGTCAGGTCGATGCGAGCGAGGACTGGCTGTTGCGCCAGGTCCCCCCGCACCACGGCTGAACTCCCGACCCTGCGCTCGTCACCGCATCTCGGCAAGCTCGATGACCGGGGCGGCTCGGTCGTCGAGCTTGCCGAGACGTCTGTAGGTCAACGAGCGGGGATGACCGGGGTGGCTCGGTCGTCGAGCTTGCCGAGACGCCTGGAGGTCGACCAGCGAGGGTGGTTTCAGGCCTGGCGCTGGGCGAGCAGGTCGCGGATCTCTTCGAGCAGGGCGATGTCGGCCGGCTTCCCAGCTTGCTCGGCCGGGAAGAACCTTTCACGCGCGGCGACATAGGGGACGACGACGAGGAAATAGACGACCGCTGCGAGAACCACGAACGCGACGACAGCGTTCAGGAAGGCCCCGAAGCTCTTCGGGTCGTTGGAGAAGATGCTCGAAGCGCTCGAGGGCATCTTCGCGGTGAGCCACGCTACGAAGGTCGTGACGACAGTGCCGAACGCGACGCCGATGATCACCGCGACGGCGAGGTCGACGAGGTTGCCGCGGAGGATGAATGCCTTGAACCCGTTCAATGAACTCTCCTGCTCTATCCGGAACGAGGCTCAAACGCTAGCGGTTCCACTGGATCGTCAGGTAGAGCGAGGCCGCGGCCGCAGCGAGCCCCGGCGCGTCGTCCTGTCGGACCGCGAGCACGACCAGCCGTCCGGGTAGCCCCGTGCCGCTGGTCCCGGCGGGCGGTACGGCGAGGACGGTCGCGTCCGAGGTGAGCTGGGCCGGCGCCTTGGCTCCCTGCGGATCGCTGGCGATCAGCCCGACGACGTCTCCGTGGTGCAGCAGACCGACCGCGTCCGGGTCGGAGATCCGCACGGCGAGTGCCGTCCGCCCGGGATAGGCCGCGAGCCGGTCGGCCGACAGCACGGCGTCAGCGGTCGCGACCTGGCCCCGGTCCAACGGCGTGACCAGCGTGCGGCCGACCAACTGGGTCAACCGGGTCACTGCCGTCGCAGGCACGGTCCCGGGCCGGAACCCCGTACGCCGGAAGTCAACGGCCGTCAGCACGGTCCCACTGGCCAGGTCCCGGGCCGCGGTCCAGGCCGGCACCGTCGGCGCGGGATCAGCCGTGACGGCGTGGATCGTCGACCAGACCGCGAACCCGAGGCACAGCGCAGCAAGCCCTCGCCGGTGGATCAGCAGGCGACGGCGTACGGCGTTGACGAGGGCGTGCAGGTGGGACATGGCCACACGCTAGGAAGGAACCGGCGCCGCCCGCCGACGCTGTCCACAGGGTCAGGCAGGAGCCGGGGCGCTCGCGGTCGAGGAGGTCGAGCTCTCGGGCTTCTTGCTCGTCGACTCCGCCGCCGGGGCTGCCGGTGTCGAGGAGCCGTTCTCGCTGCTCGTCGCAGGCGTTGCCGAGCTCGTCGAACCGCGGCTGTCGTTGCGGTAGAAGCCGGAGCCCTTGAAGACCACACCGACCGCGTTGAAGACCTTGCGGAGCTTGCCGTCGCACTCGGGGCAGACGGTCAGCGAGTCCTCGCTGAAGCTCTGGACGGCTTCGAAGAAGTTTCCGCACTCGGTGCAGGAGTACTGATAGGTGGGCACGTTGTTCCTTGCGGCTGCAGGTTCTGGGGCTGGCACTCGCGGGTGCCGACTGCCAATCCTACGGCACCACGCACGCGAACCCCTCAGAAGCGAAGCAACCGGGACTCGGTCACGGCCGCGGTGACCGGCCGGTCGTGCGGCGCCGCGGGGACCGCGTCCAGCACCTCGTCGTCGTTGAGAACCACACAGGTGAAGGTCCCGACCGGCACCCGAGCCAAGGCCCGGTCGTAGGAGCCGCCGCCCCGGCCCAGCCGGAGGCCGCGGGCATCGACGGCGAGGCCCGGCACGATCACCACGTCGGCTCCGCCGATCGCATCGACCCCCAGGGCCGGGGTCGTCGGTTCGAGCAGGCCGCGCCTGGCGGTGGCCAACGAGGCGGCACCGGCGTGCACGGCCCAGTCCAGGTCGTCGTCGGTACGAAGCAGCGGCACGATGACCCGCTTGCCGGCAGCGGCCAGCCGGTCGAGCAGCATCCCGGTCCCCGGTTCCCGCCCGACCGAGACGTAAGCGGCCACGGTCGCGGCCCGGCGTACCTCGTCGGTGGCGAACAGCAGCTCGGCGATCGCCAGGCTGCGAGCAGAGAGTTCGGACACGGCGAGCCGCCCGCGCGCCGTCAGCAGCTGGTCGCGCAGGGCCAGTTTTGCGGTACCGGTGTGGTCCATGGCTGGAACAACCCTACGATCGAGGCATGAACGATGCTGCGAGTGGACCCGGGCTTGCCCTGGCCCGCGAGAAGATGGTTGCGGCGGGCGTTGACCCGCTGGCCATCGAGGTCTTCGCCCACTACTTCCGCCAGCTCGAGCGCGGCGAGACCGGGATGATCCCGGAGTCGAC
>NZ_JAOPXI010000179.1 GCF_025965215.1 Marmoricola sp.
GTACGTCGTGGACCTGGCCCGCGCGCATCCGCAACGTTTCGGATACCTGCTCAAGGACCGGGTGGTCGACGTCGAGGTGCTGGTCCAGGCGATGCACACGATCCTGGACGGTGGCACGGTGCTTGACCCGGCGGTGGTCTCGCACCTGATGGGCAACAGCGGGCTGGCCGCCGAACTCGACCGACTCAGTGCCCGCGAGCGCCAGGTCCTGGAGCTGATGGCCCAGGGCCGGTCGAACGCGGCGATCGCGGCGGACCTCGTCATCGACCTGCGCACCGTCGAGAGCCACATCGCGCGGATCATGACGAAGCTGGAACTGCACCAGACGGCCGACGAACACCGCCGGGTGCTCGCCGTACTGGCCTGGCTGCGCAGGTGACGAGAGCACCGCTCCGGGCGTGGAAGAATGACGGTCCGTCGTACGCCGAAACCGAGAGTGCTCCTTGTCCAGTCAGCAAGCGCCCCTGCCGGGCAAGACCGATCCCGCGATCATCAGGAACTTCTGCATCATCGCGCACATCGACCACGGCAAGTCGACGCTCGCGGACCGGATGCTGCAGCTGACCGGTGTGGTCGACGAGCGGGCGGCCCGGGCGCAGTACCTGGACCGGATGGACATCGAGCGCGAGCGCGGGATCACGATCAAGAGCCAGGCAGTGCGGATGCCCTGGACCGTCCCGGCCGACAACGTCGCGGGCGCCGAACCGGGCACCTACATCCTCAACATGATCGACACCCCCGGCCACGTGGACTTCACCTATGAGGTATCCAGGTCGCTGGAGGCCTGCGAGGCTGCCGTGCTGCTCGTCGACGCGGCCCAGGGCATCGAGGCGCAGACGCTCGCGAACCTGTACCTGGCGCTCGGTGCGGACCTGCACGTGATCCCGGTGCTGAACAAGATCGACCTGCCGTCGGCCAACGTCGAGAAGTACTCCGCCGAGCTCGCCGGGATCATCGGCTGCGAGCCGTCCGACGTGCTGCACGTCAGCGCCAAGACCGGCTTCGGCGTCGAAGCACTCCTCAACCACATCGTGGCCCAGACCCCCGGTCCGGTCGGCGACCCCGACGCGCCACCGCGCGCGCTGATCTTCGACTCGGTCTACGACACCTACCGCGGCGTGGTCACCTACGTCCGGGTGGTCGACGGCAAGCTGTCGCACCGCGACCGGATCAAGATGATGTCCAACGGCGCCGTCCACGAGATGCTCGAGGTCGGGGTGATCAGCCCCGAACCGGTCAAGGCAGGCGATCTGGGCGTCGGCGAGGTGGGCTACCTGATCACCGGGGTGAAGGACGTCCGTCTCTCGCGCGTCGGTGACACCGTGACCAGCCAGCACCACGGAGCGACCACACCGCTCGGCGGCTACAAGCACCCGAACCCGATGGTCTACTCCGGGCTCTACCCGATCGACGGGGACGACTACCCGACCCTGCGCGACGCCCTCGAGCGGCTGCAGCTCAACGATGCGGCGCTGGCCTATGAGCCCGAGACCTCCGGAGCGCTCGGCTTCGGCTTCCGGTGCGGGTTCCTCGGCCTGTTGCACATGGAGATCGTGCGCGAACGCCTCGAGCGCGAGTTCAACCTCGACCTGATCTCCACCGCTCCCAACGTCGTCTACAAGGTGATCACCGACGACGGCTCCGAGATCCTCGTCACCAACCCGAGCGAGTACCCGAATGCCGGCACCATCTCCGAGGTGCGCGAGCCGGTGGTCAAGGCGACCATCCTCTCGCCGAGCGACTACATCGGCGTGATCATGGAGCTCTGCCAGTCCAAGCGCGGCCAGCTCGAGGGTATGGACTACATCTCTGCCGACCGGGTCGAGATGCGCTACACGTTGCCGATGGGCGAGATCGTCTTCGACCTCTTCGACCAGCTCAAGTCGCGTACCAAGGGATATGCGTCGCTGGACTACGAGGTCTCCGGCGAGCAGGCCGCAGACCTGGTCAAGGTCGACATCCTGCTCCAGGGCGAGACGGTCGACGCGTTCAGCGCGATCGTGCACAAGGACGCCGCGTACGGGTACGGCGTGATGCTGGCCGGCAAGCTGCGCGAGCTGATCCCACGCCAGCAGTTCGAGGTGCCGATCCAGGCCGCGATCGGTGCCCGGGTGATCGCCCGCGAGACCATCCGTGCGATCCGCAAGGACGTGCTCGCCAAGTGCTACGGCGGTGACATCACCCGCAAGCGCAAGCTGCTCGAGAAGCAGAAGGAGGGCAAGAAGCGCATGAAGATGGTCGGTCGCGTCGAGGTCCCCCAGGAAGCCTTCATCGCTGCGCTCTCGACGACTGCCCCGGCGGACAAGAAGAAGTGATCGTCCGGCCGGTGGCCGCGGACCAGTGGCCGATCGTCGCGTGGCTCTGGCAGGACTTCCGGCACGACCTGGCACCGGTCGTGATGGGCTTCCCGTACGCCGACGGCCGCTACCGGCACACCCAGCTTGACGGGTACCCGGGTCCCGGCAAGGTCGGGTACCTGGCGACCGAACCGCATCCGAACACCGGCGAGGACGCCCCGGTGGCATTCGCCCTGGTCGACGGGCTCGACACCGACGAACGCGAGCTGGCGGCCTTCTTCGTCGTACCGGCCAGTCGTCGGGTGGGGACGGGTCGGGACTTCGCCGCTGCGGTGCTCGCGCTGCATCCCGGTCGCTGGCGGATCGCGTTCCAGCACGACAACCCGTCGGCCGGCGCGTTCTGGCGCGTGGTGGCCGCTGACGCCTTCGGAGAGGCGTGGACCGAGGAGCGGGTCCCGGTCCCGGACCGGCCGGACGCGCCGGACGACCACTGGATCCGTACGGCGTGAACGGATCGACGCTGGCGGACCTCTGTGAGGAGTGGGACCTGCGGCCCGACGGCGCCGTGATGCACGGTTCGACGGCGGTCGTCCTGCCGGTGCTGACCCGGACCGGGAAGGCGGCTGTCCTCAAGGTCGGGCAGCGTCATCCGGAGTCCGAGCTCGAGCACCTGGCGCTGACCCGCTGGGACGGTGACGGTGCCGTGCGGTTGCTGCGCGCAGATCCGCACCGGGGTGCCCTGGTGCTCGACCGGCTAGGACCGGCCAGTCTCAGTGACGCCTGGGACCTCGACGCCTGTGCCGTGGTCGCCGGCCTCTACAGACGTCTGCACCGAGGAGTAGGCGCACCCTTCACGCGCCTCTCGGAGTACCTGGCGCCCTCGATCGACCGGCTCGCGACGCTGCCGCGGAACGCTTCGGTACCTCGACGCCTCGTCGAGCAGGCCGTCGCACTGGGCCGTGACTTCATCACCGACGTGCAGACCGACGGCATTCTCGTGCACACCGACCTGCACTACGACAACGTACTGGCCGACGGCGCAGGGGGATGGGTCGCGATCGACCCGAAGCCCCTGTCGGGCGACCCCCACTACGAAGTGGCGCCGATGCTCTGGAACCGCCTCGCGGAGCTCGGGGGTGACCTCCGCAACGGCGTACGTCTGCGCTTCCACACCCTCGTCGATGCCGCAGGCTTCGACGAGGACCGGGTCCGGGACTGGGTCGTGGTCCGGATGGTCGTGAACGCCCTGGAGGCCCGCGACGCCGACTGGGTGACGACCTGCATCGCCGTTGCGAAGGCCGTCCAGGAGTAGCGGAATCCAGGCAGCCCATGGCGAGGTCGGGCATGATCGCGCGGTGACCAACGAACAGGCCCTGCCGATCAGTGGCTGGTACGCGGACCCTGAGAACCCTCGGGAACTTCGCTATTGGGACGGCGCAGCATGGGCCCAGAAGTGGGAGATGCCGACCTCCCACGGTCGCCCTCCGGGCCGAGCGGTCGTGGCGTTGTCGGTTGGTATCAGCGTCGGTCTGTTCGTCACGACCTTGGTCCTGATCGGCCGGGTGGCGCTCAACGTGTGGGGTTGGTCGATGATCGACAACGCAAGTTCGTCAGGCGACGTCGCAACCTTGGACAACCTCGACAGCGCGCTCGCGATCGCCTTCGTACTGACCATGCTGGGAACCGGCATCGTCTGGATGGTCTGGCAGTACAGACTCGCGCAGGCCAGCCCCTATGCGGGATTGCGTCGCTCGCCAGCCATGCATGCCTGGTCGTGGGTGATCCCGTTCTTCAGCCTGTGGGGCCCGTACCAGAACATCGAGGACCTCTGGCGCCACGCCTTTCCGGGCCGGACGAGTACCTACCTTCGGTGCTGGTGGGCGGCATGGCTGACCCTGGGGATCGGCACGAACGTGGCCAGGCTGATAGCCGGCAACGTGGCCTCGGATGCCGGCTCCAAGGTCTACCTCGCAGTGGGGATCGTCGTCTGGCTCTTCGGGATCGGGGCGGCCGTGATGGCCCTCCACGTCGTCCGCACGCTCACCGATGCCAGCCTCGCCACCCGGGCGCCACTCGACCTCAGAGGCTCGTCAGCCGTCTGACCAGGTGCGCCCGCTCGGCCTCGTTCCCGGCCAGCTCGAGGGCACGCTCGTACGCCGTCTGGGACTCCTCGCGGCGGTCGAGGCGACGCAGCAGCTCGGCCCGCGTGACGTGCCACGGGTGGTAGCTGTCGAGGTCGAGCCGTTCGACGATGGCCAGCGCCACCTCGGGGCCGTCCAGCTCGGCGATCGCTACGGCGCGGTTGAGCGCGACCACCGGGTTCGGCTGGAGCGCGAGCAGCTGGTCGTAGAGCTGCACGATCTGCGACCAGTCGGTCATCGAGGCATCGAGCGCGTCGGTGTGCACGGCGCTGATCGCCGCCTGGAGCTGGAACGGCCCGGGCCGGTTGGCGGCCAGGCAGCGCCGTACCAGGACATGCCCTTCGTCGATCAGCGCGCTGTCCCAGAGGCTGCGGTCCTGCTCGTCGAGGGTGACCAGCACGCCGTCGCTCACCCGAGCGACATGGCGGGCCTCGGTGAGGAGCATCAGTGCCAGCAGGCCGTCGATCTCGGGGTCGGACAACACGGTGGCGACCTGGCGGGTCAGCCGAATCGCCTCGGCGGACAGATCGGCGCGCAGGCCCGGGCCCTCGGTGGCCAGGTAACCCTCGTTGAAGATCAGGTACAGCACGGCGAGTACGCCGGAGAGGCGGACGGCGAGGTCCTCCTCCCCAGGGATTCGGTACGGGATGTTGGCCGCCTTGATCTTCTGCTTCGAGCGGGTGATCCGCTGGGCCATCGTGGTCTCCGGCACCAGGAACGCGCGGGCGATCTCGCCGACTGTGAGACCACCCAGCAGGCGCAAGGTCAGGGCGACGCGGTTCTCGGGTGCCAGTGCCGGATGGCAGCAGATGAAGATCAACCGCAGCCGGTCGTCGGTGACCGGGCCGCTGGGTTCGGGGGCGGTGTCGTCGATGAGCATGAATGCCTCGGTGTGCTTCGCGTCGCGCTTGCCCTCGCGTCGGATCCGGTCGATCGCCTTGTTGCCTGCGGTCGTGGTCAGCCAGGCGCCCGGGTTCGGGGGTAGACCGTCGACCGGCCACCGCTCGAGGGCGGCAAGGAGAGCCTCGGCAACGGCGTCCTCGGCGAGGTCGATGTCACCCAGACGGCGGATCAGGGTAGCGACGACGCGTCCGTGCTCGGCACGGACGATCGCGGTGATCTGCTCCGCGAACCCGGGCGCGAGCACGGCTACGTCGTCGGCGGCCATGCGCGTCAGGCCAGGCCCTGGAAGGGCCGGACCTCGACGATGTTCTTGCAGGCCATCGAACCGCGCGCGGCGATCGCCAAGGCCTCGTCCAGATCGGCGGCGTCGATGACCCAGAAGCCGCCGAGCTGCTCCTTGGTCTCCAGGTACGGGCCGTCGGTGATCACGTTGGTGCCCTTCACGTTGTCGACGACGGTGGCGCTGGCCGGCGGCTCGAGTCCGCCTGCGAACACCCAGTGGCCGGAAGCCCTGATCTCCTCGTTGAACGCGCCGGTGTCGGCGAAGGATTGCTGGATCTCCTCCTCGGAGAGGTGCGGAAGGCCCTCGGCGTGGATGACGGACAGCAGGTAGTGGGTCATGACGTTCTCCTCGGTCTGGGGGCCCCAGGTTTCTTGGCCCCATCTTGTCGTGTCACCCCCTCCACGAACGGCAGGCGCCGGATACGACACGTTCGCGGAAAAACGGTTCCAGCGATCCGGACGTGGCCCACGAGACTGGTCCGGTGCCCTCCGTGGTTTCTGTCTACGCTGGTCTGCCGAGTCCGTGCCGCTGCCGCGCCTGCTGGAGGTTGCCGGACCTCGAGCCGTGGATCCACGAGCGCGCCGAGACGGTGGCGTCACGCTGGGGCCACAGGGTGAGCAAGGGTTAACTAGGCGCGCTCACCTGACGTGATCTAGGTTACGTCCAAGCCC
>NZ_JAOPXI010000180.1 GCF_025965215.1 Marmoricola sp.
GCCTCGCGGGTGATCTGCCACTCCAGCGCGGTCAGGGCCTGGTGCTCACCCATCGACAGACCAGTACGGGGCTCGCCGTTCGAAGGGATCGCGAGGCTGATGTCGCCGGGACGGATCGACGCCAGGATCTTCACGCGGTCCGCGTTGGACTTGGCGTTGTTGAGCTTGATCAGCTTCTTGCGAAGCTTCTCCCCGATCGCGATCGGGGCGTCAGAGGTGGTATCGGTGCCGCCACCGATGCCCGAGTCGATCTGGCCGAGCGCGATCTTGTTCGCGACGTAGATGATCGCCTGCAGGCCGGTGCCGCACGCCTGCTGGATGTCGACGCCGGGAGTCTGCGCGGCGAGCCGGGTGCTGAGCACGGACTCGCGGGTCAGGTTGAAGTCGCGGGAGTGTTTCAGGACGGCGCCTGCGGCGACCTCGCCGAGCTGCTCACCCTCGAGGTTGAAGCGCGCGACCAGGCCGTCCAGGGCTGCGGTCAGCATCTCCTGGTTCGAGGCGGACGCGTAGACGGTGTTCGACCGGGCAAACGGAATCCGGTTGCCACCGATGATGGCGACGCGGCGGGTGTTGGCCTGCATGCGGGTTCTCCTGACGATGCGAAGGTGGGAACAATACTGGCGCGTAACATCGGGAAATGAAACGGAGTGAGTGGCACGTCACGATTTTTGGACAGTGAGTTACACCTGAAGTTACATTTGCCGCATCCCAGGGTCCACCGACCCCGGAGGTGACCTCCCCAGTCAAGGAAGTGCGATGAACGACCGCTACCAGTCCTTCAGCTCGAGCCCGATCGGCCAGATGTTCGTCAAGAACCTCGGCCTGCCGAGTCCGGTGAAGCTCGACCGCTACACCGCCGGTGCCCCACTGGTCGACGGCACCGTCGTCGTCGGCGGCACCGGGCGACTCGACGCGGCCCTGACCAGCACCCTGGACAACCTGGGAATCGCCACCACGCGCACCCCGGCCGAGGGCGAGAAGTACAAGGGCCTCGTCTTCGACGCGACCGGCATCGCCACCCCGGATGCGCTGATCGCTCTCCAGGAGTTCTTCACCCCGCTGATGCGCAGCGTCGCGGGTTGCGGCCGCGTCGTCGTGATCGGCACCAACCCGGCCCAGACCGACTCCATCGACGAGCGGATCGCCCAACGTGCACTCGAGGGGTTCACCCGCTCGCTCGGCAAGGAGATCGGCAACGGGAGCACCGTGAACCTGGTGTACGTCGCTCCGGGCGCGGAGTCGACGCTGGAATCCACCCTCGCGTTCTTCCTGTCCCCCAAGTCCGCCTACGTCTCGGGCCAGGTGGCCCGCCTGGGCCTGACCGGAACCACGAAGGCCGCCACGGTCGCCGACCAGGCGAAGCCGCTGGACGGCAAGGTCGCGATCGTCACCGGCGCCTCGCGCGGTATCGGTGAGCAGATCGCCCGGGTCCTGCACCGTGACGGCGCCACGATCCTGGGCATCGACGTACCGCAGGCGGCGAGCGAGCTGCAGGCGTTGATGCGCGAGCTCGAGGGCGACAGCCTTACCCTCGACATCACCGGCAAGGACGCGCCGCAGCGGATCGCGCACCACGTCAAGGAGAAGTTCAACGGCGTCGACATCGTCGTGCACAACGCCGGCATCACCCGCGACAAGAAGCTCGCGAACATGGCCGAGGACCGCTGGAGCTCGGTGATCGCCGTCAACCTGTCGGCGCCGGAACGGATCACGCGAGAGCTGCTCGAGCAGGGCCTGATCTACAAGAACGGCCGGATCGTCGGGGTCTCCTCGATCGCGGGCATCGCAGGCAACGTCGGCCAGACCAACTATGCCGCGTCCAAGGCCGGCGTGATCGGCTTCGTCGACGCACTCGCCCCCGAGCTCAAGGGCGACATCACGATCAACGCGGTGGCGCCGGGCTTCATCATCACCGCGATGACCGCAGCCGTCCCGTTCGCCACCCGCGAGGTCGGGCAGCGGATGAACGCGATGGCCCAGGGTGGGCTGCCGGTCGACGTCGCCGAGGCGATCGCCTGGTATGCCAGCCCCGGCTCGTCGGCGGTCAACGGGAACGTCGTCCGCGTCTGCGGCCAGATGATGCTGGGCGCGTGAGATGACCACTCGTCTGGTCGAAGGTGACCACTCGGCGCTGCCGGTGATGCTGAAGGCGGCGCTGCCGATCATCCCGGTGGTCAACCAGATCCCCGGGATCGCCAAGAAGGGCGGCGACATCCCCGACCTGGTCCTCACGCGCAAGGACGTCGCGATCGACCCGGCGCACCTGGCCGCCTACCGCGAGGTGTGCGGGTTCGAGCCCGGACAGCACGTGCCGCTGACCTACCCGCACATGCTGGCGTTCGGCCTGCACATGGGGATCATGACCGACAGCTCCTTTCCGTACGCCGCCATCGGCAGCGTGCACCTGCGCAACGCGATGACCCAGCACCGGCCGATCGCGCCGACGGAGTTGCTCGACGTGACCGCGACCGCAACGAACAAGCGAGCGCACAACAAGGGCACGATCTTCGACTTCGTCACCACCGTCACGTCCGGCGACGAGCTGGTCTGGGACTCGGTGTCGACCTACCTGCGTCCGGGTCGTGGCGACGAGAACGCGAAGCCGGAAGGCGAGCCGTTCGACGTCGTACCGGGCAACGGCACGACGTGGAACCTGTCCGGCGATCTCGGGCGGCGCTTCGCCGCGGTCTCGGGCGACTACAACCCGATCCACCTCTACTCGCTGACCGCCAAGGCGTTCGGCTTCCCGAGCCAGATCGCGCACGGCATCTGGACCAAGGCCCGGTGCGTGGCCGCGATGGAGAGCCGCCTGCCGGACGCCGTCACGGTCGAGGTCGAGTTCAAGAAGCCGGTGCTGCTGCCCACGAAGGTGGCGTTCGGCTCGCGCATCGTCGCCGACGGCATGGACTTCTCGATGACCAACCCGAAGAACGGCACGCCGCACCTCGTGGGCCGGACCCGCTAGCTGTTCGAGACGGTCGCTTCGCGACTCCTCCACCACCGGCGGGTCAGCGGATCCGGATCAGGCCCTCCTGGGCCACGCTCGCCACCAACCGTCCGTCGCGGGTGAAGACCCGCGCGAACGTCAAGCCACGGCCGCCCGAGGCCGACGGGCTGTGCTGGTCGTAGAGCCACCACTCGTCGGCGCGGAACGGCCGGTGGAACCAGATCGTGTGGTCCAGCGACGCTGCCTGCACCTGCGGCGACGAGATGAAGACCTGGTGCGGGACCAGGGTGGCGCCGAGCAACGTCATATCGCTGGCATAGGTGAAGGCGGCCGTGTGCTGAAGCGCTGCGTCCGGAAGCTCGCCGTTGACCCGGATCCACAGCCGGGCCCGCGCTGGCTCGAACTCCGCCGACAGCTCGCCGCCGGGCCGGGAGTTGCCGGCGTACCGGACGTCCAGGGCGGCCCACTCGCGATCCCACTCGTCGCTGTCGTGGTTGCGCTCGGTGACGATATCGCCCAGTGACGGGCACAGCTCCGGCGCCGGTACGTCGGGCATGATGTCCTGGTGCTCGAGGCCCTCCTCGGGGATCTGGAAGTTCAGGGTCATCGCGAAGATCGGGTGCCCGTGCTGCCGCGCGAGCACGCGCCGGGTGGCGAAGGAGCGCCCGTCGCGCAGCTTCTCGACGTCGTACACGATCGGCACCGCGGTGTCGCCGGGGCGCAGGAAGTAGGAGTGCAGCGAGTGCACGACGTACTGCTCGCTCACCGTCTGGGTCGCGGCGACCAGGGCGTGCGCGGCAACCTGCCCGCCGAAGACGCGCTGCAGCTCCGTCTTGGGCTGCTTGCCGCGGAAGAGGTTGTCCTCGATGAGTTCGAGCTCGAGCAGGTCGACGAGCTCGGCAACAGAGCTGGGCATGTCTGGCTAGTCGTCCTCGGCCTGGTCGAGCCCGGCGAGGAACTGCTCGAACTGCGCTCCGAGCTCGTCTCCGGTGGGCAGCTCGCCGGCGTTGCTGAGTGCCGTCCCGAGTGCGTCCGCATCGTTGTCGAGCAGATTCGGGCCACCGGAGTGGAAGGCGTCGTACTGCTGCTCGAGACCTTCGACGACGGCGCGCACCTCGTCGGAGTCGGCGACCTGGCCGGCGATCTCGGCCCGACGCTCGATGGCAGCCTGCCCGAGGATCGAGGTGTCCCAGGCGAGCCCCGTGACGGCGCCTACCTGGGTCAGCATGGCTTCGGCTGCCTCTGGGTACGCGAACTGCGCTACGTAGTGCGGGATGTGCGCCACGAAGCCGGTGGCGTCGTGACCCCACTCGCCCAGGCGCACCTCCAGCAGCGACTGGGCGCTGGAGGGGATCCGGATCTCGCCGGCCCAGACGTTGGCGGAGATCAGCAACCGCTTGGCGGTCGCGTGGTTGGTCAGCTGCACGGGCCGGGTGTGCGGCACGGCCATCGGGACCGAGCCCAGGGACACGGTCAGCCGGACCTCGAAGTGCTCGACCACCTTGCGGACCGCGTCGGCGAATCCTTCCCAGCGCATGTCCGGCTCAGGTCCGGTCAGCAACAGGTACGGCGTGTTGTTGGCATCGTGCAGCAGCCGTACGACGAGCCGCGGCACGTCGTAGTCGGCGTAGTGGTCCTCGAGGAACGTCATCGCCGGGCGGCGGGCACGGTAGTCGTAGAACTCGTCGACCTCGAAACTGGCCACCACGCGACTGGACGAGGACTCGAGCAGGTGACCGGACGCGAGCGCCGAGGCGCTGCCTGCGTCGAGGAAGCCCTCCAGCACGGCGATCATCACCGGCCCGTCGCTGAGCCCTTCGAGCTCGGGGACGTCGTCGACGATGTGCACGAAGCGTGCTTCGGTCACTCTTGTTCCTCTCCTCGATCAGGGTCAGCCATACTCACCACCAGCCTAGGGTGCAGAACACCGAAGTGGCGCCCCGGTATGCCCGTTGAGCGGAGTGATCGACGTCGCAGCGCCTGTCAGCCGTAGATGTTGAGGATGCGCCGCGCGGCATATGACGCCAGAGTCGGGCCGTCGTACCCGAGGACGCGCTGCAGGACCGCATCCTCACCCGCATCACGGGTACCGGTGCCGTCGGCGTGCAGCGCCGTCATGAGCTCCCACATCTTCGCCGCGCCCTGGGTTGCGACGATGTAGTCGCACGCCATCCAGCTGAGCGCATAGTTCCACGCCTGGTCGGGACCGTTGAACGACTGCGAGGACGGCAGGGCCACCACGCCTGCGCGGGCGCGGGCGACGGCGGAGGTGGCGATCCGCCGTTGACCCCGCGGCAGGTCGCGAGCGCCCAGGTACTCCGCGATCCCCTCGACCAGCCAGGTCGGAACGCCGTCGTCGCGCTGGCCGACTGCTACGTGGGTCAGCTCGTGCCGGGTGATCCGGTCCAGGAACGGCTGACCCGCCTGTACGGAGCTGGGCAGCAGCACGAACCGGCTGCTGGCGACGGTCGGCTGCCCCAGGACGGCGTACATCGGGAACGTCATCGCCCCCAGATGCTCGATGTCGCCGCCGGGGACGCCCTGGAAGCTGTCGAGGACCGCCTGGCTGCTCACGATGTAGACGACGACCCGGCCGTTCCACGCGAACGGCAGTCCGGACTTCACATCGGCGATCCCCCGGCGCAGCACCGCGGAGATCTCCGAGGACTCCGACCAGGTGCCGTCGTCGTACACCTGGAGCGTTCCGTGACTGGCCATCACATGGATCGCGATCAGGTCCCACGGCGCCGGGTAGGAATCCGGGAACTGCTTGCCCGACCCGGTCAGCTCCGAGAGGATCACCGGCTTGCCCCCTTTGCGCGCGAAGGCGAAGCCGGTGATCCGGGTGACCGGAACCGTGTCGAAACCACGCAGCTGGGTCGCCGCCTGGACCTGGGGCACCGAGACGCCGCTCCCCCAGGCTGCCGCGGCGAGCTCACGGGGCCAGTCCGACTTCAGCACCGTGTAGCTCAAGGTCTGGACCGGGAGCTGTTGCATGTTCTCGAAGTACCGCCGCTGACGCCTCAGGAGCGCTCGGTCGCTCGTGTCCAGGGTCGAGAGGAACAGACGCAGCCGGTCCGTGCGGATCGCGCGTGCGCGCCGGTTCAGCAGCTGCTGGGCCTCAGTGGCCGAGACCGCGCCGGTCGCCGTGCTCGGGCCGGTGACGCCCGGGCCGGTGCTGTGCGAACAGCCGGTCACCAGACCGGTCATCACCAGGAGCGCGGCGATCAGGACGGCAGTGCCGCCACGCCGGTGCGGCCGCATCACGGCCTAGTCGATGTCGACCAGCGAGTGACCGGAATCGAGAGCGGTCACGTCCTCGACGATCCTCCGGGCCAGCGCCTGGGCGGTGAGGCCGACCTTCTCGAGGATCACGTCTCGCTTCGCGTGGTCAAGGAACTCGTTCGGGATGCCGTGGAGCCGGAACGGCCGCGAGACACCTTCGTCGGCGAGCAGCTGCAGCAGGTTGGCGCCGAAGCCTCCGATCCGGCCACTGTCCTCGACCGTGACGACGAGGCGGTGCTCGGCTGCGAGCGGCACCAGGGCTGGCTCGATCGGCTTGACCCAGCGCGGGTCGACGACCGTGACACCGATGCCCTGGTCGCTCAGCCGGGCGGCGACCTCGACACACGTGAGGGCCATCGGGCCGGCCGCGAGGATCAGTACGTCCTTGTCGCCGCGGCGCACCAGGACGTCGGCGGAGCCGACCTTGCCGACCGCGTCGATGTCGTGCTCGGGGGGCGCTCCCTTGGGCAGCCGGACGATCGTCGGCGCGTCCTCGACGGCAACCGCCTCGCGCAGCAGCTCGCGAACCCGGGCACCGTCTCGTGGCGCGGCCAAGCGCAGGCCGGGGACCACCTGGAAGATCGACATGTCCCACATGCCGTTGTGGCTCGCGCCGTCGTCACCGGTGACACCCGCGCGGTCGATGACGAAGGTGACGCCGCACTTGTGCAGCGCGACGTCCATCAGGACCTGGTCGAAGGCGCGGTTCATGAACGTCGCGTAGATCGCCACGACCGGGTGCAACCCGCCCATCGCCAGGCCGGCCGCACTGGTGACCGCGTGCTGCTCGGCGATGCCGACGTCGAAGGTCCGCTCGGGGAACCTGGCTGCGAACCGGTCGAGGCCGACCGGGTAGAGCATCGCTGCGGTGATCGCCACGATGTCCTGGCGCTCCTCGCCGATCGCGACGATCTCGTCGGTGAAGAAGTCGGTCCAGATCCGGCCCTTGGGGCGAGGTTCACCGGTCTCGGGGTCCATCGGCCCGACCTGGTGCATCTGGTCGTTCTCGTTGCGCTCGGCCGGGTGGTACCCGAACCCCTTCTGGGTCATCACGTGCACGATCACCGGGCCGCCGAACCGCTTGGCCTGAAGCAGCGCGTGCTCGACGGCGGCGCGGTCGTGCCCGTCGATCGGGCCGACGTACTTGAGCCCGAGATCCTCGAAGAGTCCCTGAGGCGCGAGCGCGTCCTTCATGCCCTTCTTCATCGCGTGCAGGGCGTCGTAGACCGCCGGCCCCACACCCCGAACGCCCTGAAGGCGCCGCTTCACCTGGTCGAGCACCTGCTCGTAGCGCGGGTCCGTGCGCAGCGAGGTGAGGTGGCTCGCGAGACCACCGACGGTCGGCATGTAGGAGCGCCCGTTGTCGTTGACCACCATCACCAGCGAGCGGTCCTTGCCGACCGCGATGTTGTTGAGCGCTTCCCAGGCCATGCCGCCGGTCAGGGCGCCGTCCCCGATCACCGCGACGACGTGCCGGTTCTCGCCGCGGATCGCGTACGCCTTCGCCAGGCCGTCCGCGTAGGACAGTGACGTGGAGGCGTGCGAGTTCTCGACCAGGTCGTGCTCGGACTCGGCGCGGCTGGGGTAGCCCGAGAGGCCGCCCTCGGTGCGCAGCGTGTCGAACTGGTCGGCTCGCCCGGTGACCATCTTGTGTACGTAGGCCTGGTGGCCGGTGTCGAAGATGACCTTGTCGCGCGGGGAGTCGAAGACCCGGTGGATCGCCAGGGTCAGCTCGACGACGCCGAGGTTGGGGCCCAGGTGTCCGCCACGGGGAGCACAGGTACGCACCAACTCGTCGCGAATCTCGGTCGCGAGCTCGTCGAGCTGGCGATCGTCGAGCCGGCGCAGGTCCTGCGGTCCGGTGATCGACTCCAGGTGGCCCATGCCTTGCGTTCCCCCTATGCGCGGTCGGTCGTTGCGTGCAGTAGCGAGAAGTCTAGTCGGGCAGCACCGAGATGACCGCCACCGCAGGCTCGTGCAGGCTGCCGAGCCACAGGCGTCCGGCGTGCTCGCGGACGCCCGTCACCATGTGGAAGCCGTCGACCTCCCCGACGACGTCGTGGACACACGTGCCGCCGTCGTCGTACGCCATCGCCCGCACGGTCTGCCGAGGCTTGGGCTGGAGTGCCTCGGGAATCGCGGTGACCAGCTTGCGCAGCGCCCGCGGGGCCGTCCGGACCCTCTCGACCAGCGGGTCGCGCGGGGAGGCGATGCTCACCCAGATGAGCCCGTCCGAGCCGCGCGCGATGTTGTCCGGATAGCCGGGAAGGTCCGAGCACAGGTAGTCGCGCTCCCCTGCCTTCGGCCCGCTCAGCCACAGGCGGACCACCGTCCGGGCGCCGGTCTCGGCGACCGCGACATAGGACTCGTCGAGCGCCAGAGCCACCCCGTTGGCAAACGCGAGCCCGTCCAGATGGGTCTCGACGATCCCGTTCGCGCGTCGGCACAGCAGCCTGCCCGTGCGGGTGTCCTGGACGAAGTCGTTCTTCCACTTCTCGATCCCGAAGACCGTGGAGGAGTCCGAGAACCAGACGTCGCCGTTGGTCGCGACCGCGGCGTTGTTGCAGAAGACCAGCGGCCGGCCCTCGACCGCATCGACCAGGGTCTCGATGGCTCCGTCAGCGAGGTCCATCGCCAGCAACCCGTGGTGCGCGTCGGCGATCAGCAACCGACCGTTCCCGAGCAGCTCGATGCCCAGGGGCCGGCCGCCGGTGTTGCCGATGAGCTCGACTCCGCCGCCGTCGGGGCGGACCGCGAAGACGCTGCCGTCGGCGGTTCCGGTGTAGACGAGGCCGTTGTCGGCGACCACCACGTCCTCGGCCCCGTAGGCAGGAACGGGCAGGACGGTGACCCGGCGCGGAGCGGCGCTCACGCCTCGGCCATCAGTTCGTCGTACAGGGACGAGGTGAGGAAGTCCGGCACGAACCGGCGCGAGGATCCAGCCAGGTCCAGCCCGTCGATGCGTCCGGGCTCGACGAACGCGATCTGGCGTCCCTCGCCGACCACGATGTCGTCGTCGGCGAGGTCGACCGCTGCGGCAAACACCTGGTAGTGCCCGTGGTGGCCGTCCGGATAGGTGTACTCGTCCTCGCGCCACAAACGCAGCGCACCGGCTGGCAGCCCGATGCCGGTCTCCTCGCGCAGCTCCCGGTAGGCAGCCGGTTCGAAGTCCTCGCCGTCCTCGACGTGCCCGCCCACCATGCCCCACTGGTTCGCGGCCCGGGGCGCGAACTCGTCGCGCTCCTGGAGCAGCACCCAGCCCCGCCGGTCGACGAGGAGCACCACCGCAAGTCGTGAATCAACCATGCCCGAACTCTGGCAGACGCACGGCCGTCTCAGCCGTCCGCGGCCATCCGGGACACGTAGCGCTGCCCCCTCAGGGCCTCCTCGACGAGCCCGACCGAGCGCCGGACCCCCATCAGCCGGGCGCCCTCGTACTGCCAGATGTCGACCGCTGCGGCCATCTCGGTGTGCGTGGCGATGTCGCGCAGCAACCCGCGCACCTCGCTCAGCCCTCGCTGTACGGCGGCCTGGCCGGCCTCCACGTGCAGGACGGCGAACCTGGCGAGGATGGCGGGGTGCCGGCGCAGCCCGGCGTAGGTCCGGTACTCGGGCGGCGAGATGTCGAGCAACCAGTTCACGGCCGATCGCTCCCAGTCCGCAGTGCCGGGCGGTCGCACTCCGGCCGGCCAGCCGGGCGGCGCCACGACCGAGGTGGCAGGTGCTGACTGCGGGCGGGGCGCGGGCTCGGGACGCGGGTGGAACATGGGCTCATCTTCGCACAGGTGTTCGAGTCGTGTCATCGTTCTTCTCCCGGCCGTAGCGGGTCGCCGGCTGAGTACAGCTAGCGCAACGCCTCGAGAAGTCCCGAGATGGTCGCGACGAGTCGGTCGGTCTCGAAGCGGTCAGGATCGGTGAGCAGGATCCGCCCGAAGTGCTCGAGGACGGCGAGGATCGCGTGCGCCACGATCTCGGCGTCGAGCGCCGGCCCCCCGCGCAGCGCCAGGCCGAGCTCGAGCAGCCCGGTGAGCTGGATCCGGAAGTTCTCCCGGTCAGCCTCGATCCGGGCGCGCGCCTGCGCCGGCATGCTGCTCGGCGCAAGCAGGATCGGCTGCCACGTCAGCGGGTCGGCCCGGACAGTCTCGATCATCCGGCGCGCCGTCTCGGCCACCAGCCTGTCCGGGTCCGACAGGTCCGGAACAGGTGGAAGCGCGTCGGCCAACTGGGCGAGCGCCCGGGCCTGCTGCCGGTCCAGCAGCGTGCCCAGAAGGTCGCGAAGGTCCTCGTAGACGCCGTACACGACCGGGCGGGTGACGCCGGCCTCGCGGGCGATCGCGTCGATCGAGACAGCGTCGTACCCGTCACGGACGATGACCGTCAGTGCCGCGTCGAGCAGCTGCTCGCGACGCACCGCCACGGGCACGCGAGCGGCGTACGGGCGACGGGCGCCGGTCCTGGTCGAACTCACCGGGCCAGCCTATTGCACACTTGCTACACACGTGTAGTAATTGGCTTCATGGCTCTCCTTTCACGACTTCGCACACCCGAGATCACCCCGCACGAGGACTACGGCTTCTTCGGGCCCGGATCTGTCACCTGGAAGGTCTGGAGCTATCCGACCTCGCTGACCGTCGGCTTCCAGCGCGCCGTCGTCATCGAGGAGCTCGACCCGGCACTGGTGGCCGCGGTCGATAAGACCCAGGGGATCTATGCCCGCCCGCGGACCCGGTACGACCGGACCTTGCGCTACTTCGCGATGGTCGCGTTCGCCGACTCCCGATCCATCTCGCAGGCTGCCGACGTCCTGGTCAAGGTGCACTCCAAGGCGGTCGGCACCGACCCGGTGACTCAGAAGACGTACGACGCGAACGACCCGAAGTCGCAGCTGTGGATCCAGCTCACCGGCTGGCACTCGATCCTCAAGGCCTACGAGATGTACGGACCCGGCAAGCTGAGCGAGGCCGAGGAGCGCCAGTACTGGGCCGGGTGCGCGGTCGCTGCCGAGCTGCAGACCTGCTCGGTCGAGGACATCCCGCGAGATCGCGACGAGCTGCGCGCCTACTACGAGGCCATGAAGCCCCAGCTCATCGGCTCCGGCATCGCACAGAAGGCGATGCACCACCTCCTGGATGCCTCGGTGATGCTGCCGCAGATGCCGCGGATCCTGGCACCGGTAAACTGGGTCGTGGGTCGCGTGCTGCGCGCAGCCACGATCGCGACCATGCCCCGGTGGATGCGAGACATGGGCGGCATCCGCCAGTCGCGGGCGATCGACGTCGCCGTCGTGCCCGTCATGAGGATCGCTTTCCTGCTCGCAAATGTGAACACCCGGGTCAAACTCGAACTGCTGGGATTCCTTTCCCCGATGACCAGGCCGGTGGTCGCGCCGATCTTCTACGACGTCGCCCCGACGAACCCTGTCGTGCGCACACCGGCCCAGGCTCGCGCGATGTACGGCTACGAGACGCCGGCCGACGCGCACAGTGACCTGCGTCAACGCCAGGCAGCCCGGGTCTTCGCCGAGGGCGTGGCTCCCAGCGAGGAGGGCATCGTCGAATCCGAACCCATCCTCGGTTCGATCCGTCTCGGATCGAACCGCCGGATCAGCGCCTGACCGGCTTTTTCCGGCGCCGCGCCGATGCGGCGGGGCGCGTGCATTTCCGGCCAATACGGACTTAATAGGACGCGAAACTGGACCAGTTCGCATTTCAACTGGACCAGACAACCGATATCGAGTCATGAATACGCAGCTTCTCCGTTCCCTTGCCGAAGGTCAGCACAGGAACACCGAGGGACAGGGAAGAAGCCGATGGAGCGCAACCTCACCACCACCACCGTCAGCACGACGGCGGTCCAGATCGCGACAGTCGAGGCCGAGCAGGACTACGACCTCTCCGCCGACTTCAGCTACAACCCGGCAGACGCCTGGGCCGTGACGATGCGGCTCAGCTCGGCCAACGGACCGGTCGACTGGACCTTCGCCCGCAGTCTTCTGATCGAGGGCCAGTACGAGCCCACCGGTGAGGGCGACGTCCACGTGTGGCCCTGCCTGAGCCCGACCGGCGAGGCCGTCGTGATCGTCGAGCTCGACTCCCCCTCCGGCGAGACGCTGCTCCAGTTCCCGACCCGCGTCGTCCAGGACTTCGTCCACGCCTCGCTCGACGCCGTACCGCTGGGCACCGAGTCGGCCGACGTCGACTCCTGGCTCGAGGCACTTCTCAGCGAGGGCTGAGCCACTTACTTCCGTTCAGCGTCGGGAGGGGTTCCGTCGAACGGCGGAGGAAACACGAACTGAGCCGCCCTGGGGGGACGGCTCAGTTCGTGTTTTCGGATCAGTAGTCGTCGCGCAGGTGGGCCTCGACGCGATCGACCTTCGCGGTGAGCTGCCCGGTGTCGAAGCCCTGGCGAAGGTCCGCCTTGAGGACGAGGCCGACCCTGGCCGAGGTCTCGGCGACCTTGAAGACCGCGGCCTTGACCACGGCCATCACCTCGTCCCACTCGCCTTCGATGTTGGTGAACATGGCGTTGGTCTCGCATGGGAGGCCGGAGTCGCGGATGACCTTCACCGCGTCGGCGACGGAGTCACTGACCCCGCCGGTCTCGTCGGCTCCGGACGGGCTGATGCTGATGGCGACGATCATGGGGCAACGGTACGGGCGGCCTCGGCCGACTCGGTACGAAGGTCACCCACGACGGCGCGGAGTCGCTCGATCGCATCGCGGTGCTGTGACTTCACGGTTCCGACCGTGATGTCGAGCACCCGTGCGGTCTCAACCTCGGTGAGGTCCTCGTAGTAGCGCAGCACGACCACCGCGCGCTGCCTGGGCGCCAGGGCGGCGAGCGCCGCGGCAAGACTGAGATCGCGGTCGGTGGTGGCGGCTGTCGTCCCGTACTCCGGCACGCGATCGGTGACCCGCTCGCGACGGACCCTGCGCCACTGCGAGATGTGGTCGTTGACCATCACCTTGCGCAACCACGGTCCCGGGTTGTCGCCGATCCGGCGCCATTCGCCGACTGCCTTGGTCAACGCACCCTGGACCAGGTCCTCGGCCAGGTGGACGTCACCGCAGAGCAGGTACGCCGTGCGCAGGAGCGCCGGCCGCCGCGCGGCCACGTACTCTTCGAACCCGGCGCGCTCGTCCTCGCGCCTAGACACGCCGCCTCCACCGGACCAGCCAGAGCGCACCGGCCAGCAGGAGCAGCCCGCCCAGGACGTACCAGGCGGTCAGCTCCCGCGGCTCGGGCGGATGCAGGCCCGGCACCATCGGCTGGGAGACCAGTTCTGTGGCGACCGTGACGAGCTGACCCCAGCTCTGCGGTTCGGAAACTCCGAGTCGTCGGACCGTTCGCGCCCGCAGATCCGCCTCGAAGAGCTCGGGCGACGCGCCCTGCCCTTGGGCGACCACCAGCGCCGTGTGGTCGTCACGCCAGCCGAGGAACAGAGTTTCCTGGAGCTGGCCGACCAGGTCGAGCTTCGGCACTCGGAGCGGCGCCTGGGAGTGCCCGTGCCGGGCCGGCATCGTGCCGACCATCAGGGGGTGCCCGAGCGCGCCGGCGACGAACGGAACCGCGAGCGCCAGGTCACCCGAGACGGACACGGCGCTGTACGCCGTGTCCCCGGTCGGGGACTGCGGGGTAGCCGGGTCGGGCAGCACCAGCGTGGGGGCCGTGCGGTGCAGGTTGCGGTCCTTGCCGACCCCGTAGCGCTCGAAGGTCACCGGGTTGGTCCCCAGCAGCACGGACCCATCGCGGTTGCGACCGTCGTCGCCGCCCAGGGCTCCGACCCGCGCCGCGAGCTGGGCGTAGCTCGCCGGGTTCGGCTCGCTCCCGAGGCGCCAGATCCGCCCGACTCCACGGCCGTTCGCGCGGTAGGAGAGGAGTACGGTCGCGTCGTCGAACCAGGAGAGCTCACCCGTGGCGACGCCGTCCTGGCTCGGGAACGCGGCCCGCTGCACGACACCGGTCCGGGTGTCGTAGATCGCCGCGCCGCGCGCTCGCGGACTGTTGGGGTTGGCGTGGTGACCCGCGTCCGGTCCGAGCCAGTAGACGATGTGGTTCCCGTCCGGCGACAGCACGCCGCCAGCTCCCAGGTCGTTCGGCAGGTCGAGGAAGCGGTACTCGCCGGTTCGTGCAGAGATCCCGAACAGGCCGGCACTGCTGCCGCGCTGGGCGCCGGAGAGAACGGCGAGCTGACCCAGTGGGCCCTTCTCGGCGGTTCCATCCAGGTGGGTGGGTGGTCGGTAGATGTTCTCGGGCAGCGCCGGAGCATGCGGCGTCCCGGCGGGCATGACCACCGGCTGCGACGGGACCACCACGACCGCCGTCCCGACCGCGGCGATCAGGCCGAGGGCGACGACGGCTCCCGCCGTACGCCGGCGCAGCACCCGCCGACGTCCGGACGTCCAGAGCGCTGCGGGATCGGTCAGCGTCGGTGCCTCGACACCGGCGGCCAACTCCCGCAGAGCCGTCTTGAGCTCAGTCATGCCGACCTCCTTCGGTGATGGTCCCAAAAGACCAGTGGCCCTGCCCATGACACGCATGGGCAGGGCCAGAAGGTTGGGCCGGAGATCGGTCCTTGAGCAGATCAGCCCTTCAGCAGGCTCCGCAGGACGTACTGCATGATGCCGCCGTTGCGGTAGTAGTTCGCCTCACCCGGGGTGTCGATCCGGACGACCGCGTCGAACGACACGCTCTGCCCGTTCTCATGGGCCGCGGTGACCTTGACAGTCTTGGGCGTACGACCCTCGTTGAGCTCGGTGATGCCGGTGATCGAGAAGGTCTCCTCGCCGGTCAGGCCCAGGCTCTCGGCCGTCTGGCCCTCGGGGTACTGCAGCGGAATGACACCCATGCCGATCAGGTTCGACCGGTGGATGCGCTCGTAGGACTCCGCGATCACAGCCTTGACGCCGAGCAACGAGGTGCCCTTCGCCGCCCAGTCGCGCGACGAGCCGGAGCCGTACTCCTTGCCCGACAGGACCACCAGCGGGATGCCCGCGGCGATGTAGTTCTCCGATGCTTCGTAGACCGACGTCACCGTGCCATGGCAGGTGAAGTCGCGGGTGACCCCGCCTTCGGTGCCGGGAGCCAGCTGGTTGCGCAGCCGGATGTTGGCGAAGGTTCCTCGGATCATCACTTCGTGGTTGCCGCGCCGCGAGCCGTAGGAGTTGAAGTCCCGCGCGTCCACGCCGTGCTCGGCCAGGTAGCGACCAGCCGGCGAGTCCTTCTTGATCGCGCCGGCCGGGCTGATGTGGTCGGTGGTGACCGAGTCGCCGAGCTTGAGCAGCACTCGCGCTCCGGCGATGTCGGTGACCGGCACCGGCTCCGCCGG
>NZ_JAOPXI010000181.1 GCF_025965215.1 Marmoricola sp.
ACAACCACCACCGGCCCCACTCAGCAATCGGGAAAGCTGCACCCATCACCAGGTTGAACAACCTGGCTGAACATCACCATTAGCGCCCTACTCCGTCTTCTTCCGTCGCGGCTGGAACTCGTCGGTACGCCGGCCGTAACCCTCGGTCTCCCACCAGGGACGGTCGAGCACCGGCGCTGTCGGCTCGCTCGGTTCTCCCGTGGCGGACCCGGCACTCGCCTGTGCCGCCGCATAGGTGCGGTCGCGGTCGTCGTTGCGGGTCTCCTTGGCGGCCCAGCGGAAGAACAGGATGAGCAACAACGGCAAGGCGACCACCTCGGACAGCGCCAGCATCAGCGCGCCGGCGACGTGCTGGTTCCACACCGCGTCGGCTGACCAGGTCGGAGCCGCCCGGGTGTAGTAGCCGCCCGCGAGGACCGACCCGGTCGTCATCACCACGATTCCTGGGATCGCGTCGAGAAGTCCGTCCAGGGCAGCGAAGAGCAGTCGCAGCGGCTCGGGGCACCACGCCGGCAGCAGCTCCGTGCCGAGCAGTGGCAGCGCGAGCAGGCAGCCCACGGCCAGCACCACGACGTACATGAGGTCCATCGCTGCGGTCGAGCGCAGTACGCCGGCCAGGAGCCCGCTGAAGAAAAGCGTGAGCTGCACGACCACAGCCAGTACGGCCGCGACGGCCGGGAACGTCAGGAAACGAATCGTACGGCCGCTGATCGCCCGGTCCCAGCGGATCAGTGCCGCAGGTGACAGGGCTGCCCGGACCAGTCCGAGCGGATCACCGACGGCGAAGCAGACCGGGACGATCGAGATCAGCAGGGTCACCTGGACTGCGAGTGCCCACATCACCGTGTGGTTGTAGGTCGCGAGCGAGGACATCGTGCAGACCGCGACGCTGCCGAGCCCCAGTCCGAGGAACGCTGCGGTGCGCCACCGCGGCCAGGTGGAGCCCCGCCGCCCAGCAGCCCGTACGCCGAACAGGTAGCCGGCGGCGCACAGCACGAGGACCACCGTGATGGCGGGATTGAAGGACCAGTGCCCGACCGCGGCCGAGATCGTGTAGCGGGGCAGTTCCACGTCGACATCGTAGGTCTCGCCATTGCGCTCCGCGGCCTCGCCTCCCGGCCACGTGAGTTATCCACAATTATCCCAGCAATTCCCATTGCTGCTTCCAAGTACTGGGCACACCGGGTAACACTGGAGCCACGGGAGTAGCGCCGGGACCAGGGAGTCGGTGCTGGAGGGAGCGTCATGGCGGGAGTGCAGGGTCAGCCGACCGAGCAGTCGGGGCGGCGGGGGCTGTCGCGGCGACAACGTGGGGTCATGCTCGGCGTGCTGGTGGTCGGCACGGTGGCCGGACTGGTCGTGGGCGGCGCGTTTCGTGGTTTCGGCGACGATCGCGCCGGAAACGCGGCCTCAGCGAGGGTGACCTCGCCGCTGCCCAGCAGCCGGCCGCCGCCGGGCGGTTCGCAGGTGAACCAGGGGGACGTGATCGCCGACGCGGCTGCCGGCGCGCTGACCACCGACATCGCCCCCGGCCGGACACACACCCCCGACGGCGCGGTGTCAGCCTTCACGGCGTACGCAACCTGGCTCGTGGGCTCGCCCGCGGCAGCTGCCCATCCCGGGGCCGACGCGTCGGTGGTCGGTCGCACGCTCATCAACCCCGCTGATGCCGGACTCCTGGCGAGCATGCACCGCCAGAGCGGCGACCGCTTCGATGCCCAGCACGGGGCCTACCGGGTCATCGCCCATGCGGGTGACGCGACCGCGCCCGATGCGGTCATGATCGAAGTCACGGCGCCGCTCACGCTCGGCGGAACGACGGAGTGGCGGACGATCGGCGGCGTGGTCGGCTGGACGCCTGACGGCTGGCAGCTGGTGAGCATCGAGCCGCGGGCTACCGTCCAGCCGACGAACACCCGTCACGACGTTCGCACGTTCTCGGCCGACGAGCGCGTGCACACGTTCGACGGCCTGGGCTGGCGCATGTACCGGCTCGCGGGCCGGTGACCACGATGGGAGGCCGAGCGCAACGGCGACTGTCGGCCGCGATCCTGACCGTGCTCGTCTCGGTCCTGGCAGTCGTCGTGCCGCTCGGCGAAGCACCGGCCCAGGCGGCGGTGACGCACAAGATCATGATCACCGGTGACTCGATCACGCAAGGCTCGTCGGGCGACTACACCTGGCGCTATCGCCTGTGGGACAAACTCGCGACCACGGCCCCTGGAGCGGTGTCATTCGTCGGTGTGCGCACCGACCTCTACGACAACGTCAACAACAAGCAGGGCTCCAGTACTACGCGGCCGGCTTCCCGGCCAAGGCCCACAGTGCTCTGTGGGGCGACTCGTTCCAGGCCGAGCTGGGCAAGATCGGCAGTGAGGTCACCTCGACCGGAGCGAACGTCCTGGTCGTGATGCTCGGGAGCAACGACCTGGCCTACCTCACGTCACCCGCCGCGACGATCGACAACCTCGCGACGTACATCCAACGCGCCCGCGCGTCCCATCCGGGCATCGACGTCGTCGTCGGTGAGGTCCTCGACCGCTACGACCCCTGGACCAAGACGTACCAGCTCACCGCACAGGTGAACGACTACGCGTCGCGGCTGCACACCCTCGCGAGCCAGCTGAACACGAGCAGCGAACGCGTCGTGGTCGCACCTACGCGCACGGGCTGGGATCCGGCCACCATGACCTGGGACGGCACGCACCCGAACCCGACGGGGGAGGCCCTGATCGCCCAGCGGATATCGCAGGGACTTGCCCAGCTCGGGATCGGGTCGACGAGCCCTGACGTCAGCGGCCCACACGCCTGGGCCGTGGCCGGGCCGACCCCGGTGCTCACGCCCGGTTCGGAGCGCGTGGCTCTCAGCTGGGACCGCACGCCGAGCGGGGCGACCGGCATGTTCATCGAACAGCGCCTGACCAACACGAACGAACCGTGGACGCGGCTCCCGTACCCGGTGGCGGGGGACGGTTGGACCGCGGCCCAGCTGATCGCCGGCGGGACGTATCAATACAGGCTGGTTCCCTCGAAAGGTTTCAGCACCGGCGTCGCCGGTCCCGCTGCGCAGGCAACGGTGAGCGGCCCCGACCTCGGAGCCATCGGTTCGGTGAGCGGCACCGCCGTGGGCGCCTCGTCGTACGGCGGACAAGCTGCGGCCGTGACCTGGTCGGCGTCGACGAACGCGACGGCGTACCTGCTCTCCTACCGGATGCTCAGCGACGGCTCGATCGCCTGGAGCGACCTGCCGTACCCGGTGACGCAGAGGTCCTGGACCTTCGAGCCGTTGTACCAGGGGCGGCGCTACCAGTTCCGGATCCTGCCGTCCCGCGGCTACCTCCACGGACAGTGGGCAGCCAGCTCACCGGTCCGCATGAAGGGGTGGCCCGCAGACAGCGTCCAGGTCTCGCTGGGTGACTCCTACTCCGCCGGCATGGGATCGGAGGATGGCTACTACGGCTCCCCGAGCTGCTTGCGGAGCACCCAGGCGTGGCCGAACAAGATCTTCTCGGGCTTCCGGGTGGCGATGTCGTTGCAGGCCTGCCCTGGCGCCCAGGTGCCCGACGTGAGTGGGCAGCTAGCCGGCATGAACTCGTTCTTCGCGGCGCGTCCTGGCAAGGCGCAGCTGGTCACGCTGACCGTCGGCGGCAACGACGTTGGATTCGGGGCCGAGCTCGCCAAGTGTGTCGCGACCGATTGCACCGGCGACGAGTCCTACATCGCTGGGTTGATTCCCGTGCTCCACACTCACCTGAAAGGCCTGTACAGCCAGATCAAGGGCGCGCAACCGTACGCCGACGTCATCGCGGGCGGGTATCCGGATGTGGTCGACCAGAACGGCACCTCCGGAAACCTCGCCTGCATCGGTCTGTCCGGGAACGAAAGAGACATGGTCGACCGGCTCACCCTGGCCCTCAACGCGGCCATCACCTCGGCTGCCCAGGAAGCCGGGATCTGGAGCGTCGGGCAAGGTGTCCGCTACGAGTTTGCCGGGCACGGTGCTTGCGCCGCTGGCATCGACGCCTGGATCAACGCGTTCATCGGCACGGCACCGCCAGATGGGGGTCTTCCCATCGATCCGAGGTCGTTCCACCCGAACGATAGCGGCCAGTCGGCCTATGCGATCGCGTTCACCAATGCTCTGAACTCGGCGATGAGATGACCGGGACCCGCTCGGCGGCCGTTCTGCTTAGCGTCCTGCTCGTCGTGTCCGGGTGTGCAGCTGGAGGTGGTACCGCATCCTCGGGGACACCGCCTCCGACGCACACGCCTCGCGATCCTCCGTCGCTGATCCCACTGCCGTCGACGCTCGAAGCGACGACCACCCCACGCCCTCTGACCGGGCAACCCTCCCTGGTCGTTGTGCAGAGCGACGCGAACGCTGGGCGCTCGCGGGCAGCCGCCGAGCAGTTCGCGTTGGAGGCCGCGCACATCCTCACCGACGTCCGGCCGGGGCTGTCCGGCGCGGAAGTGGTCCAGAGCCTCGCCTCGTCGTCGATGCCGGCTGCCACCCGCGCCTACCTCGTCCAAGACCTGGACGACCAGCACAAGATGGGGCTCGAGCGGCACTTCGACACCGGGCTGGACATGTGGATCCGTTCGATGCCGGAAGGTCCGGTCAGCGCGCCCCGCCGCGTCACGGTCGAGCTCGCCACGAACGTTGCGGCCACCCTTCCCGGAGGTGCTCCCGGTGCTTTTCACTTCTGGTACCGGATGCGCCTGGTCGTGATCCGCGAGGACGGGCGGTGGCGTCTGGACGCATGGTCGGGCGCGCGGTCGGGGCCTACGTCCAGCGCCGAGCTCACCCCTGCCCAGCGGAAGGACTTCCTGCTCGGCACCGGCTGGCGCCGCATTCCTCCCGCCTGAGCCGCTGCCCGGGGCGTCAGCCCTCGAGGATCGCGGCCACCTCGGCCGAGGCGAAGAACGGCTCGAGGCGGGCTCGCAGCAGCGCTTCGAGCTGGCCGGATCGCTGAGCGGCCTCCAGTACCCGGGGCACGATCGCCCTGGCGTGGGCGACCAGGTCGTCGCGGGTCAGCCCGAGGTCCTCGATGAGGTTGCTGGCCGGCACCTCGCCGTACACCGAGAAGAAGCCGTCGACGAGGGCGTCGATGAGAGCCAGCACCGGTTCGGTCGGAGCGCCGGCGATGACGATGTCCTGGAGGAGTCCGGCGATGCGGTGCACGTCGTCGCGAGTACTCACGTCGTTGAGCCGGGTGACCGGCTGGTCGGCGTACAGGTCGAACACCTCGAGCACTGCGTCGTGGGTGGTGGGGTCCTTGAGGGTCTCGACGACCACCTTGTTGAGGCGCCGCATCGCGAACGTCGCCCCCTTGCCGGCGGTGTCGCCGAGCACCTGCTGGAGCTGCTTGTCGGCGGCTCCGAAGACCTTGCCGGCGGCGCTGGTTCCGAACGACATCAGCGATCCGACGCCGGGGATCTTGTCCGCGACGGCTTGGTTCATCGCCACGACGTCGTTCACGATCCGGCCGACGAACTTCGAGGCGAGGGACGCCAGGAGCGGGCTCTCGGTGAGCTGGTCGAGGAACTTCTCGACGAGGTCGGTCATCGCCAGGATCTCGGTGGCCAGGCTGGAGACATGCTCACGATCGATGAGGTCGGCGAGGGTGAAGGTCTCGGTCGGGCCGTCGTACGCGACCTCGGCCGCGGTGGCCACCAGTGTGCTCGCGGCAGTGCTCGCCGGGACGGTGCCGGCGATGAGACGGGCCAGCTGCTTCATGTCGTCGGGGTGCGCGAGTTCGCCGACGGTGACCTTCGCCCCGATCTTCAGCAGGGCATCGACCTCTGCCGCGATCCGGTCCTCGACGCCCGGTCCGGTCAGCTGGGCAACCAGCCAGGCGATCTGGGCGTCGAGGAGTCGGTCGGCAACGGGGTCAGCCATGCCGACAGCCTAGGGTCACGGGCTGGAGACGCTGCCT
>NZ_JAOPXI010000020.1 GCF_025965215.1 Marmoricola sp.
CTGGTGGCCGGCAACACCGCGAGCTTCCTGGACGAGAAGAGCAGCCTGATCTCGAACGCGCCGAAGGCGATCGGACTGATCGTGCTGCTCACCGTGATCCTGCTGTTCCTGCTCACCGGATCCGTCCTGCTGCCCCTCAAGACGCTGCTGATGAACTCGATGACGCTTGCCGCGTCGCTCGGCATCCTGGTGATCGTCTTCGAGAAGAAGTTCCTGGTCGGCGCACTGAACTACCCCGGTCCGTACAGCATCGAGGTCACCAGCCTGGTCTTCCTCTTCGCGGTCGCGTTCGCCCTGGCCACCGACTACGCCGTCCTGGTGATGGCGCGGGTCAAGGAGCTGCGCGACTCGGGGATGAGCAACGAGGACGCGGTCGCGCACGGCGTCGCGAAGACGGGGCGGATCATCAGTGCGGCAGCGCTCATGATCGCCGTCGTGTTCGCGGCCTTCGCGGTCAGCCCGGTGTTCTTCATGAAGCAGATCGCCGTCGGGATGGCGCTCGGCGTGATCATCGACGCGACCATCGTGCGCGGCCTGCTGGTGCCTTCGCTGATGCGCCTGCTCGGCGAGGCGAACTGGTGGGCGCCCGGTCCGTTGCGCCGGGTGCACCAGCGCTTCGGGATCAAGGAGGGTTAGTACACCAGCGGCGCCAGGTACTGCTTGGCGTACGCCCGTACGACGGTGTCGTCGCCCATGTCGAGGTGCCCGTGCGGATTGAGGATGTAGGTGTACGCGACCCGCATCATCAGCTCGGCCACGACGTGCAGCTCGTCGTCCGGCATGGTCGCGCCGCTGCGACGCAAGGTGCTGGCCACCTGGTCGGACAGTGCGATCACGAGACTCGTGTTCGACAACCCGCCCATCCCGGTGATGATCTCCGGCTCGGTCTCCACGAGCCGGGCGAGCAGCGGGATCTCCCTGGTGAGCGCGATGCCGCGGGTGAACGCCTCGACGACGGCGTCCCGGGGCGGCAGGCCGGCACTGGCCTCGTCGAGCTCGGTGAGGAACTCGCTGGCCTGTCGGGTCAGCACGGCCTGGAGCAGGTCGTCCTTGGTGGCGTACGTGCGGTAGAGCGTGCTCCGGCTGACACCGGCTGCCCGGGCGACGTCCTCGACGTTGGCGCGCCGGGCGCCGTACTGCTCGAAGACCCGCTGGGCGGCGTCGAGGATCGCTGTCGTCACGGGGAGCTCACAGCCGCTCCAGGGTGACGGGGAGCCGGTCGCGTGGGAACGGCAGCGCGACCAGGTCCAGCGGCCACTCGTAGTCGTCCGGCACGGACCAGCGGTAGTTGAGCAGCAGCTCGTGGAAGATCGCCCGGACCTGGATCCCGGCGAAGTACATGCCGATGCATTTGTGCACGCCGCCGCCGAAGGCGTGGAACGCCATCCGGTGGACCTTGTCCTCGCGCCGACCCTCGGCGAACCGGTCCGGGTCGAAGCGTTCGGCGTCCGGCCACACGGTCGGGTCGTGGTGGTTGTAGTACGGCGAGACCGCGACGAACGATCCCTCCGGGATCCGGTAGCCGTTGATCGCGGTGTCGCGCACCGCGACGCGCGGCATGGAGGGGACGGGGCTGCACAGCCGCAGCGACTCCTTCATGATCCGCTCCTGCAGCTCCAGGCCCGAGATCGTGTCGTAGTCGGAGGATCCGGCGGCGATTGCCTCGGCGCGCGCCTTCTCCTGCCACTCGGGGTTCTTCGCCAGGTAGTAGGCCATGGAGCTCATCGTGATCGTGCTGGTGTCGTGAGCCGCCATCAGCAGGAAGATCATGTGGTTGACGATGTCGGAGTCGCTGAACTCGTCGCCCTCTTCGCTGCGGGCGATGCAGAGCTGGGCGAAGAGGTCGTCACCGCCATCGCGGCGCTTGGTCGGCAGGTGGGTGTAGAAGAACTCCTCGAGCACCTTGCGGGCGGCCAGCCCCTTGGCCCACGGCGTGCCGGGCACGTTGGCGCGGATGATCGAGGTGCCACCACGGACCGCATGGATGAAGGCCTTGTTGAGCTTGTCCTGCTCAGCCTTGCTCAGGTCGACACCGACGAAGGTCTCGAGCGCGAGGTCGAGGGTGAGCTGCTTGAAGAGCTCGTTCATGCGGGGCTTGGGAACGTCGCCCCAGTCGGCCATGCCGGCGCGGATGTGCGGCACCATCACCGCGTGGTAGCGGCGCATCGCGTCGTTCGTGAACGCTGCCTGCAGGATCCGGCGGTGGTGGAGGTGCTCGTCGAAGTCGAGCAGCATCAGGCCACGTCGGAAGAACGGTCCGATGAAGTGCGACCAGGCCGGTCCGTTCGCGAAGTCGCGGTCGCGGTTGATCAGCACCTGTTCCGCAGCGTCGAGCCCGAAGGCTGCGTGCAGGGTCACGCCGAAGACGTTGAGCTTGAGGACCTCGCCGTACGAGGCGCGGAGCACGTCGTTGTGGTGGATCGGGTTGCGCCGCAGCCGGAGCAGGTGGGGCAGTCCGACCAGAGGTCCCCGCACGGTCTTGAGGTCGGCGCCGCCGGTGGCCGGCTGGTGGGGGATCGTCGCAGTCACGGGCAGCTCCACGGTGAGTTGAATGCGAAACGTTGAAACAAACTTGATTCAATGTACCATCGACCCATGTCGATCGCCGAAGAACGTGCCGTGCCTGGGCTCGCCGGCACGCCTGGACGTGGGCTTCCTCTGGGTCCGGACTCCCTGGTCTGGAAGTACTTCGCCGACCATCGGATGGCCCTGCTGGGTCCGCGCGCCGCGGTCCTGCAGAACATGCTGCCCTCGCTCGGTCAGGGCGTCGAGGACCACTCGGTCTGGTTCGCTGAGACGATGGCACGGCTCCAGCGCAGCATCCCCCCGATCTTCAACACCGTCTACGGCGCCGACGGGGTCGCGGCCGGTCATGAGGTGCGCGACTTCCACAAGCCGATCAAGGGAAAGCTCCCCGACGGCGAGCCGTACAGCGCCCTGAACCCGAGCACCTACTACTGGGCGCACGCGACGTTCATCGAGCACACCATCACCGCGACCGATCGCTTCATCCGACGCCTGTCCGAGGCCGAGAAGGAGCAGCTGTTCGACGAGTCGATCACCTGGTTCGCCCGGTACGGCGTGAGCTCGACCGGCACGCCGCAGACGTGGCCAGAGTTCAAGGACTACTGGCAGCACGCGCTCGATGAGAGGCTGATCGCGCACCGGACGGCGGCCTACGGCGTCGGGTACGCCACCAAGGGCTGGCCTCGTCCGAAGAAGATCCACCCGCTTGTGTGGGCGATCGTGAAGCGTCCGGTCAATGCCGTGAGCGCCTCGATCACCATCGGCGGTCTGCCGCCCGAGGCTCGCGAGATCCTCGGCTTGGGCTGGGACGACAGGCGCGAGCGGCGCTACCAGCGGTTCGCAGCCCTCAGTCGTGGCCTCGCTCCGCTGTACGCGCGGCTGCCGGGCGCGCTGCGGATGCACCCGATCGCCCGGCGCGCGTTCTCCCGTGCGGGTCGGCGCGCATGAACCTGCCACCGCACCTGGCGGCCTCCGACATCACCCGGTACGCCGCCCAGGTGTTGACCACCGGCGACGAGGTGGCCTGCTCCATCGCGCCTTTCACCGGCGAACCGCTCCCCGCTGTCCCGCAGTCCAGCGCCGCCGACGTGGCACTGGCGGCGTCCCGGGGGCGGGCGGCCCAGGTCGGCTGGGCAGCTCACCCGGTCTCGAACGGGCCGGCATCGCCCTGCGCTTCGGCGAGCTCCTGATCGCGGAGCGCGAGAAGCTGGTCGACCTCGTCCAGTGGGAGACGGGAAAGTCGCGCATCCATGCCGGTATCGAGGCGCTGGGCGTCGCGACGGTGGCGGCGCACTACGGCGCCGAGTCGGCCGGCTACCTGGCTGCCAGGTCGGTGCGCTCCGGCGTACCGGGTGTCGTGCAGGCGCGCGTCACGCGACATCCCAAGGGCCTGGTCGGCGTGATCGCTCCGTGGAACTACCCGTTGTTCCTGGCTGTGGGTGACGTGATCCCGGCACTGGTGGCCGGCAACGCGGTGCTCTCCAAGGCGGACTCCCAAGCCCCGCTCACGCTCCTGGCGGCACGCGACCTGGCCATCCGGGCGGGCGTGCCGGCGGACGTGTGGCAGGTCGTCGCCGGTCCGGGCAGCAAGCTCGGTCAGGCGATCATCGACCAGGTCGACCACCTGGCCTTCACCGGTTCGACGGCGACCGGCCGCCGGCTGGCCGCCGCGGCCGGCGAACGGCTGATCTCGACCTCGCTCGAGCTGGGCGGCAAGAACCCGATGATCGTGCGCCAGGACGCCAACCTGGAGGCCGCGGTCACGGGTGCCGTCCAGGCGTGCTTCGCCAGTGCCGGTCAGATGTGCATCGGCATCGAGCGGATCTACGTGCACGAGACGCGCTACCTCGAGTTCGTCGAACGGCTCGTCGCCGAGACAGGCAGGATCCAGATGGGAGCCTCCTACGACCACGACGTCGAGCTGGGGTCGCTGACCTCCGCCGAACAGCTCGAGGCCACCGAGCGCCACGTCGCCGATGCGGTCGCTCAGGGTGCGACGGTCGCGGCCGGCGGGAAGCCACGCCCCGATCTCGGTCCGTTCTTCTACGAGCCCACCGTGCTCACCGGCGTGCTGCCCTCGATGCAGGTGTACACCGAGGAGACCTTCGGTCCGGTCGTGTCGGTCTACCCGGTCGTGGACGACGACGATGCCATCACCCGTGCCAACGACACCGAGTACGGACTCTCGGCAAGCGTGTGGAGCAAGGACCTGGCTGCGGCGCAGGTGATCGCCCAGCGGATCCAGGCCGGTGCCGTCAACATCAACGACGGCTACCTGTCGGCGATCTCGTCGCTCTCGGCTCCGATGGGCGGGATGAAGGCGAGCGGCGTGGGACGTCGGCACGCGGCCGACGGGATCCTGCGCTTCACCGAATCGCAGACGACGACCAGCCAACGGGTCTCGACGCCGTACCCCTCGAGGACCAAGATCTACCTTCAGGCCACCCGCCTCGTCGTGCTCGCCCAATTGAAGTCAGCTCGCCGTAAGGCGAGGAAGGACAGCTGATGGCATCTCTGACCGGTAGGCACCTGCGTGGCAAGGTCATCGCGATCACAGGTGGTGCTCGCGGCATCGGTGAGGCGACCGCCAGGGCCCTGGCCGCAGCCGGCGCGCGGGTGGCCGTCGGAGACCTCGACGCTGATCTTGCTGCCACCAGCGCCCAGTCCTACGGCGGCCTCGGTCTGCCGCTGGACGTGACGAACGCCGACTCGTTCGCCGGCTTCCTGGACAAGGTCGAGGCCGAGTACGGCCGGATCGACGGGCTGGTCAACAACGCCGGGATCATGGTGATCGGCAGGGTGCTGGACACACCGCTGGACGCCCAGCTCAAGCAGCTGGACATCAACCTGCGCGGGGTCATCCTCGGCTGCCACACGATCGCGCCGCGGATGGTGGCGGCGGGCGGCGGGCAGATCGTCAACATCGCCTCACTGGCCGGACGCTTCGCCGCGCCCGGCTGTGCCGTCTACAGCGGGACCAAGGCCGGCGTGCTGGCGTTCACCGAGGCGCTCGACGCTGAGCTCTCGCCCTCCGGAGTCCGCGTCGCCGCTGTGCTCCCGTCCTTCACCAACACCGGGTTGATCAGTGGCACCACGGCACCGCGGCTGAGCCCGGCGATCGAGCCGGAGCAGGTGGCCGCCGCGGTCGTGAGCCTGTTCGCGAAGCACCGGCCGACCCGGGTCGTGCCGCCCGCGATGGCGTTCTCCAGCGTGTCCTGGGGGATGTACCCGAACCGGGTACGACGCTGGATGGGCCGCAAGACCGGGATGGACACGATGTTCCTCGAGGTCGACCACGACGCGCGGAAGGCCTACGAGGACCGCACCACCGGCGCCTGACCGATCATGACGGTCGTGCCGTCGTCCTCGTTCGTCCGGTACGACGGCACCAGGCCGGCGTCGCCGAAAGCGTCGCGGGCAGCCGGGACCTGGGACGCGCTGATCTCGTTCAGGACGTGGCCGCCGCGCCGCAGCCAGTCCGGGGCTTCGGCGGCGATGCGACGCAGGAGCGCGAGTCCGTCGGGACCCCCGTCGAGGGTGTGCCGGGGTTCGTGCTCGCGAGCCTCCGGCGGCAGGAAGGCAACCTGGTCGCTCGGCACATAGGGCGTGTTCGCCACGATCACGTCGACCCGACCGCGGAGTGCGTCGGGCAGCGGAGCGAAGAGGTCACCGCACAGGACGGTGCACCCACCCAGGTTCACGTGCGCGCACCGGACGGCCACCGGGTCGATGTCCGCGGCGTAGATCGTCGCGTTCGGTGCGCGGTCGGACAGCCAGGCCGCGACCGCGCCGGCTCCGCAGCACAGGTCGACGGCCACACCCTCGGGCGGCAGGAACCTCAGCGCCTGCTCGGCCAGCATCACGGTGCGCTGCCTGGGCACGAACACGCCCGGGTGCACGATGATCCGGAGACCGCCGAAGTCCGTCCAGCCGAGCACCTGCTCCAGGGGCTCTCCGGCGATGCGCCGTGCCAGCAGGTCGTCGAGGTCGCGCCCGTCGGCCAGCACCAGCCCGGCCTCGTCCTCGGCGAAGACACAGCCTGCTGCGCGCAGGGCGGCGACTGTTGCGGCATAGGCGGGGTCGTTGCTGGTCATCACCGGAAGAGTCGCAGGTCACACGCCCGGGATCCACCAGGATTCTTCGTTTGGCGGCGGCGTCCCGTAGGCTGGTCCCACCGGGATCGTCCAGTCTTACCTCGATCCTGATGGCGTGTTGTCAGCCCGCAAGGTGCTCCACGCCGGTGCACGACCAAACGCAGCTTCTCTCAGTTGCGGCCGTGGTGAGACACCACATGAGATAGCGATACTCCTTGTCTACCAATGCTTTTGAAGATTTCGGCGTGCCCGGAGACCTGATCCAGGTCCTGAAGCAGTTCGACATCACCGAACCCACTCCCATCCAGGCAGCCACGCTGCCCGACTCCCTCGCCGGTCGCGACGTCCTCGGACGCGGTCGCACCGGCTCCGGCAAGACCTACGCCTTCCTGCTCCCGCTGGTCGCACGACTGATGGAGTCCGACCGCCGTCGTCAGCCCAAGCGCCCGCGCGCACTGATCCTGGCCCCGACCCGTGAGCTCGTCGCTCAGATCGACGAGGCGCTCGCGCCGCTCGCCGAGGTCGCAGGCCTGCGGACCCGCACCGTTTTCGGCGGCGTCGGCCAGCACCCCCAGGCCCAGGCCCTCAAGGCCGGTGTCGACGTGCTCGTCGCCTGCCCCGGTCGGCTCGAAGACCTGATCCAGCAGGGCCTGTGCGACCTGTCGGCGGTCGAGGTCACGATCCTCGACGAGGCAGACCACATGGCCGACCTCGGCTTCCTTCCCGCCGTACGCCGCCTGCTCGAGAAGACCCCGGCCGGCGGCCAGCGGATGCTGTTCTCAGCCACCCTCGACGGCGCCGTCAACGTCCTGGTCAAGCGGTTCCTGGTCGACCCGAAGACCCACGAGGCCGATTCGGCCCAGTCTCCGGTGACCAAGATGGACCACCACGTCCTGCACGTGCAGCACGAGCAGCGGGTCCCGGTCCTGGTGGATCTGACCAGCGCGCCCGGCCGCACGGTGATCTTCACCCGCACCAAGCACGGCGCCAAGGCACTCACCCGTCAGCTCAACGCGCGCGGCGTGCCGGCCGTCGAGCTGCACGGCAACCTGGGCCAGAACGCCCGGACCCGCAACATGGACGCGTTCCACTCGGGCAAGGCGACCACGCTGGTGGCCACCGACATCGCGGCGCGCGGCATCCACGTGGATGACGTCGCCCTGGTGATCCACGCCGACCCGCCGGCCGAGCACAAGGCCTACCTGCACCGCTCGGGCCGGACCGCCCGTGCCGGTGCCGCCGGCACGGTCATCACCCTGATGACCGACCAGCAGGTCCGCGATGTGCGCGACCTGACCCGCGCCGCCGGCATCACGCCGACGACGACGAAGGTCAGCGGACCGAACCACGAGTTCCTGCGCGTGCTCGCCCCCGGTGAGCGCATCCTGGTCGCCGGCGGCCTCGGCACCGAGCTCGCCAGCGGCAACGGCGACAGCGGTGGCAACAGCGGTCAGCGTCGTCGCAGCGGCGGCAACGGCGGCGGCGGCAGCGGTCAGCGCCGCGGTGGTGGCCGACCTCGGACCGGTTCTGCGCCGGCCTCCGGGTCGGAGTCGTCCGGTCGTCCGCGTCGTTCACGCAACGGTCGTCCGTCCGGGCAGGGCGGACCCTCGGGCAACCACAGCGCTGCGAGCTTCTCGGGTCGTCGCAGCCGCTGATCGCACTCGATACCGCGCACGGCCGCGTGGCACCCTGTACGGCATGGAGATCCTGACGGCACGCGACGTGCCACTGGGTGGTCTGCGGGCGATGAACGTACGACGCACGCTCCCGCAGCGTCGTCGTACCTTCATCGGGGCCTGGTGCTTCGTCGACCACTACGGTCCCGACCACGTCGACGAACGTGGCGGGATGGCCGTCTCGCCGCATCCGCACACAGGCCTGCAGACGGTCAGCTGGTTGTTCAGCGGAGAGATCGAGCACCGTGACTCGGCAGGGTTCCGGGCGCTGGTGCGTCCCGGCGAGGTCAACCTGATGACCGCAGGTCGCGGGATCAGTCATTCCGAGTACTCCACGCCGTCCACGACCGTCCTGCACGGTGCCCAGCTCTGGCTGGCCCTGCCCGAGGAGTCCCGGCAGGCCGATCCGACGTTCGAGCACTACGCCCCCGAGGTCGTCGAGGGTGACGGCTGGCAGGCGCAGGTCTTCCTCGGCTCGCTGCTCGGCTCGACGTCACCGGTCACGACGTTCACCGCGATCCTCGGCGCCGAGCTGCGGATCTCGGCCGGGACCCGGATGGAGATCCCGGTCGACCCGGCGTACGAGCTCGGGCTGCTCCTCGACCACGGCCAGCTGATCGTGGAGGGCGAGAAGCTCAGCGCCAACGAGCTCGGCTTCCTCGAACCGGGCCGCGAGGTACTCGTCCTCGAGGCTGCCGAGGACGTTCTGGTCCTCCTGCTCGGCGGGCCGCCGTTCGGGGAGAAGATCGTGATGTGGTGGAACTTCATCGGCCGCGACCACGACGAGGTCGCGGCGTACCGTGCCCAGTGGCAGCGGGTCGTCGAAGGGCTGCCCGACGATCGCTTCTCGCTGCCGCGCGAGGACGACATGCCGCCGATCCCGGCGCCGGCACTTCCGAACGCGCGGATGGTCGAACGCGGTTGAGCGGACCCGTGACCGGCGAGGCCGGGGTCGCGCGCTGTCCGTGGGGGAGCAGCGGTGTCCTGCGTGCCTACCACGACGAGGAGTGGGGCCGCCCTGTCGCCGGCGAGGCTGCCCTGTTCGAGCGACTCTGTCTCGAAGGCGCCCAGGCCGGCCTGTCGTGGCTGACGATCCTCAACAAGCGCGAGGGGTACCGAGCGGCCTTCCACGGGTTCGACGTCGACCGCGCAGCAGCGATGACCGACGACGAGCTCGAGGCGCTCCTGATCGAACCCGGCATCGTGCGCAACCGGGCCAAGATCGCCTCGGTGCGCACGAACGCGCGCGCCGCGATCGGCCTGCGCCCCGACGGCGGCCTGGAAGCGTTCGTGGAGTCGTTCGCCCCGACCCGTACGCCGAAACCGACCCGAAGCACACAGCTGCCGACCACGTCGCCCGAGTCGGTCGCCCTGTCCAAGGCCCTGAAGAAGCGGGGCTTCGGCTTCGTCGGACCGACCACGGTGTTCGCGCTGATGGAGGCGACCGGCATCGTCGACACGCACCTGGTGGGCTGTTTTCGCCGAGGCGTTTCCGGACGCTGGCCGGCCTAGTCCCGCGGCCGGTGCGACACTGCTCCGGTGTCGAACGCACCCGTCCTCAAGGGCCTCCTGGCCCTGCTCACCTGTCAGCTGGGCGGTGAGATCCTCGTCCGGTTGAGCGGTGTGCACTTCCCGGGTCCCGTGGTCGGGATGCTGCTGTTCCTGGTCGTCCTGCGGGTGTGCAAGCCGGCCGAGACCTCCGGGCTGGTCACCGCGCCCAGCCTGCTGCTGCGACACCTGCACCTGCTGTTCATCCCTGCCGGCGTGGGGATCGTGGTCTATCTCGGGACCATCCGCGACAACGCATGGCCGCTGGCTGCGGGGCTGTGGATCTCCTGGCTGGCCGGGTTCGTCGCGACAGCCCTGACGGCCTCGGCCCTGATGCGGTTCCTTCGGGACCATCCGTGACACCCGTCCTGCTGCACGGTCACGAGACCTGGACCTGGCTGACGACCTCGCCGCTGTTCGGCATCACGGTCACCATCGCGGCCTACGCCCTGGGCCGGGTGCTGCACGAACGCACAGGTAGTCCCGTCGTGCAGCCGGTCCTGGTGGCGATCGTGGCGATCGTGGTGGTGCTGAAGGTCTGTGGCATCTCCTACGCCCACTACCTGGTCGGCGGGAGCTACGTGGACTTCTGGCTGGGTCCGGCCACCGTCGCGCTCGCGCTTCCGCTGCACCACGAGTGGCACCTGGTACGTCGGGCAGCGGCCCCGGTCCTGACCGGCGTGCTGGCCGGCGCGCTCGTCTCGGTCACGACCGCCATCGTGGTCACCAACCTGGCCGGCGGTTCGCGCGTGCTGCAGCTCACCATGGCCCCGAAGGCCGCAACGACGCCCGTGTCGCTCGCCCTCTCCGCGCAGATCGGCGGCATCCCTGCGCTGACGGCGGTGCTGACGATCATCGCCGGGATCACCGGCGCGATCTGCGGCCCCTGGATCCTGGACCGGATCGGCGTGAGGGACCTGCGCGCGCGTGGGATCGCGATGGGCAGCGTCTCGCACGGGATCGGCACAGCCCGTGCCCTGACCGAGAGCCGGACCGAAGGTGCGTTCAGCGCCCTGTGCATGGGGCTGACCGCCGTCGCGACGAGCGTCCTGGTGCCGCTCCTGATCCTCGTGCTCTGAGGGAAGCCCGACGGACGGGACGATTCCGACCGCAGGAGGATCCCGCAGCGCTCCGGGACGGCTAGTTTGCTCGTCATGACTGCTCCTGCTTCCGGGCCTCCACCGCGCCCACGGGTCCATGCCTTCACCTCCGACGATGCGCTCGGCGACCACGACGCGGTCGGGCTCGCCGAGGAGCTCCGCGCCGGACGCATCTCGGCGGCTGAGGTTGTCGACGCGGCGATCGCGCGGACCGAGAAGCTGCAGCCCGAGCTCCACGGTCTCGCCTGTGCGGACTTCGACCGAGCCCGTGCCCGGGCTGCCCGGCCGGGGACGGGCTTCTTCGCCGGCGTACCGACGTTCGTGAAGGACAACTCAGACGTGCAGGGACTGCCGACGCAGCAGGGGTGCTCGGCCTACGTCGGTGCCCCAGCAGCAGAGGACGGAGACTACGCCCGGATGCTGTTCTCCCAGGGCCTCATCGGGCTCGGCAAGACGCAGCTCTCGGAGTTCGGCTTCAGCGCGAGTGCGGAGTTCGCTCGCCCCGCGTCGCAGGGCGGTGCCGATCCGGTCCGCAACCCGTGGAACACCGCCTACTCCTCAGGCGCATCGTCGGCCGGTTCGGCAGCCTTCGTCGCCGGAGGTGCGGTCCCGATCGCGCATGCGAACGACGGCGGCGGGTCGATCCGGATCCCGGCGGGTTGCACCGGCCTGGTCGGCCTCAAGCCCACCCGTGGCCGGGTTCCGCAGGACAAGATGCTCCGGGAGCAGCCGCTGCGGATCGTCGCCGACGGCGTCGTCACCAGGACCGTCCGGGACACCGCGGCGTTCCTGCGCGAGTCCGAGAAGCACCACCGCAACCTGAAGCTGCCGCCGATCGGCGACGTCCGCGGGCCCGGCACCAAGCGGCTGAAGATCGCCGTCGTGATCGACTCGATCGGCGACCTGCGCACCGACCCCGAGGTGGCCGAGGCAGTTCGCACCGCTGCCAAGCAGCTCGAGTCGCTGGGCCACCACGTCGAGGAGATCGACGTGCCGGCGCCGGAGTACTTCCTGGACGACTTCCTCGCGTACTGGAGCTTCCTGGCCACGTTCCTGCTCGCCACCGGCAAGTACACCTTCGGGCCGAGCTTCGATCGCACGCTGACCGACAACCTGAGCAAGGGTCTGGCCCAACACGGGCTGCGCAACGCCTGGAAGCTGCCGCTGACGCTGAGCCGCCTGGGCGCCTCGAAGCACGTCTCGGCGAAGTTCTTCCGCACCTACGACGCCGTCCTCACCCCGGTCCTGGCGCTGCCCACACCGGAACTCGGCTGGCTCGATCCGGCGCAGCCGTACGAGGTGATCATCGATCGCCTGATCCAGCTGGTGAACTTCACGCCGCTGCAGAACGCCACCGGTGACCCGGCCATCTCGCTGCCCCTGGCGATGGGTCACAACCAGATGCCGATCGGCGTCCAGCTCGCAACGGTCCAGGGCCACGAAGCCCGCCTGCTGGAGGTCGCCTACGAGCTCGAGGAAGCCGTCGGATTCGCGAGCATCACCGACGCCTGAGTTCCGGGTCACAGTCGGTCCCAACCGATTTCGCTTCCCGGGTTGCGCCTGTGTATCCTTCACGTCGGCCTCGAACACCGAGAACGTCTGCGGGCAATCGTGGCAGGCCCCTTTAGCTCAGACGGCAGAGCGTCTCCATGGTAAGGAGAAGGTCTACGGTTCGATTCCGTAAAGGGGCTCTGGGAATGGTCGCCTACCCGCGACTGTTACCGAGGCGGGGTAGCTCAGCTGGTTAGAGCGCACGACTCATAATCGTGAGGTCGCGGGATCGAGCCCCGCCCCCGCTACCAGCATCCGCTCAACAGCAGCATCAGGGATTTTTCACAGCAGGAAGAAGGCACACCGTGGCCAGCAAGAGCTCCGACGTCCGCCCCAAGATCACCTTGGCGTGCGTGGACTGCAAGGAACGCAACTACATCACCAAGAAGAACCGTCGCAACGACCCGGACCGCATGGAGCTGAAGAAGTTCTGCCCGCGCTGCCG
>NZ_JAOPXI010000034.1 GCF_025965215.1 Marmoricola sp.
CGACGCCTTGCGGGCCACCCTTGGCACGAATGCCCTGATGGCAGGCGACGATGCCCGCGACGATCCCGAAGACGAAGGCCTTGACCTCGCCGACGTACAGGTCGGGCAGCTGCGCTAGCGCGGTGAAGGCGTGCACGTACGCGCCCGGGGATCCGCCCTGGACCAGCACGTTGAAGGCGTAGCCGCCGATCACGCCGACCAGGGTCGCGACCCCGTTGAGCAGGACCGCGATGAACGCGATCGCCAGCACGCGCGGCACCACCAGCCGCTGGTTCACCGAGATCCCGAGGACTTCCATCGCGTCGAGCTCTTCGCGGATCTTACGGGCACCCAGGTCGGCCGCGACGGCCGTCCCGGCCGCGCCGGCGACGATGCTGACCGTCGCTATCGGAGCAGCCTGCTGCACGATGCCGACCACCGCGACCGCCCCTGTGAACGACTGGGCGCCGAGCTGGTTGAACAGCGAGCAGATCTGCAGCGAGATGACGGCGCCTAACGGGATCGTGATTGCACAGATCGGCAGGAGCGAGACCCTTGTGACGAACCAGGACTGGTCGAAGAACTCGCGCCACTGGAACGGGCGGACGAAGAGCTCCTTGAGCACGTCCAGTGCGAACCCGAAGAGATCTCCGATGGGCACGAGCGGACGCGACAGGGTGCGAAGCACAGCCTGCTGAGTCGCCATCGAGCCCCACTCCTGACGATCGGTGAGTATCGTTCCCGCGATCAAACTAGTCACGATTCACTTATCGTGCCACACTAAGTGAATCTTGACTAGCCTTGGTCACGGCATCCGGAGACCGGTCTGCAACACCAACGATCACGAGAGGATGTGGTCATGGTCACACCCGTCGACGGTCTGCTCGTACCGCCTCCTGCCCGCGGCACACGCCCTCGCAACCGTCGTGCCCAGATCCGCGCGGCCGCTGCCAACCTGTTCTACGAGCGTGGCTACGAACAGGTCTCTGTCGCCGACGTCGCGCACTCGGTGAACGTCGGGCCCTCGGCGCTCTATCGGCACTTTGCGGGCAAGGCCGACCTGCTCTATGCCGCGATCGACGAGACCGTCGACGCCTTCGGCGCGATGGTCGAGGATCTGCCCTCACGTGACCTCGACGGGATCGCCCGGATCGCAGCACGCACAGCCCTGACCTACCGCCCGCTCGGCGTCCTGTGGCAGCGAGAAGCGCGCAACCTGGCCGACCCGCAGCGATCAGTCCTGCGTGGGCGACTGCGTGGAGCGATCGGGACCCTGGCGGCGACCCTGCAGGAGATCAGGCCCGGGCTGAGCCCGGAACAGGCGGCTTTCCTGGCCTCGGCCGGGGTCAACGCGATGAGCAGCATCTCGTTCCACCGGCTCGCGCCGGCGGCCGAGGACTTCGAGGATCTGCTGGCCGGCCTGGCACTGCGGGTGCTGTCCTACGACTTCCCTGAGACCCCGGCCGCGCCTGTTGCCGAGCAGGCGGCGCCAGAGCCCGCGGGTCGACGCGACGAGATCAGCCGGACCGCCACCGTCCTGTTCGCCCGGGACGGCTTCGACGCGGTCAGCCTCGATGACATCGGAGCAGCGGTCGGCATGGCCGGACCAAGCATCTACCACCACTTCCCGAGCAAGCAGGCGCTGCTGTGGGAGTCGCTGGGCCGCGGCTACGCGATGCTGCAGGAGGCTTTCGCCGATGCCGTCGAGTCCGGGACGGCACCGGAGCAGATACTGCGACAGGTCTCGGACTCGTACGTCGACCTGACCGTGGACAACAGCGACGTGATCACGAACCTGATCGCCGAGTCGCGGCACCTGGGACCCGAATACGGCGGCTTCGCCCAGCGAGCCCAGCTCGGCTACATCGCGCAGTGGGTCGGACTGGTCCAGAGGATCCGGCCGGACGAGGACCTGACGGTGTCCCGGATCAAGGTGCAAGCCGCGCAGATGATGGCCAACTCGCTCGTCCGGACGTCGTACCTCCGCGACCGGCCCGGCTTCCGCCAGGACGTATCCGAGCTGTGCTGGATACTCCAGCAATGAGCTCGATCGTCGATCCGCGTGCCAAGCACTTGGTGGTCGCCTCGGCGTGCTCCCCGACGGCTCGGCCCGCGGGACCACGTGGGCCTGATCGACGACTTCCTCGACGCCCGCCCGGCGTGGCTCGGCACGATCGGACTAGACCTCCCCGTGCGCCGGGCGCCGCAGAGAGGGATCCTTGGACGGTGACCACACCGGTAGTCCCGCGCCAGCGGCGAGAGGGAGACACCGCGCAGGCACGCGCTGACAGGACCATGGCCGAGCTCAAGGCCGGGATCCGGGTCGTGCACGGTGCGGGCACGCGCGACACCGACGACGACGGTGAGCCGCGCCCGCAGCCCTGAGGCAGGCAGGGTTGGTTCACGATCGATAAGGTCGCCCCATGGCTGCTGACTGGCGATCCGACCTCGTCGACCACATCCGGGCGCTCATCCTCGAGGCCGAGCCCGAAGCCCTCGAAGAGGCGAAGTGGCGCAAGGCGTCGAACCCCGACGGCGTGCCCACGTTCTCCTGCTCCGGGATGATCTGCACCGTCGAGACCTACAAGGACAAGGTGAAGGTGACCTTCTCCCAGGGTGCCTCGCTCCCGGATCCGCACCAGCTCTTCAACTCGAGCCTGGACGGCGCCACCCGGCGCGCGCTCGACACTTTCGAGGGCGACACGCTGAACGACGCCGCGTTCAAGGATCTGGTCCGCGAGGCGGTCGCCCTCAACCGGGCCTGACGTCGCTACCCGAGCAGCCCCTTGGCGACGTGCGTGATCTGGACTTCGTTCGACCCTGCATAGATCATCAACGACTTGGCGTCCCGCGCCAGCTGCTCGACCCGGTACTCGGCCATGTAGCCGTTGCCGCCGAAGAGCTGGACCGCCTCCATCGCGACCTCGGTGGCCGCCTCGGATGAGTACCACTTCATCGCCGAGGCCTCGGTCAACGTCAGCGGCTTGCCGACCCGTGCGTGCTCGAGCGAGCTGAACACCATGTTCTGCACGTTGAGCCGGGCCACCTCCATCTTGGCTAGCTTGAGCTGGATGAGCTGGAGGTCGCCGATCGGCTTGCCCCAGAGCTCGCGGGTCTTCGCGTAGTCCACGCATAGGCGCAGGCATTCGTTGATGATCCCGAGCGAGAGGAACGCCACGCCCATCCGTTCCGCGGTGAAGCTGGAGCGCGCGCTCTCACGGCCGTCCGGGGTGTCCTCGGACTCGCCGAGCAGGTGGTCCCGGGTCAGCCGGACACCGTCGAAGGTCAGCTCACCGGTAGGCGAGCTCATCATGCCCATCTTCTTGAACGGCTTGGACTGGATCAGCCCGGGCATCCCCTTCTCCAGCACGAAGGTGAGCACCTTGCGGTCCCGCAGCTCCTCGTTCGTCGCGTGCCCTGAGCCTGTCGAAGGGTCGAGCTTGGCATACACCACGATCACGTCGGCGTCGGGACCGTTGGTGATGAAGGTCTTGTGGCCCTTGAGGATGTAGTCGTCACCATCGCGCCTGACGGTCGTCTTCATGCCGCCGAAGGCATCCGAGCCCGACTCCGGTTCAGTGATCGCCCAGGCACCGACGTGCTCGAAGGTGACCAGCTTCGGGAGCCAGCGTTCCTTCTGCGCCAGGGTGCCCTTCGACTGGATCGTCGAGACCGCGAGGCCCAGCGAGACGCCGATCGCCGCGACTACTCCCAGGCTGACGCCCGCGATCTCGCTGACCACGACCGCCGCCATCGACTCGATGCCATCCGGGGCCGGCTGGTCGCCGGCGCGAGGTTCCCGGGGTTCGCGCGGCTGACGCTCTCTCTCGAGCTGCTTCTTGAGGGCTTCTGCGGCCATCGCGTCCATGCCGAAGGCCGCGAACAGCTTGCGGATGATGGCGTACGGCGCCATCGCCCCGGTCTCGAGCTCGTCGACGTGCGGACGGATCTCCTTGTCGATGAACTCGCGCACGGCCTCGCGGATGGCAAGGTCGGTCTCGGACCACTCGATCATCGGGCTGCTTCTTCCGCTAGTTGACGCTTCAGGACCTTGCCGGTGGGGTTGCGGGGCAGCTCGTCGAGGAAGGTGACCTCGCGGGGGACCTTGAAACGCGCCAGGTTCGACTTCACGTGGTCCTTCACCGCCTCCTCGGTCAGCGTGGTGTCGCGCCGTACGACGAACGCGTGCAGCCGCATCCCGAACTTCTCGTCCGGGACCCCGATCGCTGACACCTCGACGATGCCGGGATGGGCCGCCAGGAGTTCCTCGACCTCACCCGGGAACAGGTTCTCGCCACCGGAGACGATCATGTCGTCGTCGCGCCCGTCGATGTAGAGGAGCCCGTTGTCGTCGAAGTGACCGACGTCGCCCGAGGACATCAGCCCGTCGATGACCTCCTTGCCGCCGCCCCCGGTGTAGCCGGTGAACTGGATCCCGTTGGCCACGAAGATGCGCCCGGTCACCCCGTTCGGCACCTCACGTCCCTCGTCGTCGAGGATGCGGACGGTGGTCCCGGCAACGACGCTGCCGACGCTGCCGGGAGCCATCGCGAGCTCGGCCGGCGTCCCGATCGTGGCGTAGGCGACCTCGGTCGAGCCGTAGAGGTTGTAGACCACCGGGCCGAACGCCTCGGTGACCCGGGTGCACAGATCGGCGCCCAGCTGGGAGCCGGCGACGAACACGATCCGCAGGCTGCTCAGGTCCAGACCCGCGCGACCTTCGGGACCCAGATCCATCATCCGCTGAAGCATCACGGGGACGACGATCATCGTCGTGACCCCGTTCGCCGCCACGCTGGCCAGGACGGCTGCCGGATCGAAGTACCGACGGATGACCAGGGTGTGGCCGAGCCCCGCAGCCAGGATCGCCTGGGCGAAGCCGAGAGCGTGGAACATCGGCGCGCAGCACTCCATCACCTCGCCGCTGCGGTACGGTACCTTGCCGAACAAACCGCCCATCGGAGCCAGCGACCGCGGCTCGGCTCGCTGCGCACCCTTCGGCGTCCCGGTGGTGCCGCTGGTCAGGATGATGATCCTGGGGACCACACCCGGGCGCGGCGGTGAGTCGGTCCGGGTCGCGCTGATCAGGGTCTCGATCGAATTCGGGCGGCGCGTCCCGCTCCACGCCAGGAACTTGCCGACCGGAGCCCGTACGCCGCCGACCATCTCGGCGTACTCCTCGTCGTGGACCAGGATGTCGACACCCTCACGCGCGCAGACCTCGGTGATCTGCGGTGCCGCGAAGTCGGTGTTGAGCAGGATGATCCGGGCACCGACCTTGGCCGCCGCGTAGACGGCATCGAGGAAGCCGCGGTGGTTGCGGGCCAGGATCGCGACGCCGCCGCCAGGGGTGAACCCCCGGTCGAGCCAGGCGTTCGCCAGGGCATTGGTGTGCTCGTCGAGCACGGCGTAGGTCAGCGAACCGAGCTCGTCGATGACAGCGACACGATCCGGGTAGCGTGCGGCCGACATCGAGAGCACGCCCCCCATCGCGCCGAACTTGGACATCCCCCAGAGGCCGCGCGCGAGCACGTGTGGAGGGTCGGCGCGCAGCAGGCCCGTGCGCACGCACTCGCGCAGCGACATGGCTTCCAGGCCGACGCGGTCGAGGACGTCGCCAACCAGGTTCAGGGGCGTGATCATGAGTGGCGAGCACGCTCCTCGTAGGCGCTGCGGGCGGCCTGGTCGACGTCGTCGAGGAAGACCGAGTCGCCACCGAGCTTGCCGTTCACGAACTCCATCACGCGGCGGGGCATGGTGTGCTGCGCCCCGGCGAGCGCCTTGCCCGCCTTCGGCACGTAGACACGAGCACACGGCTTGGCGAGTGCCTCCATGATCCCGGCGGCCACCTCTTCGGGCTCGACCGTCTTCACGCCGGGCACACCCTTCGTGCCGGCCGTCAGGTCGGTGTTCACGAACATCGGCAGGACCGCAGTGAACTCGACGCCGCTCCTGGCGTACTCGACCCTGGCCGTCTCGGTGAAGCCCAGTGCCGCGTGCTTGGAGGCGACGTACGTCGCAGCGCCCGCGGCGTAGACGATGCCTGCCATCGAGGCAACGTTGACGATGTGCCCGGTACGGCGGGGAAGCATCGACTCCAGGGCGCGCTTGGTGCCTGTGATCACGCCGAGCACATTGATGTCGATGATCCGGCGTGCGAGCTCCTCCGACTCCTCGTGGAGGTGACCGACCGGCATGATCCCGGCGTTGTTGACCAGGATGTCGATCGGGCCGAGCTCCTTCTCGACATCGTCGACGAAGGCGCGGAAGACCGCCGAGTCGGTGACGTCCAGACGCCCGTAGTACGCCGCGCCGATGCTGGTCGCCGCGTCCTTGAGGACGACCTCGTCGAGGTCGCCGATCGCAACCTTCGCGCCGGCCGCAATCAGGGCCTTGGCCGTTGCGAGCCCGATGCCGCGTGCGCCACCGGTGACGACTGCGACCTTGCCGATGAGTGTTGTAGTCATGGAGCCAACCTAGGAAGTCGGGGACGTCGCGCGCCTGTTACGCGCGACCGATCTTGAACCATCACCTTGTGCGGACCGTACAAACC
>NZ_JAOPXI010000035.1 GCF_025965215.1 Marmoricola sp.
GCTAGCGAGGTGGGCCAGGAGGCAGCTTGGTGGTGCGCAACCAGTGCACGTAAAACAGCATCAACACGATCTCGAGACCAACGAAATCCCTGCCGAGGTCACGCGTGATAGCCGTGTCGGGATGGAAGACGTTGAGCATGCTGAACGCCATGCCAGCGACCGCGATCAATACAATCGGCACAAGCGCAAGCTTTTGCATCCGGGTACGCGCCGGTACTTGCTCCCGCCAATCAAGCCGACGACTCATGTCAGGAGACTAGGTCACACGCAGCGTCGCCACCCGCCACTTGCCTCGTGCGGGCATCTGAGGTTCTCAGAACGGTCCGCTTGCGGACGATGGCGTGACGCTACGGGAGGTGGCTGGCCCGCCGGCGCCGTTTCGGCCGTGCGATCTTGACCCAACCGAGTGACCGTTGATCGATAGTTGAGACGACGCCGCTCTGGTTGTGACGCTGAGCAAGAAAGAGGTGGTCACCTCCGAAACGCGCCCACCGCTGTCTGATCGCGACGAGTACGACTTGCCGGTCCTGGCCGTCTCCGGAGACCTCGATGTAGGGCCCTAGGAGGGCCTCGCGTCCCATCCGGGTGCTCATTTCTCGCCATGGCAACGACCGCAGTACGAGGTACATCCGCGCAGCAATGACGATTCCGCCGAAGCCCAACAGCAAGCAGAAGCCTGCAGCGACGATGATGACGATCGGAACGAAGTCGGGAACCCCGCGCCGGGTGTTGCCCTCCGATGTGAGGAACAGCGGGACCAGCGAAATCAGGGCCGCAGCCGCTGGCAGGAGGGCGACGGCTCTCGAGGTGTAGCAAATGAGAGCTCGACGGGTTCGCGGGTCGCAGAACGCGACATCCGCCCGATCTGCCATGAGCCGGAGAATAGCGTTGGGTTGGATGGCCCCAGAGCGGCGGGCCCCTTAGGACCGTCTACCAGTCTCAGCACCGTCCACTTGTGAGCGAGCCTGGAGTTTGCCGTGTAGGAGTCCGCCAACTCACGGTAATGTCGCAGCGTGATTAGTCCCATGACCCTCAAGACGCAGGTTGTCGCGGGCGTCATCGCGTTCCCGGTCTTTGCTGTAGTGGTGGCGCTCCCCTTCTACCTCGCATACCTGGCGCATCTGACTGCCGCCTGGTGGGGATCACTGATCGTGATCGTCGTTCTCCTCGTGGGGTATCGCGCATTGCTCCCGCGTATCTTCGTTGTGGTCGGACAGTACTTGCGCAGAAGCGGGCGAGCGTAAGCGTCGCTGTCTCATGTAGGGAGAGCGCGCTAACGGTTGAAGGAAGATAGACGTCACGTGGACAGTTCGCAGTCGCAACGACGTCACGACGCTCCCGATGCGAACGCCCGAGAACTTAGACTCCGAACGTGAAGACGGTCCGAAGCGAGTTGATTGGAACCAACGAGTTGTCGGTGTCCAAGTGGGCCGACAAGTGGAGCGACAGTGTCTCGGCGGTCTGGGCCGCTGTCGGCATGGGTGTCGAGGCCGTCTCAAATGGGGGGCTGGGTTGGGGCCCAGATGTTGCTCAACCCCGCTGGTTGGTTCAAGTCCGCGATCTTCGGACAGAGGACATCCGAACCGTGTCTACGACGTTCACCCGACACGGTGCGCGACGGGCTGCCCGACGTACCCGCAAGATCCTTAACTCGGGGGACGAAGCGGCTATCGCGGCGCTACCGGACTACATATACGCAAACGGATGACGACTCTGCGAGTGGGCCAACTGCGGCAACCTCGGAGGTCTTGTCACAGCTAGATTCCCTATTGGCACCTCAGTACCCGTTCAGAAGCATCCCGTTTTTGAATCGGAGAATTGCGAAGACGTCCCGGGCTAGCGACCGATCGTGTCTTCGGCCAGTTGAGTCTTCGGCTTACGCCCGACCGCGCGTCGCCTGATGCGTTCCGCATATTGCTGCAGACCGACAGCACATGCGACCAGGCCCCCTCCCAACGCCTTGAGTTCGGCGGGGGCGATCAGCAGCCAAAGGATCGCGCCAAGTAGCAAGACGACTCCGGTTAGCCAGACCGCGAGCGCGGTGCCGTGCATCGCTCTGGGATACAAGCGCTCCGAAGACATCTGCCGAGTCTAGAAGGTGCCCGCCCGGTCTACGGGTGTTCACTAGCGGCCCGTTCTGAGACCGTTGAGGTCTTCAAGACCGAATCAGTGCCCCGGCCGACGTGCTGCGGTGACGGTCGCTGCCTAGAGGGCGCTATCGATTTCTCCGAGCCGTTCTTCCGCGGCTAGGGCTTCGGGCTGATAGGGCTCCCCGGTAAGGGTGTTGAGGAATGTGTGAGCCTCGTAGTCGTGGCCCGGTGTGAGCGTGACGCCTTCACTGGAAATCTCGGAAATCGACCACACGCGATCCCCGATCTGCAGTTTTTCGCCCAACTTGCCGCGGATGACCTCGACTGCAGCGGTCGACGTATCGATCGGGACAGCCTTCTCGGGAAGACGAAGGTCATCCCTCCTGCGATTTCCTCGCTCCACATCCTGGGCGTTAGCCGCGATCAGGCCCCCGACCATCACGTCGGGCTCCGCGTCCGGGTTGTGGAGTTCAAAGTCTGCAGTGCCTTCAGCCGCATTCAACGCGATCAAAGCCAAGGTCAGATGGTGGGTTAGCGAGAGCGTGTGGTGAAGCGTTTTCACGTCACCGACCTTGAAGTCCAAAGCTTCGTCGTTGTCGTGGGCCATCCATGCCTCCAGGAAATCCGATACCGAGGTCGTGCCCAATGGTGTCGTCGTGACAGTAGGGCATTCTCAGCTCCGCGAGGCATGTCTGACACTGACAGCCCAACCAGGGGTTACCGGCCCCGAGGCACGGATCGTGCAGGACGCTGATAACAAAACCGATTGGTGCGACGATGGCGCACATGTCTCACAACACGTCAGGAGTCGTGGTCGGATACATCGTCACGTTGATGGCGGGGCTTAGTTTCACCCTCGGACTCATCGACCACAGCCACCGCCAGATCATGTTCGGTGGTGGCCTGTTGGCTGTCACGGCTTTCTCGACGGGCTACCTGATGTACCGGCGTCGCCATCCGGCGATCGACCAGCTGCTTGCGAACGATCCAGACTCGTCGTACTGGCGGCGGGCGAGGGCACAGGCTTATCTCATGGTGGGCGTTGGGGTTGTGCTATGCGTCGCCATCATCGGACTCGCCTTGCTCCGTACGTTCAAGAACCACCAGCCGGTTGAGCTGATATTGATGCCGGTCGCACTGTGGTGCTTAGGTCGCTTCGTATCCGGCCTCCGGAAGATGCGTGCAACAACCAACGCAGACATCAAGCGAAAGATGGTCGAAACGCGCGGGTCCGGCACCGTCGTCGCCCCTAGTGGCCCGGCCAGTACTTGGTCGACGTGGTCTGAGACAAGCGAGGCACCGCTCGAGGAGTGAACCTCAGGGGTTGGTGACCAAGCTGCGAATCAGGCCTGGGATCTCACAACCCTCCGGTTCAGAACGGGACAGTACGGAGCAGCCGCAACTATTCGACCAGGTGCTCAAATCGGCAGACGGGCCGATTCGCGCCAGGTGTCGCCCGGGGCGCGGCGTTGGGCGAACCAGATCCAAGCCCGCCTGTGAGAGGGATAGTAGACAGCAAGGTCCCGCCCCGCATTGTTCGCGGAGCGGGACCTTGCTTTGGATCAGTGGTTGGGGTGGTTGTGCTCGACGTCGTCGTAGAAGTCGCGACTGCCGGCCTTGGCCAGTCCGCGGCTGATCATGTAGCCGATTGTCAGGAAGGTGACCAGACGCCATGCTTCGAACGCTGTGAACGGGTCAGGGTGGCCGGCGTGGGTGGCTGTGGCGTCCTGGCCGCCAACCACCGAGGAGGCGATCAGGACAGCGACGACTGCTACAACGTAGGCAATCAGCTCGGTGGTCTTGACCGATGCCTTGGTCTCGGTGCTGACCCGGCGTGAACTGTCGTGGGAGCGTGGGGTGGTGGTCGTGTTAGTCATGACGTTGCTCTACCCGAAGACCTGACTATCAACCGCACCAGGTCACGCCCGGTAGTCCGGCTCGTCTGACCGCCGCCCCAGATTGCCGCGTGCGGCCAATGTCACAAGGCCTCGATGAGTCGATGTGCCAGGAACGGGCACAGGGATGACATGAGCAACGACAAAGCAGCTGAAGCCCGTGAGGGATTCTTGGACAGTGTCGCTGGCAAGGCGAAGGAGTTCGTCGGTGCCGTGAGCGGCAAGGACGATCTGGTGGAGGAAGGACAGCTCCAGCAGGCAGAGGCAGCGAGGCGGAAGGACGCTCTCGCTGATGAGGCTGTCGCCGAGGCGAAGCGGGAGCACGCCACCGACAAGGTCAGGGAGAGCACGCATGAGGCGTCGGTTCAGACCGGTGCCGCGAACGCCCAAGCTGCTCGCGCCGAGTCCGAGATCGAGCAGCAGCGCGAGCAGGAGCGAGCGGCGGCCGAGCGCGACGCAGCACGTCTGGAGGCGGCGGGTCAGGAGTCCGCGGAGGAGCGCGCCGACAACCTTGCTGCGACTCGCCTGCGTGAGGCCGAAGCGCTGGCTGCCGACGCAAGCCGCACCGAGGAGAACGCGGCAGGGGAGAAGAGCAGGCTTGAGCGGCAGGCCGCTGCTGATGACCACAAAGCGGCGCAGTTGCGCGCGCAGACCGAGAAATGAGGATCACCATGATCAGCACAATCTTTGCCTTGCCCTACCAGCTCGCCCGGCTTCCCCTTGCGTTTGTCGACGAGAGACTGTCCGACAAGATGTCGGAGACCTCGATCCCGCGAGTGGCCCTGGACCGGGCATTGGGCACTGCCGACCAGTTCGCCGGAACTCTCCTCCGCAACCAGGACATCGCCGGTCGTGGCACCGAGCGCTTGCACCGGAGCCGCAAGCTCGTCACCGCGGCGAAGCTCGAGGCCAAGGCTGACGTCACGCGACAAGAGGCCCGCGAGGTCGCAACGGTCGGATGGCAAGACGCTGTTCGCAAGCGCGACGCAGCCGAAGAACGTGTCGTCACCGGGCTGCGGGAGGCCGACGCCGAGGAGGTCCAGGGCAAGCAGCAGGCCACGGCCACGGCCCGCAAGGCAGCGGCCGCGAAGAAGGCAGCGGCCGACAAGCGCGCCCAGAGCCGTGCAAACGCTGTCGACGAGCGGAAAAAGACCGTCGCGACTGCCGCCGCCGCCAAGAAGAGGGCTGCCCAGCGAGAAGCCAAGAACGAACTCGACGCGGTTCGCGAAAAGAAGCAGACCGCCGCACAAAAGCGTGCCGACGCGGAGCGTCTCGGCGCGCTGACCGAGGCCAAGAAGACTCAGCGCAAGCAGCAGTAGGCACTCACCTGCAAGGGCCGCCCGCGCGGATCGCGCGGGCGGCCGACGCATGCCCCGAGCCGCGCATCTGAGTTCGGACGGCGGATCGCCAGCGTGGCCCCGACCCGACAAAGCCCTGGTGGCTGTCGAGGCTGACCGCCAGTGCGGGCAAAACGCATCCGGGCGACTCCTGTCCGTTCGGTCAGTCGGTCCCTTGTGCCCGCATCAGCACGCTCCAGCCGGGTGTTCCCAAACGGAGGGTCGTAACGCAGAACCGGCCGTTTGCGAGTCGTGTCCCAGGTGTTCATCGTGCTCGACCCGGTGCGACACACACCCCTTGAGCAAGGTCAGTGCTTCGATGATCCGAGGCGACGGTGGTTGGCCGGCCAGTAGCAAAGTGCCAGGAGAACGAGGGGCAGTCCGCTGTTGGGGTCGGTGCCTCGTCCGGTGGCGATCGCGCCGAAGTCCTGGAAGATCACCCAGATCGCCAATGACACGATCACGGCGAGAACGACGCCCGCGCGGGCCATAGCCGGGACGAGCACGCTGAAAGCGATCAGCGCGAAGCAAGTGGCTAGGAAGATCGAGACGCCGAGGCCGCGTCCGTCGAGCAGGCCAGCCGCCCAGGTGTTGATGTGCCCGATCCACGCGGGCTCGCCGTCCGCCACCCCGGCTACTGTGTCGTGCAACGCCCCAGGGGCCCGATTGACCGACTGCAAGGCTTCGACCGCGAATCCGACCCACAGCACAATCCACACGATGGCTGCGCCGGGGGCTCGCAGCGGGCTGCGGGTGGCGATGCTTCCGGTCACCGGCCCGTGAGAAGGTTGTCCGGTGCCTGGCCACAGCAGTATGGCGGCAATCGCGTAGAGGAGCACTGCGCCGGGGAAGCCGGCCACCGGGGATACCGGGCCAGTCAGGACCCCACCGAGGCCTTCGCCGAGCCACCACACCAACAGCGCCCAGGCGATCGAGCCAGCAAGGGCGAGTTTGACGGTGCGAGGCCAGAAGAGTCCGAGGGCGATCAGGAGCTGCACTACCGCGAAGGTCGCGTTCATCAGCACGACGTGGTGGGCCATGAGGCTCGAGGTCCAGATCACCGAGTCGTGGACCCAGCCTGGATTCCCGCTGGCGGTGGTGCCGATGACCTCTTGCGGGAATGCCTTGGTGAACATGTAGGGCTGGAACTGCAGTGCAGCATCCAACAGCCAGATCATGGCCAGCGCCGAGGTCAGGGTGCGGCGCCATCCGCGCGCTGCGGTCAACGGCAGGGCGCGGGTCCGATCGGAGAACCTTTGGCCGGACGCGCGGGAGAACGTGGAACTCATCGGTACTGATGGGGTATGTGTTGTCATGAGGGCCTCCGGGGAGCCAGGCGGTGAGTGGGGCGAGCCAGTAGGTATTCGGCACCGGGGCGACATTGGATGGGAAGCTGGAGGGCAGGGCACCAGGTGTATCGGGGCGTCAGTGGTCACCCCATCACAAACGCCCGTTTGTCGACGTGTTGAGCCGGCATCTGAAGCGCCCAGGCATCTGCATTGAACGCGAGGGCCTTCAGAGCTCCTCCGCCGCCGTCTGCACAGCCCCAGGGCTTCCGTAGCAAGGGTCCGGTCGGGCTCAGCCGTAGTCGGCTTCCGCGACCTCCGCGTGAACCAACTGGCGTTCGACGCTCGATGAGCACACCAACCAGATCCGGACGTTGGTGGACCTTCCTGATAGCGGCAGGTCCGTCGGTTAGTACCGACCCTCAGACAGACCGGCGCCCCCGCCGCGAACCGGCAGGGGCGCTGGTAGTTGAGCCTGGTGGGCTTATACCCGGGAGCGTCCGTTGAAGATCGAGACACCACCGGGTCCAACCAGGCACCCCACGACGATGAGAAGGATGCCGAACAGCAGTGCCCCATGAAGCAACTCGACGATGCCGAGAATCACCAGGATGACCGAAGCAATCCACAAAAGCGTGCCCATCATGAACTCCCTTGCTTGGTCCCCATCGCTGTGCGGGGAGCGATCTGAATTTGTTTGTGACTCAGGTGAATCTGACGGCTCCGCAGTCGCATTCGAAACGGAAGAGAGCCAGCCCTGAGTCGTTGAACTCGGTGTCGCGAAGCGCCCAGACGTGGTCATGGGTTGGTTCCAAGGGCTCCGCAACCAGTGCGAGACGCCCCGGGCTCATGAGCCCGGTTGCCTCGCCCTGGCCCGTACCTGGCATCGAGATCACCGGATGTGTCGTTCTTCCACGACCGGAGGCTCGTCGACGACGACGCTGCGGCGGTTGCGGTAACGGTCGGTCACTACCAGGGACAGCACGATCGCGAGGACGCCTGCAGCGATCAGAATCGCCCCGAGCGCGTGGGCGTTGACGTGCGGGATGTTGACCGTGATCACGTTGAGATCGAGGATCAGACCAGCAACCAACAGCACGATTCCAAGACCTATGTACATGAGCGTTCCCTTCGTACGGCGGTGTCCGTCAGCCCGAGCTAGCGGCTTGGTCGAACCTCCATTTGCCCGGTCGTCCTCGCCGCCAAACCTTCATTTTCTTGACCTGAGTCACATTGCCGCGGGCAGTGACAAATCCGCGTTCAAAAACGCTGCCCACATTCCGCCACACCGAGACCCGGGTGACAGTCAGCGACCACAACCGGACGGTTCTTCGGCCGCTCGTACCGCCAGCCGCCTCCCCCGGCACCACCTGTTCCCGCAGCTCCGCTGAGCCTGTCTCCACCGCCTCTGAACCCACAACGAACAGGTTGTTTCGTGCGCGCGGCCTCTGGGTAATCACGCCCTGCTACCCCTCCCTGGCATGCGATTGAAAGATCGCACGCCCTTGCCGAGCCCTTGCGCACCCCTGGAGATCGCCATGCCCGAACATTCACTGCAGCGTCGGATCCTTGCCGTCGCCTCCACCGTCGTCCTCATCTGCTGGGGGTCGACCGACCTCGCCTACGCCGGCAACCACCACCACAAGTCGCACGGCACCTCCCATGTCGCTCCCGGCCAGACCAGGCACGACACCGGTCATACGCACGGACATGGAGGCGGCAACACGGGTGCTCGCGGCCGTGCCAACGCGCCAGGTCAGACCAAGGTTGACGTTGGTGTTGCTGCCGGGGCTGGTGATCCCCCGGGCAACAACGGCACCATCAAGATCACGCCGCTCGGCGAGCAGGACGGCACGCCGAACAACAACCCGCACGTGACCTGCGGCTTCCAGATCGAGTGGTACGGGTTCGACCAGGGCAACTACTACTCGCAGGTCTCCTTCGCCATGCAGGCACCGACGAAGGACGCCACGATCACGCCGAACGGTCCGACGTCCGTATTCATCGGCGGAGACCCCGCGAGCGGAGCCGGCACCGCGAGCGGTCTGGACGCCCGCGCGGACTACTACCCGAGCTTCACCGGCACGCCGCACCCCAAGCAGGGCTTCCACGTCAAGGTGACCGTGGCTACTCCCTTCTCGCAGGGGAACGACACCAAGTCCAAGGTGTTCTGGGTGCAGCCGTGCACTGCAGGAACGCCGGGTACACCGACCGGCACGCCGACGGTGGCCCCGCCGAACGCCCAGCCGCCGACAGTCCACACGCACGGCACCTCCGTCAACGCGGTGAGCGCTCCCGCCGCCGGAATTCCCACGGTGGTGGAGGCAGGCCAGCGTGGTCCGTCGGTCCTCGACCGGGTCCGCTCGCCGCTGCCGCTGCTGATGACGGGCGGCCTGCTGGTCGCGTTGGCCCTGTGGTCTCGACGCCGTCACCATGCAGGCGACTGAATCGACCGAACGCCACCGGCGATCGTGGAGCCAGCTGGTGACGGCCGCCGTCGTGGTCGCGCTCGGTGTCAGCGCCTACTACCTGCAGATCCCCCATGTCGCGAGTGAGGCGGCGGCTTCGCCTTCGGTGGTACGCGTCACCGCCTCCGACCCCGTTCGCCAAGCCGTTCGCGCCGAGCCGGTGCCGGGGATGCCGCTCAGAGTGGTCATCCCCAGCTTGGGCGTGGACGCTGCCGTCGTACCGATCAAGGCAGCGGGGCGGGTGCTCACCCCGCCCAGCGACCCGCGGAAGCTGGGCTGGTGGGCCGACGGCGCGCTCCCCGGGGCTCGTCACGGAAGCGCGCTGATCGCCGGTCACACGGTGCACACCGGCGGCGGCGCGTTCGACCACCTCGGGGACCTGGCACCCGGTGACCGGATCCGCGTCGGGGTGTCTCGTGGCTGGATCGACTACGAGGTCGCGAGGGTCGAGGTCTACAGCAAGGGCATCACTGCTCGCCGCGCCCAGCAGCTCTTCAGCCAGAAGACCGCCGGGCGCCTCGTGCTGATCACCTGCGCCGACTGGGACGGCACGCAATACCTGAGTAACGCCGTGGTCACTGCTGTCCGAACGTCGCGATAACCTACGGGGCTCCGCTCACCCAAATCCTGCGGCACGTGTGCTGGAGCCGATGCGCGGGTAGTGGCAAGTCATGGCGACGTCAAGAAGGCGCGTCGCACCGTGCACGATGCTCCCCGGAGAACCCGATGACCCCTCACCACGTGACGACCGACAGGTCGTCCAGCCCGACGACTCGAGCCTCTGTCCCGCAGACGACCGAGAGCACAACGGCCGACCAAGCCGATCGTCCGCGCCGACCCGCAGGCTTGCGCGCATCGCTCCCGCACCAGCCCAATCCGCACCGGCCCGTTCCACACCAGCCGACGCGTGAGATGCCGTCGGACTACTACCTCGGGTGAAGCCGCGGAGATGACAGTGGACAACAAGAACAGCGACGCGTCGTACGAAGCAGGTTCGCGCAGCGCTACAGATGCGCCAGTTCGGCCGCGCGCGATCCCGCAGCAGAGGTCGGCGCACCGACGGTCACAGGTACGGACGTTCTGGGACGGGTCCCGGTGGACCTATCGGGTCATGGGCGAGCCCGACCTCGGTCACCGCTTCACGGATCCGGCGCAGGCCCTTGCCGGAGGCCGGTACCTGGCCCGGAGCATGAGGGCCGAACTCGTCGTCGAGAACGAGGATGGCTCGCTTCAGGAGCGGACGGACTACGGCGAGGAGTGCGGCTGCCACCCGCGCGGCCGAGCACGTGACTGATGACATCCAGCAGGTCTGGGTCGACGCCGACGAGCACGAGCACCGCCTCTCGCCCGATACTCTCCAAGCACTGCGCGATGCCCTTGGCCACCCGCCGCCGCGAGCTGCGACGGCCTGTCCGGTCGTTGCGCGCCCCGGGGAAGACCTCGGGCTTGGTGAGGTCACCGTCGCGTGCGAGGACGGCACCGAACGTATCGTGCGCGGCGCGCTCCCTGCGGACTTCCCGCTCGGCTACCACCGTCTCCGGACAGCATCGGGCGCCGACCGGCGGCTGGTCGTCTCCCCGGGCAGGTGCCACGTTCCGGAGGAGCAGGGTTGGGGCTGGGCGGTCCAGCTGTACGCCGCCCGCTCCTCGGACAGCTGGGGTATCGGCGACCTGCGCGACCTCGGTCGGTTGCGGCGCTGGACCGAGGACGCCGGTGGCAGCTTTCTTTTGGTCAACCCACTGCACGCCGTCGCACCGGCCCTCCCCCAGGAGGCGAGCCCCTACCTGCCGACGACGCGGCGGTTCCTCAACCCCCTCTATCTCTGCGTCCCCGACGTACCGGGGCACCGAGCATCCGACGTACCACCGCAGATCCTGGAGGCGCTGCGCGCCACCGAGCTGATCGACCGCGACGCGATCGCGCGCGTGAAGCTCGCCGCTCTGCGCGCCGCCCACGCCCGGGGGGACCGTACCGCGGACTTCCAGAGCTGGCGCGACCAGCAGGACGACGACGTCGAGCAGTTCGCCACCTGGTGTGTGCTCGTCGAGCAGCACGGGCCCGACTGGCACCTCTGGCCCGAGGAACTCCGCGACCCCTCGACCCCGGCGGTGCTGTCGGTGGCCACCGAGCAGGCCGACGAGGTGGCATTCCACGTCTGGACGCAGTGGCAGCTCCAGGAGCAGCTGCGCACAGCCACAAGCGGGTTCACCCTCATCCAGGACCTGCCCATCGGGGTCGAGGGCTCGGGTGCCGACGCGTGGGCATGGCAGAACCTGCTCGCCCGGGACGTGACCGTGGGCGCACCACCCGACAAGCTCAACACCCTCGGCCAGGACTGGGGATCACCGCCCTGGGTCCCCTGGCGGTTGAAGGAAGCCGAGTACGAGCCCTTCGTGCAGACGGTACGCCGCACCATAGCCAGCGCCGGCGGCCTACGGATCGACCACGTGATGGGGTTGTTCCGGCTGTGGTGGATTCCCGGCGACCTCGGGCCGCCCGGGGGTGGCTACGTGCGGTACCCGAGCAAGGACCTGCTCGACATCGTCGCGCTCGAGTCGCACCGGGCCGGTGCGGTCGTGGTCGGTGAGGACCTCGGCACGGTCGAGGACGGGGTCGGGGAGGCGCTGTCCGAGCGAGGCATCCTGACCTACAAGGTGCTCTGGTTCGAGGACGACGATCCCCAGACCTGGCCGGCGCACGCGATGGCCACGGTCACGACCCACGACCTTCCCACGTGGCGGGTCTGTGGACAGGATCCGACGCCACCGAGCAGAGCGAGCTGTCCGGAATGAGCGCCGAGGACGTGCAGGGTGCCCGGGCCGAGCTGCTCGTCCGGCTGCGTCGCGACGACCTCGGTGCGGATGCCACGCCGGAGGATGCGGTGCTCGCGGCGTACCGACAGCTGTTTCGCTCCGGCTCGCGTCTCCTCTGCATGGCGCTCGAGGACGCGGTCTGTCAGGAGAGCCGGCCCAACGTGCCGGGCACCACCGCTGAACGCAACTGGTCCCTTCCACTCCCGGTCCTCCTCGACGACCTCGCGGACGACCCGAGGGTGATCCGTCTGCTCGCGCTGGCGCGGGGCGAGCCGTAACTGAGCCGAGGTGGCCGTGTGCCCGGCGAGCAAGTTCTCCAGCAGGGACAAACCAGGCCGCAGGGATCGGTGCCTCGTTCGTCGGCGCACGATGGGCCGTCGGGAACCCTCCAGTTGCCAATGCGGCCAGCTCAATGGACCGGTCTGAGCTTGTTGTCTGGCAACTTCTGGTGCGCGCGATTTCGGAGGTGCACACTGGGTGCATGGCCGAAATCCACGCACTTCCCGCGAGTGGAGACGTGTTCGGCGACGCCCGGGATCAGGGTCGGGCGATGCGGCTCTCGTGGCATGGCGGCGGTCAACTGGCAGTGCTGTCCATCTGGCGTGCCGGCACCTGCGTAGCCAGCTTCCAGCTCGCGCGCAATGATGTGCCCGGGTTCGTTGAGTCCCTCGTTCGCACGCTCTCCGACGAAGAGCCAGAGTGGACCACCCGCCCGAACCAAGCGTCCTGAACTGGCCAGCTCTGCGCAGACCGTGGCGTTGTACCTACGGCCACGGAGCGTCTAGGGCTAAGGCCTCTTCTGGCCGCTGGTGAGCCAGGCACCGCCGAGGGCTACCAGAGCCACAAGGACCGCTGCGATCCCGTGCTTGATGTGATGCTTCGTGTCGCCGGCCGCGTGGCCCGGGAAGAACGAGGGCAGGTCCGCCGCCGACATGGTGAAGTACATGACCGCGACCACCGCAATGATGACCGCCACGACGACCAGGCTCACGGTCACCCACACAGGAGCATTGCGCGTCGATCCTGCTTCGCTCACGAGCAACTCCTCGTCTAGAAACGTGCGGCAGCCGAGCATAACCGACACCCGAGGCAGTCCTGGTCGTCGCGACGACCTCAAACGTCGCAAAGATACGCTCATCGGCTGATCCGATCGTTCAGAGCCGTCTTGTCGCGAGTGCCGACGATTTATCGGTCGAGTTGATCCTTGCGACGAGCTAGCGTCCACGCGGTGAGCCGCCGCGACCATCTCTCGCCTTGGAGGACACGAACGGTCGCTGCGGATGTGGGGGCATGTGCCAACCTGTAGAAGAAGGCCGTCGCAAGAGGCACATGGAGGACGACGTGACAGAAACGATGAACGCGGGCGCTGCTCGCCCTCGCATGACCACCTCTCGGGAACGCTTCCTCAGAACCCTTGCGTGCGTGCCGATTGAACTGTCGGGAAGTGCCGTCCTGGTCCGAGACCTCGTGGGGCGGTTTTAGTCCTGTGAACAGAGTCCGAGGGAACTGGGAGTACTCGATCTTCATGACCGTCATCGCACACCGATCAGGATCAGGTCAAGCGAGACGGACCAACTGCGCCGTCGATTCGGGCCCGGCACGATGCTCTGGGCTCCCTCGCGCATGAAACTCCACCCGCCGCACCTCCCGCGCGTACCCAGGTGGATCACCTGGTTCGCCGTGTGCGTTGCCTTCGGGTTCCTCGGATGGGTCATCTACCTGTCCACCGGGATCACGTCGATCGTGACGACCCACCACTACGACGTCGCTTGGCTGGGGTTCGACGGACTTGAGTTGTCGATGGTGGCCGTCGCAGCCTTCGCTGCGTGGAAGCACCATCCGTCGACCACCATCTTCACCGGAATCTGTGCGGTCATGTTCGCCGTCGATGCGTGGTTCGACGTGTGGACCAGCCCACGCGGAGGCGTGTTGAGCGCAGCCGTTCTCGCGGTCTGTCTGGAGCTTCCCCTGGTCGCGATCTTTGCCGCCGCGACGATCCATGGAGAGCGAGCGAAGAACAAGGCGATGGTTGCGACGTAGGCAGCGGTGAGGCCACACACGGTCTGGCGACCGTGGCGATCTCAGTACGCGTCTGGAACTGATGTTGTGTCGGGCGAGACAGTCATGCGAAGCGACGGCTACGTGGACTACGTCTGCTTCGAGAAGGTCGGAGTGCAACCCCCCAATGAGGCGTGCGCGGCACCGGACTGACCCACACAGCGTGGTCGGTGTCAGACGCGGATCTCGTGGATGGCCCTCACAGCCTCGACTGCGTGCTTGCCGCCATGGACGTCCAGCCCGAACCGCCACTCCCACGCCACGTCGTCCCAGCGTGCATTCATAGTCAGGGCATCAAGCCCTTCACGAAGGTCGCGCCAGACATCCGCGAGATCATCAGCGAGCGAACCCGTGGCAAGGTCCCTTGCGGCCAGGAGCCAGCCGCGCCGGAGGCTCGGCACACGCGGCCTCGATCGTGTCGCAATACGCCTGAGCCGCCACGACGAAAGCTGCGAACTCCGGTGGCTCAGGGCTGGAGCCGTCGCTGTCATCTGCCATGCGAGCATCATCGCGGGTTGTCGTACGAGCCGCCGTCGAACATCCAGCGGCAGGCACCGTCAGATCGGCAGAAGTCGCCGATGACGGTCGGGCACAATCACCGGGATGACTTCTGACAACCCGGCAGCATTGAGCGAGCACGACCCACAGTGGGCCCAGACTGCCGCTCAGTGCCTCCTGGACGTCTCTGTGGCCCTGATCGGTCTTCCAGGAGCAGCCTCCGCGCTCGTCGACCACATCGGATCCACCTCGGTCCCGGGGCTGGCCGCCAAGCCGATCCTCGATTTGCAGCTCCGGATCCTTCCCCTACCCAGCCATGCAAACCTGAACGCTCGGCTCTCACCGCTCGGGTACGAGCAAGCACTCGGCTCTCGGCCGGACTCGCCGGGCGTCCACCGTGACATCCCGTTCGGGGACGAGAGTGCGCTCACCGAGGTCTGGGAAAAGCGGCTCTACGTCGCTCACAGCCCTTCGGTCATCCTCCACATCCGCCGCGCGGATTCACCCTGGGGCGCCTACACAATCTGGTTTCGCGACTGGCTCATCGCGCACCCTGAGGAGCGCCAGCGCTACGAGAACACCAAGCGCACGCTTTCATCGGACAACGCAGGCAAGACCGACTACGACGACTACACGCGGGCGAAGGGCCTGTACTTCCGGGAAGTCCGTCCCGCATTCTGCGCCTGGGCCGAGGGAGCATCGGCTACCGAAATCGGACAGTGATTGCCCGGATCTCCGGAACAAGGGCATCGCCGGCTACGTCGATTGGGTTTGACCAGCGCTGAGGAGGTCGATCCTGCGAGTAATGTCGTTGTCGGTCAACGGCGAAGGGATGGACGCCATGGGCGGCACACGTGTTCTGGTCGCGACGCGCAAGGGCGCGTTCATCCTGACCTCGGACGAGGAACGCGCGACGTGGGAGGTCGACGGCCCGCTCTTCCCCGGCTGGGAGATCTACCATCTCAAGGCTTCACCGGTCGATTCCGACCGGATCTACCTCTCCCAAACCAGCGGCTGGTTCGGACAGGTCATCCAGCGCTCCGACGACGGAGGCAAGACCTGGGAGGCCGTTGGCAACGACTTCAGCTACGACGGCGTCCCGGGAGAGCACCAGTGGTACGACGGCACCTTGCGACCGTGGGCGTTCACCAGGGTCTGGCACCTCGAGCCGTCGCTGCACGACGCCGAGACTGTCTACGCCGGCGTCGAGGACGCCGCGTTGTTCAAGTCGACCGACGGCGGCCTGCACTGGGCTGAGCTCTCCGGTCTGCGCCGGCACGAGACCGGACCGCAGTGGCAGCCGGGCGCAGGAGGCATGTGTCTGCACACGATCCTCGAGCACCCGACCGATCCCGATCTTCTCTACGTCGCCATCTCAGCCGCGGGCGCGTTCCGGACGTCTGATGGTGGCCTCACCTGGCAGCCGATCAACAGGGGCCTGCGGTCCGCAGAGATTCCGGACCAGGACTCCGAGGTCGGGCACTGTGTGCACAACCTCGACCTGCACCCGAGCCATCCTGACGTCCTCTACATGCAGAAGCACTGGGACGTCATGCGCAGCAAGGACGCCGGCGAGACCTGGCAGGAGGTCAGCGGGAACCTACCGAGCGACTTCGGCTTCCCGATCACGGTGCACGCCCACGAGCCGGAGACGGTCTATGTCGTGCCGATCACCAGTGATTCACTCCACTTCCCGCCCGACGGCAAGCTGCGCGTCTACCGGAGCCGTACCGGTGGGGACGACTGGGAGGCACTGACGCAGGGCCTTCCCCAGGAGGACTGCTACGTCAACGTGCTGCGGGACGCGATGGCGGTCGACCGACACTCGTCATGCGGCGTGTACTTCGGCACCAGCGGCGGCCAGGTCTACGCATCGAGGGACTCCGGGGACTCCTGGGCGGCCATCGTCCGGGACCTCCCGGCCGTGTTGTCCGTCGAGGTACAGACGCTTCGGTGATGAACTGATGTCGCATACAGTCCAGGTCGTGCTGCCGGCCCACCTCCGCGCCCTCGCGAAGGTTCACGGAGACGTGTCCGTCGAGGTCGTAGGCGTCGTCACCCAGCGCGCCGTTCTCGACGCCCTCGAGGCCGATTTCCCGGTGCTGGTCGGCACGATCCGAGATCGGACAACTGCTCAGCGACGTGCGTTCGTCAGGTTCTTCGCCTGCGCCGAGGACCTGTCCCACGAAGAGCCGGACACCCCGCTGCCCGAGCAAGTCGCCTCGGGCCACGAGCCCTTCCTCGTCGTCGGTGCGATGGCCGGAGGCTGAGCGCGACACTCAAGAGCATCCTGGTCTGCGCGCGCTGCCGCGCTGAGCTCGGCCAGCAGGTCCTCGGACCGGTGGCGAGTAGCGACCTGACGGCGTCAGGATCGGGGCGGCTCAACGCGTGGCCTCCATCATCTGTCTCAGCTCCTTCTTCAGGTCTGAGATCTCGTCGCGCAGCCTGGCCGCGACCTCGAACTGGAGCTCGGCAGCGGCCGCGTGCATCTGCTCGGTCAGCTGCTGGACCAGCTCGGCGAGGTCACTGGAGGGCAAGCCGGCCAGGTCACGGTTGACCTCGCGCATCTTGGAAAGACCCGGTACGGGTGCCTTCTTGGACTTCGCATCCACGCCACCCCAGGTCGCGAGCAGCTCCTCGGTGTTCTCGTCCTCGCGGGCGAGCATCTCGGTGATGTCGGCGATCTTCTTGCGCAGCGGCTGCGGGTCGACGCCGTGCGCCGTGTTGTAGGCAACCTGCTTCGCCCGACGCCGGTTGGTCTCGTCGATCGCCTTCTCCATCGAGGGCGTGATCTTGTCGGCGTACATGAAGACCTGGCCGGACACGTTGCGGGCGGCACGGCCGATCGTCTGGATCAGCGACTTGTCCGAGCGCAGGAACCCCTCCTTGTCGGCATCGAGGATCGCGACGAGCGACACCTCGGGCAGGTCGAGGCCCTCGCGCAGCAGATTGATGCCGACCAGGACGTCGTACAGGCCGAGCCGCAGGTCGCGGAGCAGCTCGATCCGCTTGAGCGTGTCCACCTCGGAGTGCAGGTACCGGGTCCGGATGCCGTTCTCCAGCAGATAGTCGGTCAGGTCCTCGGACATCTTCTTGGTCAGCGTCGTGACCAGGACCCGCTCCTTGCGTTCGGTGCGCAGGTTGATCTCACCGATGAGGTCGTCGATCTGGCCCTTGGTCGGCTTGATGATCACCTCGGGGTCGATCAGGCCGGTCGGACGGATGATCTGCTCGACCGCGTTCTCGACGCCACCACCCTTGGCCAGCTCGTAGTCCCCCGGCGTCGCCGAGAGGTAGATGGTCTGACCGATCCGGTCGAGGAACTCCTCCCAGCGCAACGGCCGGTTGTCCATCGCGCTCGGCAGCCGGAAGCCGTGGTCGACCAGGTTGCGCTTGCGGGACATGTCCCCCTCGTACATGCCGCCGATCTGCGGAACCGCGACGTGGGACTCGTCAACGACCAGGACGAAGTCCTCCGGGAAGTAGTCCAGCAGGCAGTTCGGAGCGCTGCCCCGCTGGCGACCGTCGATGTGCATCGAGTAGTTCTCGATGCCCGAGCAGGACCCGACCTGGCGCATCATCTCGACGTCGTAGGACGTCCTCATCCGCAGCCGCTGCGCCTCCAGCAGCTTGCCCTGGCGCTCGAAGAGGCTGACCTGCTCCTCCAGCTCGGTCTCGATGCCCCGGATCGCGCGCTCCATCCGCTCCGGACCGGCGACGTAGTGGGTCGCGGGGAAGACGTGGAGCTCGGCGTCCTCGGTGATCACCTCCCCGGTGATCGGGTGCAGGGTCATCAGCCGCTCGATCTCGTCGCCGAAGAACTCGACGCGGACAGCGTGCTCCTCGTAGACCGGGAAGATCTCCAGGGTGTCCCCACGGACCCGGAAGGTGCCGCGGGTGAAGGCCAGGTCGTTGCGGGTGTACTGGATCTCGACGAGCCGCCGCAGGACGCCGTCGCGATCGAGCTCCTGGCCGACGCGCAGCCGCAGCATCCGGTCGACGTACTCCTGCGGGGTGCCGAGGCCGTAGATGCACGACACCGTGGAGACCACGATCACGTCGCGCCGGGTGAGCAGCGAGTTGGTCGCCGAGTGCCGCAGCCGCTCGACCTCCTCGTTGATCGAGGAGTCCTTCTCGATGTAGGTGTCGGTCTGCGGGACGTACGCCTCGGGCTGGTAGTAGTCGTAGTACGAGACGAAGTACTCGATCGCGTTCTCGGGTAGGAGCTGTCGCAGCTCGGTGGCGAACTGGGCCGCGAGGGTCTTGTTGGGCTGCATCACCAGGATCGGGCGCTGCACCTTCTCCGCCACCCAGGCGACCGTCGCGGTCTTGCCGGTGCCGGTCGCGCCGAGCAGGACGATGTCCTGGACGCCGCCGGTGATGCGGCGGTCGATCTCCTCGATCGCCGCCGGCTGGTCACCCGCGGGCTGGTAGTCCGAGATGACCTGGAACGGCGCCACCCGGCGCGCGAGGTCGGTAACAGGACGCATGCGATGAGCGTACGGGGGTGCACCGACAGGGTTCTTGGGGCCCGATGCCCTAGTTTTCTACTCGTGAGCAGACCCAGGAACGCCGTGGTTGCCGTCGGGCGCGACATCTGGCCCGTGGTGCGACGCACGTTGCTGACCATCCTCGGCGTCCAACTCGTCCTGGCGATCAGCCTCACCCTGGTCGACTCCTGGCGGCGGCGCGGCAAGAAGCCGCGGCCGTTCACCACCCTGAGCCCGCAGGACGTCCGGATCGGCAGCGGGACGGTGACGACGTACACCAACGGCGTCGACCTGTACGACGACATGCTCGCCGCGATCGAGTCGGCTCAGCAGATGGTGCTCTTCGAGACCTACATCTGGAAGGGCGACGAGACCGGCGAACGCTTCAAGCAGGCGCTGACCGCCGCGGCGGAGCGCGGCGTGGAGGTCTATGCGATCTACGACGCGTTCGCCAACATCGTCGTCGACCCCCGGTTCAAGACGTTCTCCCGGGTGCTCCGGGTGCTTAAGTACCCGGTCTACAACGCCGGCTGGCGCTTCTTCGACATCCGCCGTTACGGCCGCGACCACCGCAAGGTGCTGATCGTCGACGACGACGCGGCGTTCGTCGGCGGGTTCAACATCGGCGCCTCCTACGCCACCGAGTGGCGCGACACGCACTGCCGCATCACAGGTCCGGCGGTCTGGGACCTGAAACGCTCGTTCGCGGACTTCTGGAATGACCACCGCAGCGGGCGGCGCCCCTTGCTCCTGGAGACCACCGAGTCCGAGTGGGAGCCGAGGATCCGCCTGCACCGCAACCTGCCGCGGCAGTGGATGTTCCCGATCAGGGCGATGTACCTCGAGGCCATCAACCGGGCTCACCGCAACATCTGGATGACGCACGCCTACTTCATCCCCGACCCCGACTTCGTCGACGCACTCGTCAGTGCCGCGCGGCGTGGCGTGGACGTCAAGATCCTGCTTCCCCGCACGTCCAACCACGTGGTGGCGGACTGGATCTCGCGCGGCTACTTCGGCCAGCTGCTCGACGCCGGTGTGGAGATCCACCGGTTCGAGGGAGCGATGGTGCACGCCAAGACGGCCACGATCGACGGCAAATGGTCCACGGTCGGCACGGCGAACATCGACCGGCTGAGCATGTCGGGCAACTACGAGATCAACGTGGAGTTCATCGACCCAGGGATGGCGAAGGTGATGGAGGCGATCTTCGCCTCCGACCTCAAGCAGTGCTCGCACCTGTCGAGTCGCGACTGGAACGCCCGCGGGGTGCACCGCCGCTTCACCGAAGCAGTCCTGAACCCGCTGCGGCACCTGCTCTGATTCGACACGCGCCAGCGGATCGAATCGTCGGTCATCGAGCAGCGGTCGAGGTTGAGGGACGAGACCTCGACCGAGATGTGGTGACGCGGACGGGGCAGGCAACTACTGCCCGAGAAGGATTCGCACCGGGGCCCGGATCGATAAGGTCGGGACATGCTCAGAGCCCCCGTCCGCGACCTCCGCGGCAAGAACGTCTTCCTCACCGGTGCCGCGAGCGGGATCGGACGCGCCACGGCGCTGATGGCCGCCGATCAAGGCGCCTCGCTCTTCCTCACCGACGTGGACCAGCAGGGCCTGATCGACGTGGTCGCGGAGATGACCGAGGCCGGCGGCGACGTCGCCTACGCCTCCCCCGTCGACATCGCCGACCACGAGGGCGTCCGGGCGATGGCGGCCGAGATCACGGCCGACCACGGGTCGATGGACGTGGTGATGAACATCGCCGGGATCGCGTCCTGGGGCACGATCACCGCCCTCCCGCACAGCACCTGGCAGCGGGTCGTCGACATCAACCTGATGGGCCCGATCTCGGTGCTCGAGTACCTGGTCCCGCCGATGATCGACGCTGGTCGCGGAGGGCACATCGTGAACGTCTCCTCGGCCGCCGGGATCATCGGGATGCCGTGGCACGCCGCCTACTCGGCCAGCAAGTTCGGCCTCCGCGGTGTCTCCGAGGTGCTGCGCTTCGACCTGGCCCGCCACCGCATCGGCGTCAGCCTGGTCTGCCCGGGCGGCGTCGACACCGGCCTGACCGAGACCGTGAGCATCGCCGGCGTCGACAACACCAGTCCGGCGTTCCGCAGGCTCCAGGCGCGCTTCAAGAAGCGCGCGGTGTCGCCCGAGTCTGCGGCACGCTCGATCCTGGACGGCGTACGGCACAACAAGTACTGGGTCTACACCTCGCCCGACATCCGGATCGCCCACCTCGCGCAGCGCTACTTCCCGCCCGCCTATGTCGTCGCGATGAAGGTGATGAACACGGTCGCCAACAAGGCGCTCCCCCAGGTCGGCCGGGCCGTGCGGGAGGACCCGTGAGCGGCCCGCGGATCGCCCCGGGCGGCCTGCGCGAGCTGGGACTGCCGATCTGGTCGCTGACCCGGATCGCAGCCCGCGTGACCAAGACGGCCCCGCCGGCCATCTTCACCACGCTCGGGCGTGGCCGCGGGCTGTTCTGGGGTTGGCTCTTCTTCGCCAGCCAGCTGATGCCCGGCGGCACGCTGCCGCGCCGCGAGACCGAGCTGGTGATCCTTCGGGTGGCGACCTTGCGAGGCTGCGCCTACGAGTTCGAGCACCACGTCCGGATCGGTCGACGTGCCGGTCTCACCCGGGACGATGTCGAGCGCATCGGAATCGGCGCGGCCGCTGAGGGCTGGCAGGGCAACGACGAGCTGCTCATGGAGGTCACTGAGGAGCTGCTGTCGACCAAGGACCTCGGTGACGGCACCTGGGCCCGCCTGCGGGCCGCGTACGACGAGCGCACAGCGATCGAGCTGCTGCTCCTCGTCGGCCACTACGACATGCTGGCCACGACCCTGATGACGCTGCGGCTCGAGCCCGACGCCTGAGGACTACGGGGTGTTGAGATTGTTGAGCTTGACCTCGTCGACCAGCCAGCGACCACCCTGGCGGACCATCGACATGGTCACCCGCGGCTGATCCAGACCGGGTTGGGCCTGGCCCGGGTTGCTCAGGGTCTGGTCCACGAAGACCAGGACCAGGACGTGGTCGGCATCCTTCACCTCGGCCGCACAGGCGACCACGCTGCCCACGGCATGAGCCTTCAGTTGGAGGACGAGCTTCTTGATCGGTGCGCTGACCTCGGCGTACTGCTTGCGGAACTTGGCCGTGCCCGCGTCGTCGACCCAGGCGAAGTCGTGCGGGAGCGTCCGGTAGTCGTAGGTCGTCATCGACACCACTGCCTTGCGGGCTGCCGCCTGGGCCTGCGTGCCGGCATCGGTGAGGTCGTGCGCGTGGCTCAGTGATCGCAGGGTGAGCACGAGGACCACCAGCGCGGCGACCAGCGCCAGGGCCAGGACGCCGGTCGCGACCTGCCAGCGCTTCGTGGCCGTCACTGGACGGGTCCCGGAGCGTGGGCTGCCCCGCGCTGCAGGTTCGCGTGGCCCGAAGCACAGTGACCCGTGGTGACCAGCGGCCGACGTACGGGGTTGGTCGGATCGCGTCGCGTCGTCGGATACGGGCACTCGGTGGACCGCTGCGGGATGCCCTCGATCTGCAGGACGCCGTCCTTGACCGCCTTGCCCAGCACGCCGAGACCCGGTGCGTACCAGGCCAGGAGCGCCCCGAGCTGGGGCGAGTAGGACCGGAACAGGTCGGAGAAGGTGACCGCCTCACCCACGAACCCCGGGAAGATCGTGGCGGCATCGGTGATCAGCCCGTGCAGCTGGGCGATCTGGGCGGGCGCCTTGGCGAGCGTGCTTCGCAGCTGGGGGTCGTAGCTGCGCAGGAACTGGGCGAACAACCGTGAGGACGTCGCGAGCTGCCGGATGTCGTTGGCCTTCGACGGACCGATGCTGAGCACGGTGCCACCGTTGGTGATCAGTCGATCGGTCTGGGGCCAGAGCCTGTCCAGGTCGACGAGCAGCACGTGGCCCTGATCCACGAGCTTGCCGAGGTCGTCGCCGGTGCCGGCCAGCCCGGTGCTGAGCTCGGTCAGCAGTGAGTGGAGCTGGTCGGTGTTGATCTGCGCCAGGACCTTGTTCACCGCGATGACCGTCGAGGCGAGGGTCTTGGGCAGATCCGTCGACGTCGCGGGGATCACCGAGCCGTCGTGGATGAACGGACCCGTCTCCGTGCGCGGCTGGAAGTCGAGGTACTGCTCACCGACGGGCGAGAGGCTGCGGACCTTCACCAGCGAATCGGTCGGGATGTTGTCCGACGAGGTGATCGCGATGGTCGCGACCACGCCCGTCGGGGTCAGGTCGATCGTGCGGACCTTGCCGATCTTCACGCCCCGGTAGGTCACTGCCGAGCCCTCGAAGAGGCCCCCGGTCGCGGCCATCTCGACCTTCACGACCTTGTTGCCGCCGAGCAGCGGAGTGCCCAGGACCGAGCTGAAGAGGTACGCCAGGGTGATGACCAGGACGAGTACGACGCCGAAGAAGCTCTGCCACAACCGGTCCTTGAAGATCGCGAACACCGTCATCGGGTACCCCCGGACGCTCCGGCCAGCATCCCCGAGAGGCTCAGCGGCGAGCTCGAGGTCGCGGGCTCGATCACGCGGGGCGAGCTGCCGCCGCCGAGAAGTCCGCCCAGCAGGCCGCCGAGCCCGCCGAGCAGGCCCCCGGTGCCGTTGCCGTTCGCACCTGTGCTCCCGCCGCCGCCGGCACCGAGCAGGTTCGGCGGGCCCAGCTGGTCGAACTCGAGGACGAGGCGCATGTTCGCGTAGTCACCGGGCACTGCGGCGTTGAGCAGCCTGCTCACGTTGACGAGGTCACTGAACGACGGCCCCAGATCGGCTCGCAGACCGAGGAACTCCTGCAGGACCGGTGTGACCTGGTTGACCATCGACTCGATCTGGGTCCGAGTGTGGCCGACCACGTTGTTCGCGGTCGCCGAGAACTTCACGAGCTGGGCCAGCAACCGGGTCAGCCCCGGGGTGTTCTCGCGCAGCACCTGGGCAGCCGGACGGATCTCGGTCATCGCCGCGTTGATGGTGCTCTTGTTCTCGTTGAGCACCTGCGAGAGACCGGCCAGCGAGCGAAGCGCCGCGTCGATGTCTCCGGTGGTCGCATCGGCTTGACCCAGGAAGGTGTTGGACCGGTCGAGCAGCTCGCGGACGTTGCCCTCGCGACCGCCGATCGCCTTGTTGAGCTCGTCGGTCACGGTCTGCAGCTGGTTGAGGCCGCCGCCGTTGACCAGCAGCGAGGCGGACGACAGGGCATCCTCGACGGTCGGCGCCGTCGTCGCGTTCGCCGCCGCGAGCTCGTCGCCGTTGCGCATGAGCGGCCCGGTCGCGGGGTTGCTCACGTCGACGAAGAGCTCACCGAGCGGAGTGGTGTAGCGCAACCGGGCGGTGGCGTCGCGGCGCATCTGGGCGTCGGTGCGGATCTTGATCGTGGCAATCGCCTTGAAGTCCTGGGTCGCCACCGACTGCACCTTGCCGGAGTCCACCCCGTTGACCTTGATCGCCGCGCCCTGGGCGAGGTTCAGCGCTTCGTCGAAAGGGATCTTGATCGTGATCGTGTTGCCGCTCACCCCTGAGCCGGGCAACGGCAAGTCGCGCATCGTCGGTCCGCAGCCGGCGACGAGCGCCAGACCGAGCACCACGACGACGGCGGTGACGAACTTCCTCATCCGGCGGTTCACCTGCCGATCCCCAGGAGCGCCAGGATGTTGTTGAGGTTCAGCAGCGACGGGCCGAACGCGGAGCAGAAGTCGGTCGGCGCCTGGTTGCACGACGAGTCGATGAGGCCGCCCAGCGGGGTCAGCACGGTCGGGTCGACCCGGACGCGGAGGCGGCCCTTGTCGTAGATCGCCCCGAGGTTCTGCAGCGTCAGCGGCATCACCCGGAGGATCTCGACCAGGTCGGTACGCTTGACCAGGAGCTTCTTCATCAGGTCGGTGCTCTGCGTGAGCGCCGAGACGAACTGCTGCCGGTTCTGGTGGGCGAAGTCGGCGACGAGCTGGACCACGCTGCTCAGCGATTGCAGGGTGGACTGGAAGTTGGTGCGTTCGTCGGCCAGGAGCCTGGTGGCATTGCTGATCTGGGTGATGAAGTCACGCACCAGCTGCTGGTTGTCCGCGATCGTCCCGGTCAGGCTGTCGAGCGACTGCACGGTCGAGGTGATGTTGCCGCGCTGCCGGGAGATCGAGTTCACGGCGCCGCCGAGGGACGTGATCGCGGTGTTGAACTCCGCCCCCTTGCCGGCCAGCGCGGTCGATCCGGACCCGAGGATGTTCTTGATCGCGTCCTGGGTCGACTTCGAGCCTGCGATCCCGGTGGCGAAGGTGTTCAGCGCTGCGAGGACGTCGTCGAAGTCGACCGGGGTCCGGGTCAGCGGCTGGGCGATCACCGCACCGTTCTGCATCCGCGGTCCCGCGTGGTAGACCGGGGTCAGCTCGACGTACCGGTCGGTGGCGACCGAGCGGGCCACCACGACCGCACCGGCGCCGGCCGGGACCGGCTGGTCGGCATTGACCTGCATGGTCACGCGGACGGTTGTGCCCTCGGGCGTGATCGAGGTGACCTTGCCGACCGGGACGCCCAGGATGCCGACGTCGTTGCCGACGAACAGGCCCGCGGAGTCCGACATCATCGCGGTGATGGTGATCGTGTTCTTCCCGATCACCGGAATCGTGCAGCTGGTCAAACCCAGGACGAGGGCCACGAGCAGCGAGAGTCCGAGCAGGCGTCTCACGGGCAGCCTCCTGTCCGGCAGGCGAGGTCGTCCGGCGGGATTGCCGGGGACTTGAGCCACAGGTCGCCCCAGGGACCGTTGCCGGTCGCGTTGGCCAGGTAGCGCACGGTCGGCGCCATCTGGTCCAGGACGCTCTTCAGTGTCGCGTCCTGGGAGCGCAGTGTGGTCAGGACGACGTTGAGCTCGCGGAGCGCCGGCGCCATGTCCGACTTGGTCGAGGAGACGATCGCGGCCAGGTTGCTGGCCAGCGTCGTGGTCTCGGTCAACAGCGTGTGGATGGCTGCGCGACGCGAGTTGATCTCGGCCAGGACCAGGTTGCCGTCGCGCATCAGGACGACGATGTCGCCACTGCTCGCCGACAGCTGGTTGGTCACGCTCCGGGCCGCCGCGATCAGGTCACCGGTCTGCCCGCTGCGCTTCTGGACCGCTTCGGCGAGCCGGGCGACGCCGGTGAGCGCCGGCCCGATGTTCTGGCTGGTCGCCGTCAGGGTCTTGCTGGTCTCGGTGAGCGCCTTCGCCAGCAGGACCGGGTCCAGCTTCTGCAGGTTGCCGGTGCCCTTCTCGAGCACGTCCTGCAGGTTGTACGGCACGGACGTGCGTGCGAGCGGGATCGTGTCGAGCGAGCCGCTGCCCGAAGGATCGACCGCGAGGTAGTGGGTGCCCAGGAGGGTGGCCACCTTGACCGCCGCCGTGGTCGACGTACCGAGGCGTAGGTTGCTGCTCACCGTGAAGCCGACGCGGACCGTGTCGCCGTCGAGCGCGATCGACGTGACCTTGCCTGTCGGTACGCCGTGGATCTCGACGTCCTCGCCGACGCGCAGCCCGGCCGTCTGCGCGAGGATCGCGTGGTACTCGGTCTTGCCGAAGGACACGAAGGTCACGACCAGGACCAGGCCGGCGACGAGTGCTCCGACGGCCATGGCGACCAGTCCAACCCGGAACGGGTCGCGGTCTGCGAGCGGCTTCATCGGCACACCTTCGACCACGGACCGTTGTCGCTGCCGTTGAGGTTGAGCTTGGCCGGCCCGACCTGCACGATCACCGAGCACAGGTAGATGTTGACCGCGTTCTGGTACGAGCCGGCGCGGCCGAGCGCGGCCAGCGTCGTGCCGAACGACCGGATCGCATCCACGAAGCCCCGCTTGTTGGCCACGAACAGGTCCATCACCTGGCGGAAGTTCTTCACGGCCTGAATGGTCGGGACCTTGATGTCGGTCAGCAGCGAGGACGTCGAGCCGATCAGCTGGCTGACGCCGTCGATGGACGCGCCGATCGAGGCCCGGTCGGTGGCCAGACCTGTCATCAGGTTCCTCAGCTCGACCACCGTGGAGCGCAGTTCGCTGCCCTGCCCGGCGATGTCGACCACGACCGGTGTCAGGTTCGTCAGCACCTGGCCGACGAGCTGGTCGCGGTCGGCCAGGAAGTTGGTGATGTGGGCCGTCTGCTGGAGCAGCTGCTCGACGGTTCCGCCCTCCCCCTGCAGCACCTTGATCAGCGACGTCGCGAGTGCGTTGACGTCGTCGGGCCGGAGCGCCTCGAAGAGCGGCCGGAAGCCGTTGAGCAGCTCGGTGAGGTCGAAGCCCGGGCTGGTCATCGCGAGCGGGATCGTGGATCCGGACCGCAGCGGAGCCCCCCGCCTGCCGGTCTGGACGAGCGCGAGGTACCGCTGGCCGAGCAGGTTCTGGTAGCGCATCACGATCTTGGTGGTGTCCAGGATCGGTTGCGACTTGAGGAGGTCGAAGGAGACCTCGGCACCTTGCTGGGTGATCGTGATGCCCGAGACTCGGCCCACCCGTACGCCGGCCACCCGCATGTCGTCGCCGGCACGCAGGCCGGCGACGTCGGTGAACTCGGCCTTGAAGCTCTCGGTGCTGCCACTCAGCCCGTTGAGCATCGTGTTGACAAGCACCAGGCCCAGCAGCCCGGACGCCAGGGCGAAGATCGTGAACTTGACGACGATGGAACCGAAGCCCTTGATCATCGGGCACCTCCGCTCGAACCATCGAGCATCGCACTGACACCGACCCGGCTCGCGCCGGTGCAGTTGTCGCCGCGGGCCACCCCGAACCGGGGGCAGCTGGCCGAGGTGTAGTACGGCGGAATGCCGAGGATGAACGAGGTCGCTGCCTCGAGGAAGCCGTGGTGCACGATCGTGCTGAGCTTCGCGTTCAGCATCCTGTTGGTCATGATCGAACCGGTGATCCCCAGGTGCCTGTTCGTGTAGACGACGTCGAGCAGCGTCGCAGAGTTGTCGATGAAGCGGATCAGGTCCGCCGAGTTCGCCGACACGAACGCATTGGCCTGGGCGGTCAGTGCCGTGCCGCCGCTGATGATCGTCGCGATCGAGGCCTTCTCGTCCACGATCGTCCGGGCCGCGACGAGCGCATCGTTGGTGGCCTGGAGCAGGTCGGGAGCGACCTCCTGAGCGAGCTGGAGGTTCGTGACCAGCGAGTGCAGGTCCGCCCGCACGGCGGGCATCCGCGGGTTGAGCCGCGCCAGGTAGGAGTTCGCCAGGTCGATCGTGTCGCCGAGCTGCTGCCCTCGCCCGTCGAGGGCCTGCGCCGCCGAGCCGATCGCCGAGGCGAGCTGGGCCGGCCCGACGGCCTTGACCAGGTTGTCGATGTCATCGAGGGCCTGCTGGAGCTCCAAGGTGCCCTGCCTGCTGTCCGCCGGTACGACGGCGCCGGCACGGAGCGAGGAGGTCGAGGAGGCCCCCGGCGTGGTCAGGTCGACGAACGACGTACCGAACACCGTGGCCGGCAGGATCCGCGCGACGACGTTCGACGGGATCATCTTCAGCTTGTCGCCCGGGATCGACATCTGCACCCGGACGCCGCCGTCCGGGCCGCGTCCGATGCTCGTGACCGTGCCAACGATGACACCGCGGACCTTGACGTCGGCGCTCTTGCCGAGCGATCCGCCGGCGTCGGCTAGCTGCGCCGAGACGTGTTCCGGGCCGCCGAACGTGCCGGAGGAGCGCATGAACAGCAGGCCGAGCGCGATGCCGATCACGACCACCATCCCGACTCCGCGCAGTGCGTAGTCGGAGCGCTTGAGGTCCTTGCGCACTGGTGCTGCCATCTAGCCCGTCACCCCGAGACCCGGAAGCCGGAGTTGCCGCCCCAGAACAGCAGCGTCATGACCATGTCCAGGAGGACCACGAGCACGATGCTGGCCCGGATCGCGCGCCCGGTGGCCTCGCCGACCGACTGCGGACCGCCTGAGGCACGCATGCCGTACCAGCAGTGCACCAGGGTCACCGCGGTGGCGAAGACCAGGATCTTGATGACCGAGAAGAACACGTCGCGGCCCTGGATGAAGGTGGAGAAGTAGTGGTCGTACTGGCCGGGCGACTGGTGGAAGATCACCACGACCGAGAACGCGGAGGCCATGTACGAGCCGATCAGGCCGATCAGGTACAGCGGCAGGATCGCGATGCCGGTGGCGATCACCCGGGTGGTGACCAGGTAGCGCATCGGCTGGACTGCCATCACCTCGAGCGCGTCGACCTCCTCGGAGATCTTCATCGAGCCGAGCTGGGCGGTGAAGCGGCAGCCGACCTGCGAGGCCAGCGCGAGGGCGGCGATCAGCGGAGCGAGCTCGCGGGTGTTGGCACTGGCCGAGATGAAGCCGGTGAGCGGAGCGAGACCGACGATCTCCAGGCCGCTGAAGCCCTCGATGCCCAGGGACGTCCCGGCCGAGAGCGCCAGCAGGACCATCACGCCGATGGTGCCGCCGCCGACGATGATGGCGCCGCTGCCCCAGGCGATGTCCTTGAGCTGGCGCAGGACTTCGCGGTGGTAGAGCCGGATCGTGGCGAAGATCGAGAGGATCGTCTGGGCCACGAAGGTCGCGAAGTCGCCCAGCTGGGCCAGGGTCTCCACGACGCGGTCCACCGCGTCGACCACGTGGTCGGCAATGGTCGGACGCGGAGTCGGATCCTCGAGCGCCGTCATGCGAGCCCCTGCGGGAAGATCATCACGTACGCCTGCGTGATGGCGACGTTGGCGACGGCCAGCAGGATCACGCTCAGCACCACTGCCTGGTTCACGGCGTCGGCGACACCCTTGGGTCCGCCGGAGGCGCCGAGACCCTTGTGCGAGGCGACGATCGTCGCGATGAAGCCGAAGACCAGGGCCTTGAACTCGGCGAGGACGAAGTCCTGCGGGCGCGAGAAGCTGACGAAGGAGTCCAGATAGGCACCCGAGGAGATGCTGCCGCCGCCGACGTTCATGATGAACGCCGTGATCATCGCGGTCATCGCGACGATCACGGTGAGCAGCAGGGCGACGACCAGTGCGGCCAGGATCCGCGGCGCGACCAGCCGCTGGATCGGCGAGATGCCCATGACCTTGAGCGCGTCGATCTCCTCACGGACCGTACGTGCTCCGAGATCGGAGCAGATCGCCGACCCGACTGCCCCGGCGATCATCAGTGAGGTCACGAGCGGCGCGCCCTGGCGCAGGACGCCGATGCCGTTGACGGCACCGCTGAACGAGGTTGCACCGATCTGGTTGGCGACCGCACCGATCTGGACGGAGGTGATCACGCCGAACGGGATCGCGACCAGGATCGTCGGGAGCAGGCTGACCCGCGTCATGAACCAGGCCTGGAGCATGAACTCGGTCCAGGAGAACCGCCGGGCGAGGATGTCCTTGACGATGAACAGCACGGCTTCGGTAGCCAGCAGCACGATGTTCCCGCTGGTGACGATGCCGGCCCGGAACCGGTCGATCAGCGATTCGAACCCGGCACGACCCGCGACGGCCAAGGAGCTCAACGGTTCCTCCCGGTCTGCAGTCGTGGTCGCGTGCACCCTGCGTCACGCCCACTCTGCGCAGGAGTTAGGCAGGTCACATCTTCGTTGCAGCGGAACTGTGCCAGTGAAACTGTCATAAAGGCAAGCCTCAGCTTCCCGGAATCCGCATGACGGCGTTGAAGCCGAGAGCCTTGATCACCGGGCCGTGCACCCGGATCTGGCCCGAGAGCACTCCGCGCACGGGATTGAGGTGCCCGAGCACCAGACGCAGGAACTCGTGGCCCTCCAGAAGCAGGGTCGCGTCGACAGGCTCGTCGCCCGAGGCATCCGCGATCACGGTGCACTCCCCCGCGTCGATCCGTACGACGTACCGGTCGATGCCGCCGTCGGACCGGCCGCCGATCGAGAACCCGATCCCCACCCGGGTCCGCCGGGCCTTCTCCGGGACCAGGAACTCGGGGAACCGGCCGAACACCTCGGTGAGCACGAGCCGACGGAAGCCGCCGGCCATCACTGCGGCAAGGTGCTCGATCGGCACGCCGGAGATCGCAGCCGAGACAGCGTCGGGATCCAGGGCGGCCGGGTCGATCAGCGGCCGGGTCGAACCCGGAGCCCGCACGGCGCGACCGAGCTCCAGCACCCAGGCCTCGTCGCCGATGACGTCCAGGACCCCGGCCAGGTATAGCAACGCCCCATCGGCCTGACCTGTCACGAGCCGGACCACGTCGACCAGCCCGAGGCTCACCACCGCCCGCGGTTCGGCCGCCTCGTCGAGCCGGACCGCGGCCGAATGGAATCTGATCGTCCACGACTCCACGTCGCCGGCTGCCAGCTCCACGTCGAGCCGGACTACACCAGTCGGGCCACTCCATGGACAGGTACGTGCCAGGGCGTCGACCATCGCGCCGATCGCCGCACGACGCTCGGCGCGGTCGGCGAAAAGGGCGCAGATCCGGGCGTCGTCAGTCGCAGCCAGCCGCTCGAGGTCCCAGGCAAGCTGCACCACGCACGACTCCTCTCGACCTGACGGGACCGGGGCAGGGTCCAAGATGTAACGGAGACTGTCACAGCGGTTTACAGAACGGAAGACATCGCTCTGAATTTTTACCGGCGCGTCTCTTGGACCCTCGTTCTGCCGTGACATACTCGTGTCTCCCCTCCCTACGGGTCGTCTCGGCGAGCCCGTCTCCTATTTTCTGGAGGTGCCTTGTGCGCCGACTTCTCTCCTCCGCATGTGCCACCGCGCTCCTGGCGACGGCCACCCTCGTCGCCGGCATCGGACCGGTAGCCGCCGACACGCAGGTCTGGACCTACTCCGGCACGTCCGGCGGCACCCAGATCAACGCCCTGGGCACCACGATCAGCTCCGGCATGACCGCCGCCTCGAACCTGAGCGACACCGTGATCCCGAACTCGGCCTCGTCCGGTGTCGCGGGTGTCCATGTCGCGGGCCTCCTCGACGTCGGTGCGGTCACGACCGGCGAGCAGGCCACCGCGTTCGGTACCGGCGTGAAGATCACCGCCGGGTCCAAGATCGCCGGCATCAGCCTGCTCGGCGGAGCGATCAAGGTCGACGCGATCCAGAGCACCTCCTACGCCACCGCGACCGGGTCCACGACCAGCGTCGCGCTCGACGGCGGTACGACGACGACGTTCCTCAACCTCTCGATCGGCGGCAAGGCCTACCCGGTGAACATCCCGGCGAACACGAAGATCACGATCCCCGGCCTGGCCGACATCGTGATCAACGAGTCCCAGGTCGACAAGTCCATCCCGGGCAAGACCGTCCGCACGATGGGCACCGCCCTGCACATCACGCTGCTCAAGGGGCAGGGCAGTGCCCCGGCCGGTGCCGAGATCAGGCTCAACCCGACCCAGGCGCTGATCGTCCCGACCGGCAAGAGCGATGCCCTTCCGGTCGGCGGCTTCGCCTACGGAACCTTCGCGGGCGTCTACGCGGGCGACTCGGTCTCGGTGCTGGCGCAGCCGACCGGCATGCTGAGCCTGCCGTCGACGGGCACCGGCGGAGTGCCGTACAGCAACACGATCGCGGGCGTGAACATCCCGCAGGTCGCCACCGTGAACGCCGTGACCACCACGGTCAGCGCGAACACCGTGCCCGGCCTGGCCGACGTGTCCACCGGCGCCCAGCTGGCGAAGATCAACCTGCTCGGTGGCCTGATCACCGCCGATGCGGTGGGCGTCACGGCCGCGGTGCACCACGACAACGGCGGCTTGCCCTCCAGCGACACAGCGACGGCGAAGATGACCTTCGTCAACCTGGTGATCGCCGGGAGACAGATCCCGATCAACGTCGCTCCGAACACGCAGATCTACCTGTTCGGAATCGGCCAGGTCTACATCAACCAGCAGCTCACCCAGCACGGCTACTCGGCGATCGTGGGCCTGCGGATCACGCTGTCTACCGCGGAGTTCGGTCTGCCTGCGGGCGCCGACATCCAGGTCGCCGTCGCGAGCTCCTACATCTTCGGGAGCTGAGCACCGGCTAACGGGCCGACCCCGGCAGGTGCGTCCGCGGAGCCATCCGCGGCCCCCGCCGGGGTCGTCCCAATTGGGCCAGCTCCACGAGCTGCTGCACCCGCTGTCGATGGCCGGCGTACGGCGCCAGCAACTCGGCCAGCGCCTTGTCGTCGACCGGCTCGCCGGTGAGCGCCCACCCGATGTCCTTGGCGACGTGGTAGTCGCCGAAGCTCACTGCGTCGGCGTCTCCCAGGGCGGTCGAGCGGACCTCGGCGCTGGTCCAGACGCCCAGGCCGGGGATGCTGCGCAGCCGGCGGTCGAACTCGGCGAGCGGCTCGGTGCCCGCGCGCTCGAGCGAGGCGGCAACCCGGACGGCCGCGAGCAACGGCCGCGACCGTCCACCGTCGACGGGGAGCCTGAGCCACTCCCACGACGGGATCGAGCGAAGGACGGCGGGAACCGGTTGCAGCATCAGGCCCCACGGCCCCGGTGCCGGTTGTCCGAAGCGCTTCACCAGGCGCCGGAACGCTGTGAACGCCTCCTGGCCGGTGACCTTCTGCTCGAGGATGGTGGGGACCAGCGACTCCATCACCAGACCGGTGGCGCCGACCCGCACGTGCGGGTGCCGGCGCCAGGCCGCGGCGATGACCTCGTGGTGCGGATGGAAGCCCGACGGGTCGTCCTCTGCCCCGAGCATCCGGGGCAGCGCGTCCAACGCCCAGTCCGCGCCACTGCCCCACGCGCACGCGCGGATCTCACCTGACCGGTCGAGCGGATGCACCTCGAGGGTGACCGGGCCGTCGGGCGTCGTGAACGCCCGTGCATGTGATCCGTCCGGACCGACCCGGTACGTCGGATCGCCGCCGCCACGACGATGCACGCCCATGCCGGCACCGACCGAGCACGGCCAGTCCGGGCGCCAGGAACGTTGACTCGGGCTGCTCACGCCGCCAAACCTAGACGGTGACCCCGACACGGCAGGGCAGGATGGGTCCATGCTTCTGGCCCGGCTCGCCACGACCTCGACCGCCGTTGCCGGTACGCGCTCGCGGCTCGAGAAGAGAGCCCTGCTTGCCGAGGTGCTGGCCGAGGCGTCCGGCGACGAGATCGACCTGGCCGCCACCTACCTGTCCGGGACGTTGCGGCAGCGGCGTACCGGTGTGGGCTGGCGGGGACTGGCCGAGCTGCCGCCGCCGTCGCCGTCCCCCTCATTGTCGCTCACCGAGGTCGACCAGGCGCTCGCCGCGATCGCCGCCCTGTCGGGCCCAGGCTCCGCCGGCGACCGCAGGACCCAGGTGCAGTCCTTGTTCGCGTTGTTGACCGCCGAGGAGCAGGAGTACCTGCGGGCGCTGATGACCGGCGGCGTACGCCAGGGCGCGCTCGACTCGGTGATGCTCGACGCCATCGCCGCCGCAGCCGGTGTTCCCATCGCAGCAGTCCGGCGGGCAGCCATGTTCAGCGCGCCCACAGGGCCGATCGCGCTTGCCGCCCTGAGAGGTGGCGAGCCCGCGCTGGCCGCATTCGACCTGGTGGTGGGCAGGCCGATCAGGCCGATGCTGGCGTCGTCCGCGCCGACGGTGGCCGAGGGGGTCGACGGTCTTGGTGACACTGTCGTGGTCGACACCAAGCTTGACGGCATCCGGATCCAGGTGCACAGGTCCGGGGACGAGGTCCTCGTGTTCACCCGGAGCCTGGAGGAGATCAGCGATCGGCTCCCCGGCGTGGTCGAGGCGGTCCGCGGGTTGGCAGGCGACCAGCTCATCCTGGACGGCGAGGCACTGGTCATCGACGAGGCTGGGACACCGCGGCCCTTCCAGGAGACCGCCTCGGAGACCGCCTCGTTCGGCGGTCGCAGCGCACAGCCGTTCTTCTTCGACCTGCTCGCCGCTGAGGGCACCTCACTGATCGAGCAGCCCGGATCGGCGCGCTGGGAGCGACTGGACTCGATCGTGCCCCCGTCGCTGAGGACCGAACGCCTGGTGACCTCCGACGTCGCTGCCGCGACCGCGTTCTTCGACCGGATCGTCGCCGCCGGTCAGGAGGGAGTGATCCTCAAGGACCCGACCGCGGCCTACGAGGCCGGCCGGCGCGGTGCGGCCTGGGTGAAGGTGAAGCCGCGTCACACCCTCGACCTCGTCGTACTCGCCGTCGAGTGGGGCAGCGGGCGCCGTCGCGGAACCCTGTCGAACATCCACCTCGGGGCGCGCGACGGCGAGGAGTTCGTGATGCTGGGGAAGACCTTCAAGGGCATGACGGACGAGATGCTCGCCTGGCAGACCGAGCGCTTCACCGAGCTGAAGACTTCGGACGACGGCTGGGTGGTGCACGTCCGCCCCGAGCAGGTGGTCGAGATCGCGTTCGACGGAGTCCAGCGATCGAGTCGCTATCCCGGTGGCGTGGCGCTGCGGTTCGCCCGGGTCCTGCGCTACCGCGACGACAAGTCGGCCGCCGAGGCCGACACCCTCGCGACGGTTCGCAGCTTCGCTGCGCCGGCCTAGACGTCCGGGCGAGAGCCTTCGGGGGCTGCGACCGGGACGTAGGACACCGTCAGGTACTGCGCCTTGGACTCGCCCGCTCGTCGCCAGTGCGGTGAGTCCTCGAAGACCTCGGGGTGCGCGGCACAGTGGTAGATCACCCGCACGTCGCGGCGATTGGCCAGCCAGGAGTCGTAGATGTTCCGGACCACCGCGGCCAGGACGTCGGCCGGGAACGGGTTGAAGAAGAAGAAGGTCGTGTCGTCCTCGGTCGGCCGGTACGTCGCGGCGTCCAGGTTCAGCACGTGCGCTTCGCTCGTACTGCCGGTGCGTTGCTTGAACGCGGCGAAGTTCTCCTCCGCTGCGTGGCAGAACTCAGCGATGAAGTCGACGCCCACCACGGACCGATGACCCTCGAGGGCCGCGATCACCAGCGCCCGCCCCTTGCCGCATCCGAGGTCGACGAACGTGCCCTCTCCCCCGTTGCCGAGCTGGCGCAGAGCGCGCCGCAGGTCGCGCGGGTTGCTTCCGAGATAGGGGTAGCCCTCGCTGTCACCGACCCTCGGCAGGTCGTTGACGCCCTGGTGCCCGATGGTGCGTACGCCGTAGCGCAGGTCGAACATCCACGCCGGCACGTGGCGAACGACCAGCTGCGCCGTCGTACGCAGTCCCTTGCGGCGCACCGCGGTCCAGGTCACCGCGATCGCCCGCAGGACCGTGACGCGACCGGACCCCTGCGTGAGCTCGTCGGTCGTCCAGTCCAGGCCGTCGTCCACACCCATCACGGTCTCCTCGGGTCAGGTCGGGATGATATCGGGCCGGCAGATCCTCGTTGCGACAACTGTGTAAACACGAGTTGCACTACGCTTCGGCCCATGAGCACCCCGAGCCGTCAGTCCGCTGCGGCGACCCGACGGCGCGCGCGCGAGCAGCAGATCCTCGCCGCGACGCGCCAGCTGTTCGACGAGAGCGGGGTCCGCGACGCGCAGATCGACGACATCGCGAAGGCAGTGGGGATCAACCGGGCGATCATCTACCGGCACTTCAGTGGCAAGGAAGAACTGTTCGCCCTCGCCGTCGAGAGCTACCTCGAAGAGCTCAAGGGGCGATTGGAGGAAGCCGCAGCCGGTGCCGGCAAGGACCCCGTCGACCGGTTGCGCGCCGTCGTCGGCGCCTTCGTCGACTACGGCTTGGAGTACCCGGCGTTCGTCGACTGCGCCCAGACCCTGATGCGACGCCCCGGACCCGAGCTCCTCGAGCAGGTCAGCGAAGGCGCGCTGTTCCGGCTCGGTCGGGCGATCACTGCGTGTCTGCGCACGCTGAAGGAGACCCTCGACGACGGCATCGCCTCGGGGCACTTCAAGGTCGAGGACAGCGCGCTGGTCGCGAACTACATGTACGCCTCGGGCCTGGGCGGCCTGCAGCTCGCCCGGATCGGGATGCTCGTCAAGGAGAGCTCCCCCGGCATCCCCACGATCTCCCGGATCTCCGGTGAGCAGGTCAAGAAGTTCCTGGTCAGCACCGCCGTCTCGCTCTCGACCGGTCCCTGAAACGCGATAGTCCGGAGCAGTTGGCACGGATTCCGGGGTTCGGAAACGTGCCAAACGCTCCGGACTATCGCGTCGTCAGCGCTCGAGGATGGCGGTGACACCCTGGCCGCCGGCGGCGCAGACCGAGATCAGGACGCGGCCGGACCCCTTCTCGGCCAGCAGCTTGGCGGCGTTGGCGACGATGCGGCCACCGGTCGCTGCGAAGGGGTGGCCCGCGGCGAGCGAGGAGCCCTTGACGTTCAGCTTGCTCCGGTCGATCGAGCCCAGCGGGCCGTCGAGGCCCAGGCGCTCCTTGCAGAACACCGGGGACTCCCAGGCGGCCAGCGTCGAGAGCACCTGCGAGGCGAACGCCTCGTGGATCTCGTAGTAGTCGAAGTCCTGGAGGGTCAGACCCGCGCGGGCGAGCATCCGCGGTACGGCGTACGCCGGGGCCATCAGCAGTCCCTCGCCGCCGTGCACGAAGTCGACCGCCGCCGTCTCGTACTCGGTCAGGAACGCCAGCGGCTCGAAGCCATGCTCGGTGGCCCACTCCTCGGAACCGAGCAGCACCACCGAGGCACCGTCGGTCAGGGGGGTCGAGTTGCCGGCGGTCATCGTCGCGGCCTCGCCCTTGCCGAAGACCGGCTTGAGGGTCGAGAGCTTCTCGAACGAGGAGTCGGCGCGCAGGTTGTTGTCGCGCTCGATGCCGTTGAACGGCGTGATCAGGTCGTCCTGCCAGCCGGCCTCGTAGGAGGCAGCGAGGTTGTGGTGCGAGGCCACCGCCAGCTCGTCCTGGGCCTCGCGGGTGATCTGCCACTCCAGCGCGGTCAGGGCCTGGTGCTCACCCATCGACAGACCAGTACGGGGCTCGCCGTTCGAAGGGATCGCGAGGCTGATGTCGCCGGGACGGATCGACGCCAGGA
>NZ_JAOPXI010000067.1 GCF_025965215.1 Marmoricola sp.
CCGCCGGCGATCATCTCGATCTTCCTCGGCGACCAGCTGGCCGACGTGTTCGACCAGATCGCCAAGGGTGGCGCGACCCGCTCCAAGGAGAAGGGGACGCTGACGATCGGGGTCGACACCCTGCCGGACCTGACCAAGGACCCGGGGGACCGGAACCGGACCTCGCCGTTCGCCTTCACCGGCAACCGCTTCGAGTTCCGGGCACCCGGCTCGATGCAGACGGTGGCCGTGCCGATGGTCATGCTCAACACGATCATGGCCGAGGCACTCGACTTCTGCGCGACCACGCTCGAGAAGGCCGTGGCCGCCGGGACCGACTTCAACGAGGCCGTCCAAACCCTGCTCGCCGACATCGTCGCCGAGCACGGCGCGGTCATCTTCAACGGCAACGGCTACTCGGAGGAGTGGCCGATCGAGGCCGAGCAGCGTGGGCTGAAGAACCTGCGGACCACGGTCGACGCCCTGCCCGAGCTGATCTCCCCCGAGGCGATCGAGCTCTTCGGCACCTACGAGGTCTTCAGCGAGCGCGAGATGCACAGCCGCTACGAGGTCGGGTGCGAGCAGTACATCCTCACCGTGTCGGTCGAGGCGAACCTGACGCTGGAGATGGGCACCACCACCGTGCTCCCAGCGGCGATCCGCTACCAGACCGAGCTTGCCGCCAACATCGCCGCGTTGAGGGCAGCCGGCGTGGACGCCGACACCTCGACGCTCGAGTCGGTCTCGGCGCCGATCGCCGCGTTGCGGGCGGGTCTGGCCACCCTGGCCGACGCGATCGCGCACGACCACCACGACGACCCGCTGGCCACGGCGACGGCGATGAGGGACACCGTGCTGCCGGCGATGGCCCAGGTCCGGGGCGCGGCCGATGCCCTGGAGGGTCTGGTGGCCGACGACCTGTGGCCGCTGCCGACGTACCAGGAGATGCTCTACATCTTGTGATCAAGGACGCGTCAGCGGACTTGATCGTCGGTCATCGATCTCGGCAGTCTCGATTTCGCGGCGTAGCGTTCACTCATGCGCCTCGGACTCCACCTCGTCAACTTCGACGTCCCCGGAGGGGCGGCAGCTCTCGGGCCGACGATCGCCTCGGTCGGTGCGGCGGTCGAGGACGCCGGCTTCGACAACCTCTCGGTGATGGACCACTACCTCCAGCTGGAGTTCATGGGGCCTGCGACGAGCCCGATGCTCGAGGGCTACACCACCCTGGGATTCCTCGCCGCGCAGACTTCGTCGGTCGAGCTGCAGCTCCTCGTCACCGGGATCACCTATCGCCACCCCGGGCTGCTCGCGAAAGTCGTCTCCACCCTCGACGTGCTCTCCGGCGGCCGGGCCGTCCTGGGGATCGGCGCTGCCTGGTACGAGCGTGAGCACCGCGCCCTTGGCGTGACCTACCCACCGCTGGCGGAACGGTTCGAACGGCTCGAGGAGACGCTGCAGATCGTCCGGCAGATGTGGTCGTCCGACGACGGCCCGTACGCCGGCGAGCATTACCAGCTCGCCGAGACGATCTGCGCCCCGCAGCCGCTGCGCCCGGTGCCCGTGATGATCGGTGGGTCTGGGGAGCGCAAGACGCTGCGCCTGGTCGCCCAGTACGCCGACGCCTGCAACCTCTTCGCCAGTGCCGAGGCCGGACCGGGTGCGATCAAGGACAAGCTCGATGTCCTGGCCGCGCACTGCGCCGACGTCGGCCGGTCCTACGACGAGATCAGCAAGACGATCCTGTGGACCGGCGACTGCGACCCGGCCGGGTTCGCCGAGCGGCTGAAGCCGTACGCCGACCTCGGCGTGACCGAGGTGCACGTCATGCACCTCGGCGGCGAGCCCGTCTCGCTCGTGCAGGAACTGGCGCCGCAGGTCGCGGCGCTGCACGCGCTGTAGCTACCGCTGGGCCGAGGACTGCTCGTCCGTGGTCGTGCGTTGCTCGCCGACGACATGCTCGGACGCGACCAGACCGTCGTCCACGGCAGGGATCTCCTCGACCGCGCCGGCACGTGACGGCTTGCGGGAGAGGCGCCGGTACCAGTGCGGTGCGACGACGAGCGCTTCGGCGCGAAGCACAGCCGTGGCGACACGAGGCAGGTCGGTCACGTCGCCGTACACGAGATAACGCGGGACCCACTCGGGTCGGTACTTCACGTTCGACCGGTAGAGCGCCTCGATCTGGGCGAACCGCGACGCCCACATCAGGACCGCGCGCGACATCCGCAGCAGCGGTCCGGCGCCCAGCCGCTCACCGCGGGCGAAGACGCTGCGGAACGCCGCGAAGTTCAGCGAGATCTTGCTGATCCCGAGCTTCTCGGCGTCCTCGAGCAGCGTGGTCACCATCAGCTCGACCAGCCCGTTGGGCGAGTCCTGGGTACGGCGCATCAGGTCCAGGGACAGTCCGTCGTCGCCCCAGGGGACGAACGAGAGCAGGCCGACCAGCTCCCGCCGGGAGTCGCGGGCGACCACGACCACGCCGTCGTCGTCACGCGGCTGACCGAAGCGGCCGAGCGCCATCGCGAAGCCGCGTTCGATCGAGTCGTTGCGCCACGCGATCGCCTTGTCGCGGAGAGCTTCGCGCAGCTCGGGGTCGATGTCGCGGACGCGGTGCACCGAGGCCGTCATGCCGGCCCGGACGTTGCGCGAGATCGCCTGCCGCACCATCCGCATCTGACGGCCCTCGAGGGTGAAGTCCGCGACGTGCACGATCGCCTCGTCGCCGACCTCGAGCACCTCCAGCCCGGCCTGGTGGTAGACCTGCGCACCGCTCTCGCTGCAGCCCAGGTTCGCCGGCGCCCACCCGAACGAACGGGTCTCGTCGAGCCAGGCTGCCACTGCCTGCGGCCAGTCGTCGGGGTGCCCCAGCGGGTCGCCGGCCGAGAACGAGACGCCGCCGATCACCCGGTAGGAGATCGCGGACCGTCCGGTCGGGCTGAAGACCACGGCCCGGTCGTCGCGGGTCGAGAAGTACGCCAGCGAGTCCACCCAGCCCCACTCGGAGAGCAGGTGGCGCACCTTGTGCT
>NZ_JAOPXI010000112.1 GCF_025965215.1 Marmoricola sp.
CGACGACGGCAGCGCCGACAACCCTGCGGCACTGGCCCGCGCGGCGGGGGCCGCGGTGGCCCGCCACCCGATCAACCTCGGTGCCGGCGCCGCCCTGGAGACCGGACTCGCATGGGTCGCCGCGCGCCCCGAGTTCGGTTGGGCCGTGACCTTCGACGCCGATGGCCAGCACCTGGTCAGCGATGCTGTCCGGATGCTGGCTCGTGCGCGGATCACCGGCGTAGACGTCGTCCTCGCGTCGCGCTTCACCGGCACGACCATCGACATGCCCGCAGCACGACGGGTCCTGCTGAAGGGCGCCGTCGCGTTCACCCGGCTGACGACCCACCTCGACGTCACCGATGCGCACAACGGCCTTCGCGTCATCAACACCCGCGCGCTGCCCGACCTGCACCTGAGCCAGTGCGGCATGGCGCACGCCAGCGAACTCACCAGCGCCATCAGCTCGGCCGGCCTGACCTATTGCGAGGTCTCCACGACCGTGCGGTACAGCGCCTACTCCCAGGCCAAGGGCCAGCGGAACCTCAATGCGGTCAACGTGCTGTTCGACCTCGCAGCCGCGCGCCTGAGGCTCACCTCATGATCATCAAGATCCTGCTGATCGCGGGCACCCTGGCTCTCGGCATGCTGCTGCGCCAGCGTGCGACCGGGACCAACCTGGCACTTCGCCGCTTGGTCGGAGCTGCCGTCGTCGTGCTCGGGGTGATCGCGGTGGCTTTCCCGTCGACCACCGTCTGGGCGGCCCACCTGGTCGGCGTCCAGCGCGGCACGGACCTGCTGCTCTACGTCTTCGTGATGACCTTCCTGTTCACCACCGTCGCGAGCTACCAGCGGATCTTCGGCCTCGAGCGCCGCATCACCGAGCTGACCCGCGAACTGGCACTGCGCGCGGCCGACGACGTCCGTCGATGAGGGCTTCGAAGCGGCTGCGGATCACGGCGCTGGCCGTGGCTGGACTGGCAGCTCTCCAGGTCGCCTGGATCGCAGTGATGATCCCCTACTTCGGCATCGACGAGTTCGACCACGGCTACCGGGCCAGCTCGGTAGCTGCCGGCCACTGGGAGGGGACCAGTGACGTCGTTCCGGCCACGTTGGGCCGTGGGGACCTGATCTCGGTCCGGTCCGACGTCGCGACGGCGGCCAGGCCTGCCTGCCTGGCACGTGTGTACACCGGCCCGTGGAATTGCAATCCGGTTCGGTCAGCCGGTCCCGGGCGGGTCCTGATCGCCAGCGCTGCCTCGCGGTACAACCCCGCGTACTACGCCGTCGTCGGGACCGTGGCTGCACCGTGGCACGGCAACGCGAACCTGATGGTGATGCGCGCGATGACAGCGCTCCTGTCCGCGCTGCTCTTCGCACTCGCGGTCTGGGTGGTCCTCGGCATCTCCCGAACCGTGTGGCCACTCGCCGCAGTCGTGCTCGCCGCCCTGCCCACGACCGTCTACTCGTCTGCCGTCGCCGCCCCGAATGGCGTGGAGATGTTCGCCGGCATCGCCCTGTGGGCCTGCCTCCTGGCGCTGTTCGAGGGTGCGATCGCACGCCGCGAACGGGCCGTCGCCTACGGTGGAAGCGCCCTGGCAGGGGTGGTCCTGGCGAACACGCACACTCTGGGGCTCCTGTGGTGCGCCCTGACCGCAGTCGTGATGGTGCTGGCCTACGGGCCGGGACGGGCGTGGCGCACCCTGCGTCCACGCGGCGGCCGCGAGCTCCTCGCGGCATGGGGCCTCCTCGGCGGTGCAGCCTTCGAGCTCGCCTGGGTGTTGACCACGCACGTCAACGACCCGGGCTCGGTGCAGGCGGGCGTCACCCAGTCGCCCTGGCCCAGCGTGGTCGAGGGACTCGTGCTCTGGCCGTTCCAGACCATCGGGGCCATCCCCATGCGCGACGACCCGGCGCCGACACTGACCATGGGCCTGTTCGCCGCCGTACTTCTCGTCCTGCTGGTGGCCGCGGTGGGCCGCGCCGGCCTCCGAACGCGTCGATCAGCGTCCATCGTGGCTGTTCTCGGACTCTCCTACGTGGTCCCCGCGGTGCTGACGCTGCGCAGCTACCACCAGATCGGGCCGATCTGGCAGGGCCGGTACGCCGCTCCCTTCACCGCCGGCGCCATCGTTCTGGCCGGTCTGGCTCTGGATCGCGCTCCGGCAGTGCGTCCCCGGGTGGTGGCCGTCCTGCTCGGCAGCGGCGTCCTGGCCGTGGTCACCGGTCATCTGACTGCCCTCGTCTCCGTCACCCGTGTCCAGGCCGAGCACACCGCTCTGGTTGCCGCGACCGGGTGGTCCAGGCCATCGGTCCTGGTGCTCACCCTGATGTGCGGTGTGACCGCGGCAAGTTGGTGGGCCGCCGGCCGCAGCGTCAACGACGGCCCCCGCCCATCCGTCCGGGAAGGAGCCCACGGTCATGATCGACCTCTTGCTGCCGTTCTACGGTGACCCCGACCTCATGCGCCAGACGGTGGCCAGCGTGCTGGCCCAGGACTGCGACGACTGGCGGCTGATCGTGGTCGACGACGGCTACCCCGACGACTCCATCGGCCCCTGGTTCGCATCGCTCGGCGATCCGCGGATCCGCTACCACCGCAACGAGGTCAACCTCGGCGCCAACCTGAACTACCGACGCGCCGTCGAGCTCGCCGAGTCCGAGTTCGTCGTGATCCTCGGCGCTGACGACCTGGCGCTGCCGACCTTCGTGGGCGACCTGCACCAGGCGATCGCGGCGTACCCGGACGCGCACATCGTCTCGGTCGGCGTCGAGGTGATCGACGGCAACGGTCGCCCGGCGATGCCGCTGGTGGACCGGGTGAAGTCCTGGATGACGCCGCAGCGCAACGGCATCGTGCGCGTCGCCGGAGAAGACCTGATGGTCTCGTTACTGCACGGCAACTGGACCTACTTCCCGAGCCTGTGCTGGAGGCTGTCGGAGCTGCGACGGATCGGGTTCCGCAGCGACCTGCACGTGGCGCAGGACCTCGGGATGCTCGTCGACGTCCTGCGCGACG
>NZ_JAOPXI010000142.1 GCF_025965215.1 Marmoricola sp.
GTCTGGTCCATGAACTGCGAGAGCTGCGAGGTCCCGAAGAACTCCTTCAGCGCCGCGACGACCGGACGGATGTTGATCAGGGACTGCGGCGTGATGGCCTCGACGTCCTGGGTCGTCATCCGCTCGCGGACCACCCGCTCCATCCGGGCGAGACCCGTGCGGAGCTGGTTCTGGATCAGCTCGCCGACGGTACGCATCCGGCGGTTGCCGAAGTGGTCGATGTCGTCGGGACGGACGACGACCGCCTCACCGTGGTTGTCCTTGTACTCCTTGCCGGAGCCGTTGACCAAGGTCTCCTTGCCCGCGTGCAGCTGGATGATGTAGCGGATCGCGGCCACGATGTCGTCGATGGTCAGCGTCTGCTGGTCGAAGGCCTCGTGGGTGCCGAGCTTCTTGTTGATCTTGTAGCGACCGACCTTGGCCAGGTCGTAGCGCTTCGGGTTGAAGTAGTAGTTCTTCAACAGCGTGAGCGCGGCCTCGCGGGTCGGCGGTTCGCCGGGACGAAGCTTGCGGTAGATGTCGAGCAGGGCCTCGTCCGGCGTCGCCGTGTGGTCCTTCTCGAGGGTGAGCTGGATCGACTCGTACTGGTTGAACTCGGCCATCACGGCTTCGTAGTCGTACGGCGCGCCGGTGTAGCCCTCTTCGCTGGCGAGTGCCTGGAACGCCTTGAGCAGGACGGTGACGTTCTGCTTGCGCTTCCGGTCCAGGCGCACGCCGACCATGTCGCGCTTGTCGATCTCGAACTCGAGCCAGGCACCGCGGGACGGGATGACCTTCGCGGTGAAGATGTCCTTGTCGGAGGTCTTGTCGGCGGTGCGCTCGAAGTAGACGCCCGGGGACCGGACGAGCTGCGAGACGACGACCCGCTCGGTGCCGTTGATGATGAAGGTGCCCTTGCGGGTCATCATCGGGAAGTCACCCATGAAGACCGTCTGGCCCTTGATCTCACCGGTGTCACCGTTGGTGAACTCGGCCGAGACGTACAGCGGACGGGAGTAGGTGAAGTCCTTGTCCTTGCACTCCTCCTCGGTGTACTTCGGGTCGAGGAAGACGGGGTTCTCGAACGAGAGCGACATCGTCTCGGAGAAGTCTTCGATCGGGGAGATCTCCTCGAAGATCTCGTGGAGACCCGACTTGAGCGAGAGCTCCTCACCGTTCGCGTTCGCCGCTTCGACGCGTGCCTGCCACTTCGGGTCGCCGATCAGCCAGTCAAAGCTGTCGGTCTGAAGTGCAAGCAGCTGCGGAACCTCGAGAGGTTCGGAGATCTTGGCGAAGGAGATGCGGCGGGGACTCTGGTTTTTGCTGTTCTTGCTGCGCGAGGCGGCCAAGAGTGGAGGTCCTTCCGAGGCACATGTGTGACGGCGTCAGCCCACCACAAACCGACCACCGGACAGGCGGAGTGCATTTGAGGGTAGACGCAAAGAAGAACAGTACCCGACGGGCACGCAAAAACACAACAACGAGTTCGTCGGACTCAGGCGCCACGACGGCTGTTGATGGCGCCCAGCATGAACGCCCAGCAGGCCGAGGTCAAGCACCCCGGCCGAATCTGTTGTTCCGCGGATGCGCCCGGAGGGTCCGGATCAGTAGCTGGTGATGTCGCTGACCAACCAGGAATCGCCGCTGCGGACCATGGTGGCGACCACCCTGTTCTGGAAGATCGCCGGGGCTGATGAGCCCTTGACCGAGGTCTGGTTGACGAAGACCAGGACGCGGACGGTGTTGCTGTTCGCGTCCACGATTCCGCTGGAGAGGACATCAGCGGTCACCACGGCCTTGGTCTTCTCAGCTCCCCCGGGCGTCCCGTTCGGGCCGTCGGTGAGCAGCGAGAAGGTCTTGACGTACTCCTTGCGGTACGCCGGCGTGAGGAACAGCACCGACCGGTTCCGGTCCGCGTCCATGTGCAGGTAGTTGTACGACAGCACGGCAGTGAGTGCGCGGGTCGCGACCGCCGAGGCATCGCGCGCAGCGTTCGCCTCCGCGACGCGGTGGTGCACCTTCACGGCCAGGATGGCGGCCACGACCACCGAGGCGATCGCCAGAACGACCAGCACCGCGACCGGGAGCAGGTAGTTGCGGCCTGGTGCGGGGTCGTCGCCTGGCTCGGGGTCGGCGAGCGCGGCCTCCGGCGTCTCGGCAAGCTCGACGACCGGCGATTCCTCGGGCTCGGGCTCGGTGACCGCGGCTTCCGGCGTCTCGGCAAGGTCGGGGACCGGCGCGTCCGGATCCTCGTCGATGCCGAGGCCGGCGTCGTAGGCGGCTCGCTTCGCCGGGTCGAGCAGCACGTCAGCGGCCTCGTTGAACAGCCTGAACTGCGATGCACCGGTGCCCGGCTCGAACTTGTCGGTCGCGTTGCGCCAGGCTGCCTTGATCTCGGCGGGGCCGGCGGTCGGGTCGACCCCGAGGATGTCGTACCAGGTCGGGCCCGGGGAGTTCGTCGTCATCTCGTAGCCCTCAGCTCACCTGGGTGAAGTCGTCGACGAGCCACTTGGAGCCGACCTTGCGCAGCACGACGGACCAGCGGTAGTGCCGCTGGGTGGTCCCGGCCGAGGAGACCACGGAGGCATCGTGCGCGACCAGGACCGTGGCGCTGTCGTTGTCCATGTCGGCGATCCCGTAGGAGAGAACCGTGCCGGTGCCCTTGAGCGTGGGATCCACCCCTACCTTCTGGAACTGGGCGAACTCGCCGGTGAACTTCGTCTTCTGCTTGGTCGTCAGCAGCTGGGAGACCTGCTTGACGTAGGTGGCGGGGTCCTTGCCGTTGACGGCGTCCATCCGCAGCGCGAACTGCTCGGCGACGCCGATCACCAGGTGACGATCGGTGTCGGACGGGATCGGGCTGCCGTTGTTGGACAAGGAGAACGGGGAGTCGGTCAGATGCGCGGAGCGGTACGCCAGGATGCTCGACGCCGCGATACCGAGGACCAGGACCACCACCGCGACTGCACCGACGACGAGCACGCCCGTACGCCGGCCCGTGCCGGAAGCTTGCTGCATCAGACGATCACATCGCCGGCTGGAGAAGCAGAGATTTCCACGAGTCCTCCCCGTACATCTGGGCTGCGCCGCCGTCGTAGACGACGTTGCTGGGCGTGACCTGGTCGTTCCAGGTCAGCTTGCCCGTGTCCAGATCGTACGTGGCGACCGAAGGGTTCGCGGCTGCGGCCGGCCCGTAGTTGGCTCCGACCCGCGGCGCGTTCTGGGCTCCGCGGGCGTTGCCCTGCGCGGGGGACTCCGAGCAGTGCGCCGTCATGTCCATCGCCTTGTTCGACGTCTCGGTCGGCGAGCGTCGCTGCTTGACGTTGTAGCCCGCCGAGCACACCGTCGGGTTCTGGGTCAGGATCAGGCCGAAGCGAGCGTTGTAGCCGTCGGCGTTCTTCGCGACCACGGAGAACGCTCCCGCGACGAGGTACGGGTACAGCACCAGGATCTGACGGACGCCCGGCAGGTGCTTGCTGATCACCGACCCGGTGGTCACCAGGTTGTTGATCAGGCCGCCGAGGTCCACCCCGTTGTCGACCAGGAACGTCCGCAACTCGTTCGCGGTCGCCGAGCCGTTGTCGATCAGGGCCCGCAGCGCGGTGTCGTTGGCGGCCAGGGTGCCGCTGAACAGCGACAGGTCCCGGGCGAAGCTCTGGATCGCCGAACCCTTGTCGGCCTGGGTCTGCAGGACGGTGGCGCCGTCCTTGATCAGCGCGGTGGTCACAGTGAAGTTGTCGTTCGCGGTCTTGATGAACGAGTCCGACGTGTCGATGATCTGGCCGAGCGCGGCACCCGTGCCCTGGAAGGCAGCCCCGAGGTCGGACACGACGGTGCGGAGCTGGTCCTGCGGCACGGAGTTGACCAGCTGGTCGACATCGGTGAGGAAGGCCGTGGTCGAGACCGGGATCGCGGTGTCGGCCGGCTTGATCTGCGAGCCGTCCTTCAGGTACGGGCCGCTGTTGGTCCTGGGCTCCAGGTCGAGATACTGCTCGCCGACCGCGGACTTGTTGGCGACCAGGGCGATCGTGTTCGCCGGGATCTTGTTGTAGTGGTTGCCGATGTCCAGCACGACATCGACGCCCTGCTTGGTCAGGTGCATGTCGGAGACCTGGCCGATGCCGACGCCGCGGTAGGTGACCTCGGAGCCGACGAAGATGCCGCCCGAGTCCCTGAACTCGGCATTGACCTTGTACGACGAGTCGTAGACGAGCCGGTCGAGTCGTGCGTAGCGCGCGCCGACGTACGAGACGCCCACGAGCGTGATGAAGACGAACGCGAGCAACTGCTTCTTGGTCCGCGAGGTGATCACTTGACGGCCACCCCCTGCAGCAGCAACGTGCCCACGCCGGGGTCGTACCCGGTACCGGTGAGCAGGAACGGATCCTGTGGAGCCCTCGGGTCGTACGCCGCCCCGGGAGCTGTCCTGCCGAGTCCTCCGAACAGACCGCCCAGCAGTGCGCCGAGCTGGTTGCTCGGCGTCGTGGCGCCGTTGCCCGGCTGGAGGATGGTGCCGGTCACGTTGCCGATCCCCGGGATCGGAAGCCCGCCGCCGCCGTTGCCCTTGGTCGCGTTGCACAACGCTGCGATGAGACCGCACAGCTGCTGGAGCTGGGTGCCGGACAGGAGGCCCTTGAGCGAGTCGCAGACCGCACCGAGCGGCGACTTCGAGCAGGTGCTGAGCAGATCGGCCAGGCTGACGCCCGGAGCCAGGCCGGGGATGCTCGGCAGGTTGAGCAGGTCCAGGGACAGGTTGACCGACAGGTTGGTGAAGTCACCCATGTGCAGGTTGCGGGCCACCACCGGGGAGCGGCCGACGGCCTCGTCGATGAACGGGTAGGTCAGCGCGACCTGCAGCGACTTCGGGAAGTCCTGGCCCGCCCGGCCCAGCGCAGCCAGGATCGGGGCAAGGTTGTCCAGGGTGTTGATCGTCGTCGCCTTGGAGGCCTCGATCACCCGGACGCCGACCGAGCTCAGCCTGGCGAGCGCCTGCAGGACGTTGACCAGGTCCTTGCGCTGACCGTTGACCGACGCGATCGCTGCGGGCAGGTTGTCGAGCGCGGACTTGATCGTCCCGTCCTGGCGTCGCAGCTCGGCTGCGAGGTTGTCGACGTTCTGGAGCGCCGTCACGATCGAGCCCTTGTTGGCGTCGAGCTGGCTGGCGAAGCTGCGAAGCTGGGTGAGGATCGAGCGGACCTCGGGCTCGCGGCCCCCGAACGCCAGGTTCAGCTGGTCGGCGATGGTCTTGAGCTGGCCGACACCGCCACCGTTGAGCAGCAGGGCGAGCGCGCCGAAGACTTCTTCGATCTCCGGGTTGCGCCCGGAGTTGTCCAGGCCGATCACGTCGCCGGTGCGGAGCTGGCCGACCGGGGTGGCGGGCTTGCTCAACGAGACGAACTTCTCACCGAGCAGGCTTGTCTGACGGATCTCGGCCTTGGCGTTGGCCGGCAGGTCGACGGTGTTCGGGAGCTCGACGGTCACATCGGCGACGTAGCCCTTGAGGTTGATCTTGGTGACCTTGCCGACGGTCACGTCGTCGACCTTGACCGTCGACTGCGGGACCAGGTCCAGCACGTCGCGGAAGAGGATGTGCACCTTGATCGGGTTGCTGCCGACGTTCGGGCCACCGGGGAGCTGGACGTCGTAGATCGAGCAGCTGCTGAGCGTCAGCGCGCCGACGATGCACCCGATGACCGCGAGGGCCCGGAAGCGCTGGCTGAAGAAGCCCTTCATCGGTTCACCTCCACCAGTCCGCCGAGGGTCCGGTCGATCGGTTCCACTGTCGTCACCGTGGCGGTCGGGTTCGGGCTGAGCGCTGCCGGCCGGCCGAGTCCGAGCACCCCGAGGATCGATGTGAGCGGGCCACAGGCGTCGGGCACGAGCGCGCAGAGGACGACCTTCGGGCTGCTGACCAGCTCGTTGGCCGTCTCGCCGATCGCGGCCCGGGTGTCGAGCGTCCCGGCGTTCCCGTCGTAGGCCAGCGCCAGGTTGTTCAGCGCCTCAGGTGCGTCCTTGAGCGACTCGTCGAGCGCCGCGCGGTTCTTCGCGAAGGCCTGCGATACCCGGTTGAGACCCTTGATGTTGACCGAGAGCGCCTGCTTGTTGTCGGCGACGAAGCTGCGGACCTGGGTCATCGCGACCGACAGGTTCTGGAGTACGGCGGCCAGGTCGGTACGTTCGGCAGCGAGCAGGCCGGCACCGGCGGCGAGCGAGTCGTTGAACTTGCGCACCGTCTCGTCGTTCGCAGCGAGTGCCTGGGTGAACGTCTCGACCTGGGACACCGTGCCGAAGAGCTGGTCCTTGTTGTCGGCCAGCGTCTTGGTCAGCTTGCTCAGGTTCTGCAGGGTCTGGTTGAACTGCACGCCCTGGCCGCCGAAGTTCTTCGCCGTCGAGTCGAGCAGTCGGGTCAGCGCACCGGTACCGGTCGCGTCGGGCTTGTTGACGCCCTGGGGGCCGAGGGCCTTGGTCAGGTCGTCGATGGACCCGAAGATCTCGTCGAGCTCCAGCGGAGTTGCGGTCCGGTCCAGGCCGAGGGTCGCGTTGTCCGGCAGCGCCGGGCCGGCCCGGTAGACCGGGGTCAGCTGGATGAACCGGTCACCCACGATCGACGGCGAAATGACGACCGCCTTCGCGTTGGCCGGCACCTTGTACTTGCTGTCGTAGTGGAACTTGACGACGACGTCGGTGCCGTTGGGCGTCACGTCGTCGACCTTGCCGACCGAGACGCCCAGGATCCGTACGTCCGAGCCCTTGTAGAGCGAGAGGGCGCGCGGGAAGTCGGCCGTCACGTGGGTCTGGCTGCCCCCGGGCAGGAGGAGAAGCAGCGCGGCGGCGATCAGGGCCACCACCGCGACGACCGCGACTGCGGGGTTCACCGAGCGGAGGAACCTCACTGCCCCACCCCCAGCGACGGGCCCGGAGGCAGGTTGGAGATCCAGGTGTCGAACCACGGTCCGCTGCCGAGCGTGTTGGTGAAGACCCGGTAGAACGGGGCCAGCAGACGCAGGGAGTTGTCGAGGTTGCTCTGGTTCTTGCGCAGGACGGCGACCACGCCTTCGAGGTTGGCCAGCGCCGGCTTCAGGTCACCGCGGGTCTGCTGGACGAGCGAGGTCAGCTGGAGGGAGAGCTGACTGGTGGAGACGAGCAGGCGGTGTACGGCGTCGCGACGACCGACGACCGCTGTCAGCAGGACGTTGCTCTGCTTCATCAGGTCGACGATGTCGCCGTCACGGGTGGCGAGCACGCCCGAGACCTTCCTGAGGTTGGTCAGCAGGGTGTTGACCTGTGCGTCGCGGGCCGCGACGTTCGCCGAGAGCGCCGAGAGCCCGTGCAAGGTGCTCTTCAAGGCATCCGGCGTGTTCGCGGTCGCTGCTGCCAGGGTGTTCAGCGACGTCGCCAGCTGGTCGAGGTTGATCTTCTCGGCGCGGCTGGCCAGGCCGGAGAACGCAGTGACCACGTCGTAGGCCGACTTGGTCCGTGACTCCGGGATGGTCGAACCCGTGGGGAGCTGACCGGTACCGGCGGGATCGAGTGCCAGGAACATCGCGCCGAGGAGGGTCTTGACCTTGATCTCGGCGCCGGTCTGCGTCCCGAAGCCCGAGCTCGTCTTGATCTTGAACGTGACTTCGACGTGGTCGCCCTGGAGGTCGACCGAGGTGACCTTGCCGACGCGGACGCCGGCGATCCGGACCTCGTCGTTGACCTTCAACCCGGAGGAGTCGGCGAACGCCGCGTGGTACGTGTCGCCGCCACCGATGAACGGCAGCGAGTCCGCCTTGAAGGCGACCAGGATCAGGCCGATGATCGCCAGGATGCTGACCGCGCCGATCGTGACCGGATTGCGCTCGCGAAAAGGCTTGCTCATGAGAGGTTGCACCTCCCGTTTCCACCGGGGAAGACCTCGTAGGGCACCTTGACGACACCGGTCGGCAGGACCACCTTCGCCTGGAACTCGCACAGGTAGAAGTTGAAGAACGAGCCGTAGATCGCCGTGCGGCCGATCTTCGTCAGCTTGATCGGCAGGATCTGCAGCGCCCGGTCGATCTCGTCACGTCCGTTGTTCAGGTTGGTAGCCACCGTACGCAGGCCCTTGATGCTGGCGACCAGTCCGGGACTGATGCCGGTGGTGATCTCGGCGGTCTGCTGGGCGAGGTTGGAGACCGCGTCGAGGGAGTTGAGGATCGCGTCCTTGTCCTGGGTCAGGCCACCCACGAAGCTCTGCAGCTGGACGATCAGGTTGGACAGCTCGCCGTCGCGGTCACCGACCGTCTTGAGGACCACGTTGAGGTTCGTGATGACGTCACCGATCAGCTGGTCGCGGTCGGCCAGGGTGTTGGTGACCGATCCCGTGCTCTGCAGCAGGCCCTCGAGGTTGCCGCCCTCACCCTGGAAGACCTGGATGATCTCGTAGCTGAGCTTGTTGACGTCGGTCGGGCTCAGGGCTGCGAACAGCGGCTTGAAGCCGTTAAAAAGCACGGTCAGGTCGAGCGCAGGCTGGGTCTGGCTCTCCGGGATCACCGCGCCCGCGCGCAGCGGTGTGATGTCGCCGACGCCCTGGGTCACCGAGATGTACCGCTGACCGACCAGGTTGCGGTACCGGATGGTCACCGTCGAGCTCTTCGTGACCGGGGTGGCGACGCGCACCGTGAAGGTGACCTCGGCCTTGTTGCGGTCGTAGATCTGGATGTCCTTCACGCTGCCGACCTTGACGCCGGCGACACGGATGTCGTCGCCCTTCACCAGTCCGGTCGCGTCGCTGAAGATCGCCTTGTAGGACTGCGTCTTCTCGAAGTCGAGGTTGCCGATCAGGACCACCAGGATGCCGGTCGCGAACGAGGTGATGATGATGAACGTGACCAGCTTGATCAGGTCGCCGCGGGTGCGCTTGTCGAGCATCTTCATCCGACGTTCACCTCCGTCCCGGCAGCGAGCGGACCGAAGAGGAGCGTCGTCAGGTCGGGGACCTGACTCTCGGGAACTCCCATCACCGGAGCGGTGAGTGCATCGAAGAAGGCCTTCTGGCTGTCGTAGGCGGCGGCGTTGGTGCTCGAGCCGTCGAGATTCGGCGCGACCCGCTGGCCGTCACCGCGGCCGAGGTTGTTCACACCGTCGTTGAAGTTCGGGACCTGCGTGTACGGGACCGGCGGGTGCGGCAGACCGGCGCAGTTCGGGCCGTTGTCCGCGCCGTACACCTGGTGGTCACCAGGCCCGTAGCCGCGCGGCTGGCGCGGCAGGGTGACCAGGTCGATGTGGAAGACGAAGCCACGGAAGGTGCTGGCCAGCATCGGGGCTTGGCTCACGAGTCCGTTGAGCAGGCACGGGAACTCCGCGGAGTACCGGTTGAGCAGCTGCGTCTGGGGGGCGGAGAGCGCGCCGAGCCGCACGATGTTGTCTCCGTTGGCGTCCAGGAACGACTTCGCGGTGTCGGAGAAGGCGCTGAAGTCGGTCAGGAACGCGTGCAGCTTGGCCTGGCGCGAGAGCAGGGTCTTGCCTGTCGTCGTGAAGTTGCGCAGCGTGTCGGCGATCTGCGGCGCGACGCTGGCGTACGTGCCGCTCACCTGCGAGAGCAGCCGGATGTCGTTCATGAACGCCGGCACCTGCGGGTTGATCCGCTCGAGGTAGCTGTTCAACGTGTCGATGCTCTGGCCGAGCGCGGCACCGCGACCGTCGAGCGAGTCGGCGAGTGCGTTCAACGTGTAGTTGAGCTCGGCCGGCTGGACCGTGCGCAGCAGCGGGTAGATGTCGTTCAGGACGCGCTCGACCTCGATCGGGAGCTTCGTCTGCGTGATGGTGTCGCCCGACTTGAGCGACGGCGCCGTCAGCGGGTCGGTGCCCTGTGGGATATCCAGCTCGACGAACTTCTCACCGAAGAGTGTCTTGGGCAGGATCGAGGCGGTGACGTTGACGGGGATGGACTTGATCTGGCCCGGATCGATGCCGAGGGTCAGGACGGCGCCGTCCGGCCCGGACTTGGCGCTGAGGACCTCGCCCACGATCACGCCGCGAACCTTGATGTCGGCGCGCGCGGGCAGCTGCAGCCCGATGGTGTCGGTCTCGAGGGTGACGTGGTCGAACGAGAGGAATTTCTGCGTGAAGACCGCGTTCACGACCCAGACGCC
>NZ_JAOPXI010000145.1 GCF_025965215.1 Marmoricola sp.
GTGGCCGCGCGGTCGTCGAGGTTGAAGGTGGTCAGCACGATCACCCGCACCGGCTTGCTGCGCCGCGACACGCGTTCGGGTCCGAAGATCTGTCGGGTGGCCTCGACGCCGTCCATCTCGGGCATCCGGATGTCCATCAGCACGACATCCGGTTCGAGGTCGTCGACCATCCCGAGCGCCTCCAGACCGTCGGGTGCCGAGCCGACGACGCGCATCCCGTCCTGGGCGTCGACGATCACCTTGACGCCTTCGCGGAACAGGTCCTGGTCGTCGACCAGCAACACGGTGATGTCGCCGGCGGAGCTCATCGTGATCGCACCGGGATCGAGGCGGTGGTGGTGAAGATGTTCGACGTCGTACCGACCTGGAGGGTGCCGCCGACCGACTCCAGGCGGCGCCGCATGCCGTCGAGTCCCTGCCCGCCCGGGACGACGCCTGCCTCGTTCGGCCCCACCAGGTTGGCCACCTCGATACGCAGCTCGTCTCCCCAGTCCAGCGCCACCCGCAGTGGCTGGTCACGGGATCCGTGTCGGATCGCGTTGGTGAGCATCTCCTGGAGCACCCGGTACGCGACGGTGGCCCGGTCTGGTGGCAGCGGCCGCTCGACCCCGGTGGCGGAGAAGGTCAGCTGGTGACCGGCGTCGCGCACACCCTCGACGAGATCGGTCAGTGCCCCCGGGGTCGCGTCGGCCGCGGCCTCGGACGTCGGCGTGAGGACCTGCCGCACGTCGCGCAGCGAGGTGCGTGCGGAGCTCGCGATGTTCGCCATCGACTGCTTCAGCGCCACCGAGTCCGCCTCGTCGAGGAACTGCGCAGACTCGGCCTGCGCCAGGATGACGGCGAGCGAGTGACCGACGACGTCGTGCACGTCGTGGGCGAGCTTGGCCTGCTCCTCACGGAGCCGGGCGATCTCGTGCGCCTGCTCGCTCTCGCGCTGGGCGCGCGCCGCGTGCTCCTCGGCGGCTTGCTGCGAATCGTGGGACTCGGCGGCGTACCGGCTGAACCTCACCGTGAGTCCGGCCAGCCAGGGGACGCCGAGCAGGACCGTGCCGAGGATCAGGGCCCCCAGTCGCCAACTGCCGCTGACCTGCTGCACCGCGTCGATGACCTGGCGGTACTGGGACAGGTAGGACGCGACCCGGAAGAGGTCCGACCCGGCGAAGATTACGGCGATGACGCCCGCCGCCGGGATCGACAGTCCGCTCAGGAAGACGGTGACCGGGTGGCCCCAGCACGCGCAGCCGAACGACACGACCACGACGCTGAGCTGCACGTAGAGGATCGGGTACGGCTGACTGACCTGGTAGGCGTAGAAGACCCAGATCAGGAGCAGCGAGACCAACGGGAGACGTCGGCTGAGCCCGACCGCAACGGCGGTCGCCGCGACGATCCAGAACAGCGGGGGGTGGTCGTGCGTCAGTCCGGCGCGGTGAATCTCGATCACGCCGACGACCAGGACGACCAGGCCCAGGGTCGCGTCCGGTGCCCACGAGCGCCAGTCGGCTCCGGGCCAGGGAATTGGGCGGACGGTCACAAGCACAGTGTCTCCTGCTCGCCCGTCCGGCTACCTCCTCCCGAGGTACCGGACCGGTGCCCCTGCGGGACGAGTCTGCTGCTGTCCGTGGCCGAGGTTAGATTGCAGGTCCACCCCGATCCGTGAGGCGCCTGCGTGAGCTTCGTTCCGTTGCAAGGTACGGCGACGCTGGTGCTCGCCGACCCGCCGCGGGACAGCGAGATCGAGTTCACGGGTCCGCAACGCTCGGTGCGGCTGCCGATGCGCGGGGCCATCCCGGTGCTCACCCGCGCCATGCGTGCCACCGACGCGCACGCCTCGGTGACGCTGCTCAGCTCCGCGACGATGCTCGCGATGAAGTACGTCGCGGCCGGCCGGCTGCACCGTTCGGCGGACGGCGATGCCTGGCAGGTCGGGCCGCTGGCCGTCGAGGACGACGACCGGGTCCGGTCGCTGGCGACCTCGCGCGCGCACGGCGAGGTCGATGCGCAGGCCGCCGAGGCGATCATCCGCTCGATCCTCGATGCGGTCGCGGACACCATGACCCGGCAGCCGGCGCGCAGGGTCGAACCGGGCGATGTGCCATCCACGTCGCCGACCCTCGGGTCCGGGGACCGACCGTCGCTGGCCGACCGGCTCGCCGGGCGAGCGGCGCAGAGAGCGGACGACGCGCTGCCGGCCGAGATCTACCTCAGCCTGCGGATCGAGGCACCCGAGGAACTGCTCGAGGCCGGCACCCTGAGCATCGTCGCGCAGGTGCACGAACTCGACGTCGCCACGCACGTCGTGGACGCCTCTGAGCTGTGGTTGACGGAGCCGTCGGGGACAGGCGGCCACGGGTTCTCGCGCAAGGCCCGGGTCGGTGCCAGCGTGGCGATGCGCCGGGCCGCGCAGGCGTGGCCGGTGCTGGACCGGTTGCTGCGGCGCCAGGTCCCGGACCGGCTCGTCCTCGACCCGGACGAGCTCGCCGACCTGCTCGAACAGGGACTCGAGGCGCTCGGTGCGATCGGGATCGAGGTGTACTGGCCGCGCGGGCTGCGCCAGGAGCTGGTGCCCCAGGCGCAGGTCGAGGCGAAGGCGACCGGCGCCCGCGACGAAGCACTGATGACCGGTCTCTTCGGTCCCGACGCGCTGTTCGAATTCGACTGGAAGCTGGCGCTCGGACCGGATCCGCTGACCGACGCCGAGATGAAGCAGCTGGCCGACGCTACGACGCCGGTGATCCGGCTGCGCGACAACTGGATGGTGATCGATCCGGCCCTCGCGCGACGAGCGCGGGCGGCGATCGGCAAGCGCCGTGCCCTCCAGCCTGCCGCGGCCCTGCGGGCCGCGCTGACCGGCGAGATCGAGCTGGACGGAAGGATGATCCAGGTCCATGCCGGGGCGACGTTGGAGAAGGCTCGCGAGCGGATCGTTGATGCATCGACCGTCAGCCCGCTCGCCGCGCCGCTCGGGCTCGACGCGACCCTGCGCGACTATCAGCGCCAGGGACTGACCTGGCTCGCCGAGCTCACCGGGATCGGGCTCGGCGCGTGCCTGGCCGATGACATGGGTCTGGGCAAGACGATCACCGTGATCGCGCTGCACCTGCACCGCCGTGACCGGGGCCTGGCAGCCGGGCCCACCCTGGTGGTCTGCCCCGCCTCGTTGCTGGGCAACTGGGAGCGCGAGGTCCAGCGGTTCGCGCCAGGGGTTGCGACGCGGCGGTTCCACGGCACCGAGCGCGACCTCGACGACCTCCAGGACGGGTTCGTCTTCACGACCTACGGCACGATGCGAGTCGACCACGCGAGCCTGGCAGGGGTTGGCTGGGACCTTGTCGTCGCGGACGAGGCCCAGCATGTGAAGAACGCGACCTCCTCGACCGCACGCAACCTGCGGCTGATCGGATCGCGGTGCCGGGTCGCGCTGACCGGGACGCCCGTGGAGAACAACCTCACCGAGCTCTGGGCGATCCTGGACTGGGCGACACCTGGCCTGCTCGGGTCCCGCAACGCGTTCCGGAAGGTGTGGGCGGCGCCGATCGAGAGCGGCGCGGACCCGACGGTGGCGCGCAAGTTCGCCCAACTCGTCGAGCCGTTCCTGCTGCGCCGGCGCAAGTCGGATCCTGGGATCGCTCCCGAGCTCCCGCCGAAGACCGAGACCGACCAGCTCGTCGGGCTCACCCGCGAGCAGGTCGTCCTCTACGAGACCCTCGTGCGCGAGTCGATGGAGCGGATCGTCTCGGCGGACGAGGACGCGCGCCGCGGCCTGGTGCTCGCCCTGCTCACCGGGCTCAAGCAGATCTGCAACCACCCGGCGCACTACCTGCGCCAGCCGAACGGACGGATCAAGGGCCGCTCGGAGAAGATCGACCTGCTCGACGAGCTTCTCGGCACGATCCTGTCCGAGGACGGTTCGGTGCTGCTCTTCACCCAGTACGTCGCGATGGCGCGGCTGCTCGAGCGGCACCTCGCCACGGCGGGCGTCCCGACCCTCTTCCTGCACGGTGGCACCCCGATCCCCGCGCGCGAGCGGATGGTCGATGCCTTCCAGGCGGGGCAGGCGCCGGTGTTCCTGCTGTCGCTCAAGGCCGGCGGGACAGGGCTCAACCTGACCCGCGCCGACCATGTCATCCACGTCGACCGCTGGTGGAATCCGGCCGTCGAGGACCAGGCCACCGATCGTGCCTACCGGATCGGTCAGACCAGGCCGGTGCAGGTGCACCGCCTGGTCACCGAAGGGACCATCGAGCAGAGGATCGGCGAGCTGCTGGCCCGCAAGCGTGGCCTGGCCGATGCCGTTCTCGGCGCCGGTGAGGTGGCGCTGACCGAGCTGAGCGATGCCGAGCTGCACGACCTGGTCGCGCTCGGCTCCGCCAGGCTGCGACCGGACCGTGTGCGGAGGGCCCATGGCTGAGACCGGCGACCCGCTGGTCTTCGCGCGACGGGGCCGGGTACGTGGTCCGAGTGCTCGCAGCAACAGCTGGTGGGCCCGCGCGTGGGTCCGCAGCTTCGAGGAGACGGTCCTGGAGGCCAGCGACCTGATCACCGCCCGGGCGCTGGCCCGCGCCGGTCGGCTCGGCGCGGTGATGGTGATCTCGGGGATGGCGTCAGCCGTGCTCGATCCCGGCAGCCCGACGGCGGTGATCGCCCAGGTCAGGGTGCGCCGACTCGATGGCCCGGCCTGGTCGGCCTTCGACGCTGAGCTGGCCCGCGAGGCCGGTCACCTGGCGGCCCTCGAGTCGGGCGAGCTGCCGGCTGACCTGGTCGAGCACGCGGACGACGCCGGGGTCGAGATCGTGCCGGGCCCCGGCGACGTGGACACCGCGTGCGAGTGCGACTCGTGGGCGCAACCCTGTCTGCACGCGCTGGCCCTGCTCTACCAGTTGGCCTGGCTGATGGACTCGAACCCCTACGTCCTGCTCCTGCTGCGCGGTCGGACGCGCGAGCAGCTGCAGGACCCGGCTGCGGTCCTGCCCGCCGAGGCCGACGAGGCCGCAGCACGGGCCGCCACGATCCTTGCCCTGGCGCAGGACGCGCCCACCGGGCACGGCCTGGCCGACACGGCAGTCGCGGCGTACGACGACGAGGTCAGCCGGTTGCTGTGATCAGGGACGCGCGAGCGGACTCGATCGTCGGTCGTCGGGCAGCGTCCGCGGGTCAGCAGCGAACCCGCGGAGAGCGTGGCGAGCTGTGGTGAGGGTCGTGCAGGCCCCAGTGCGTCAACCCCCGGTGACCAACACGTCTAAACTCCTCCGGTGACCACCCGCCGCGAGCAGATCCTCGAGACCGCGGCCGGCCTGTTCGCCCAGCACGGCTTTCACGGTGTCTCCATCGCCGATCTCGGCGCGGCCTGCGGCTTCTCCGGCCCGGCTCTGTACAAGCACTTCCGTGGCAAACAGGCGATCCTGTCGGAGATGCTGGTCTCGATCAGCGAAGAGCTGCTGCGCGAGGGTCGGCAGCGGGTGCGCGACGCGGAGAACGACGAGGCTGCGCTGGACTCCCTGATCGCCTGGCACGTCGACTTCGCCCTCGCGCACAAGCCGCTCATCGTCGTCCAGGACCGCGACTGGTCCGCGCTGCCGCTCGAGGCCAGGGAGAAGGTCCGCGACACCCAACGCAAGTACGTCGAGGTGTGGGTCAAGGTGCTGCGCTCGCTGCACCCCGATCTGGCTCTTGCCCCCGCCCGGGCAAGCGTGCACGCCGCATTCGGGTTGATCAACTCCACCCCGCACAGCGCCCTGGTCTCCGACGAGGCCATGAAGGAGATCCTGACGGGCATGGCGCTGCGGGCCCTGCGGGTCTGAGGCGTACGTTCGCGGTGGCGACAGCTCGCTGGACGCGTTCACCGGCTGGTGCTTAGGATAGGTTAACGATCGTTAACCAGGGCGTGAGGGAGACCGTGGCGGAGAAGACCCAGGGCATGGCCGAGTTCGTGACGCAACTGCGTGAACGGCTCGCAGTGGTGCGTCAGGGCGGCTCGGAGAGTGCACGGCGCAAGCACACCGACCGTGACAAGCTGCTCGCCCGCGACCGCATCGACGCACTGTTGGACCCGGGCAGCCCCTTCCTCGAGCTGAGCGCGCTGGCGGCGTACGGGATGTACGGCAGCGACGGCGAGGAGTACGCGGTTCCGAGCGCCAGCATCGTCACCGGGATCGGCCGGATCGCCGGTCGGCTCTGCATGGTCGTGGCCAACGACGCCACCGTGAAGGGTGGCACCTACTACCCGATCACCGTCAAGAAGCACCTCCGTGCGCAGGAGATCGCGCGCCAGAACAAGTTGCCGTGCCTCTACCTCGTCGACTCCGGCGGCGCCTTCCTGCCGATGCAGGACGACGTGTTCCCGGACAAGGAGCACTTCGGCCGGATCTTCTTCAACCAGGCGAACATGTCGGCCGAGGGCATTCCGCAGCTGGCCGCCGTGATGGGTTCCTGCACGGCTGGCGGTGCCTACGTCCCGGCTATGTCGGACGAGAGCGTGATCGTCAAGGAGCAGGGCACGATCTTCCTCGGCGGTCCACCACTGGTGAAGGCGGCCACCGGCGAGGTCGTCACGGCAGAGGATCTCGGCGGTGGTGACGTGCACGCCCGCAAGTCGGGGGTGGTCGACCACCTCGCCGACGACGACGCGCACGCGCTCGCGATCCTGCGGTCGATCGTCCAGACGCT
>NZ_JAOPXI010000147.1 GCF_025965215.1 Marmoricola sp.
CCGGCGCGCTGCCGGTCCAGCGTCGGAACGCGCGGTGGAAGGAGCTCGGCTCTGAGAAGCCCAGCCGCTCGGCCAGCTGCGCGACGGTCTCGTCGCCGCGGACCAGGGCGGTGACGGCGGCGTCGCGGAGCAGGTCCTCCCTGATCTTGGTGACCGAGGTGCCCTCCTCGCGTAGCAGCCGGCGCATGTTCTGGGTGCTCATCGAGAGCTGCGCGGCGGCTTCGTCAGGGGTGGGCCAGTCTCCGCGGAGGCCGCGCTCGAGAATCCGGCGTACCTGGTCGGCCACGGTGGTGCCGTAGTCGCGGAGCATCAGCAGGTCGGCGGGGGAGTCGCGCAGCCACTGCTCCAACGATGCCTCGTCCTGCACCACCGGCAAGGTCAACAGCTCGTTGCTGAACACGATCGCCGCCGCAGCCTGATCGAAGGCGACCAGGCTGCCGAAGACCAGGTCGTAGTCCTCGGCGCCCTCGGGCAACGGGTACGGCAGCTCGACCGACTCGATCGGGAGCCGACGTCCGGCCAGCCAGCCGAAGAACCGCAGCGCGACCGACATCATGATGTCGGTGATGAAGTGCGCCGGGTCGTACTCGGGGTCGTGGTCGTAGACGATCCGGGTGGTGGTCGGGCCGGTGGTGACCGTGAACGTCGGCATGCTCGGGACGACCCGGCTGAACTCCTCGAATCGCCTCAGCACCGTGCCGATGTCAGGTGAGCTGATCACCCCCAGGCAGATCATCCGGAAGGTGCCTCGCGGGGCCGGCTGGGTGCCGAGGCCCACCATCTCGTCGCCGGTGAGTCGCCAGAGTTCCTGGACCAGCTTGGTCGCCTGCTCCAGGGTGATCCGGGTCCTGTCGTCGAAGAGCAGCGCCGGGTCGATACCCAGGTGATCCATCCACTCCTGCAGGTCCACTCCACGCAGGGTCGCCGTACTGGTAGCCGCACGCAGGAACCTCACCGGGATGGTGCGCTGCGTCTTCAGCTTGCTCATCTGGGTCACATTTCTCGCGAGGTGAGGTCATTCGATCACGCGCCGCCCGTGCCTAGGTTCGAGGCATGACAGATACAGATCATGGCTTCAACCTCGACGTGATCGGGCAGTGGAGCGAGTCGATGACCTTCGAGGTCACCCGGGAGCGGCTGGTCGCGTACGCCGCAGCGACCAACGACGACGCGGCCCCGCACGCCAGCGGCGAGTACGGCGTCCCCGTCTTCGCGGTGGTCCCCCCGTTCCCGATCCTGGCCTCCTCGACCATGGCAGCCGTTCCCGACGACCTGATGATGAAGGTTCTCCACGGTGAGCAGGACATCCGCATCCACCGGCCGATCCGCCCCGGCGAGACGCTCAGCTGCCGGGCCAAGGTCACCGGCGTGCACGGCCGCTCCTCCGGTGTGGTGGTCACAGCCCTGGTGGAGACCACCTCGAACGGCGAACCCGTCAACGACCAGTACTTCACGGCGTTCTTCCGAGGCGGCAAGCTCGACGGCGGGTACGGCGAGGAGCCGCCCTCGCACTCCTTCGACGAGTCGCTGCGCGAGCGCGAGCCTGACGCCGAGGTGATCCAGAAGTACGACGAGGACCAGACCTGGCGCTACGCCGAGGCCTCCGGCGACCCGATGCCGATCCACACCGACGAGGAGTTCGCCAAGGCGATGGGCCTGCCGGGGATCATCATCCACGGCCTGTGCACGATGGCCTTCACCTCGCGCGCGGTCATCGAGACGGCCTGCCCCGAGGACCCCTCGCGCCTCAGGCGGCTGGCCGTGCGGTTCAGCTCGACGGCCTTCCCGCGCAACACCATCACCACCTCCATCTGGAACAACGGGGATGGCACCTACGCCTTCGAGACCAACTCGGACGAGGGCGCCTCGATCATCAAGGACGGTCTCGCCGAGATCGCACCGAAGGAGGAGCAGGCATGAACAAGGTCTTTGTCATCGGCGTCGGGATGACCAAGTTCGAGAAGCCCGGCCGCGAGGGCGCGGCCGACTACCCGGTGATGGCCAAGGAGTCCGGGACCAAGGCGCTGGCCGATGCCGGCATCGACTTCGGCCAGGTCGAGCAGGCCCACGTCGGCTTCATGTACGGCGAGTCGACGTCCGGGCAGCGAGCGATCTACGAGCTCGGCATGACCGGCATCCCGATCACCAACGTCAACAACAACTGCTCGACCGGCTCGACCGCGCTCTACCTGGCGGCGAGTGCGATCCGCGGAGGCCTGGCCGACTGCACACTGGCTCTGGGCTTCGAGAAGATGCAGCCGGGTTCGCTGGCGACCTCGTACGAGGACCGTGAGCAGCCGCTGATGAACCACATCCAGGCGCTCGCCGAGCTGCGCGAGTTCGCGTTCCCGCCGGCTCCCTGGATGTTCGGCGCAGCGGGCCTGGAGCACAACGAGCGATATGGCTCCACGCCGGAGCACTTCGCCAAGATCGCTGAGAAGAACCACCGGCACTCGGTGAACAATCCGTACGCCCAGTTCCAGGACCTCTACGACCTCGACGACATCAAGAACGCCAAGATGGTCTACGCCGAGGCCGGGCTGACCCGGCTGATGTGCTCGCCGACCTCGGACGGATCCGGTGCCGCGGTGCTGGCCAGCGAGGCGTTCGTCGAGAAGCACGCCTTGGGCGACCGGGCAGTCGAGATCGTCGCCCAGGCGATGGTCACCGATATGCGTTCGACGTTCGACACGAAGAGCGCGATCAACCTGGTCGGGGCGGACATGAGCCGCAAGGCCGCGGACAAGGTCTACGCGAGCTCAGGGCTGACCCCCGATGACGTCGACGTCATCGAGCTGCACGACTGCTTCGCCCCGAACGAGCTGCTGACCTACGAAGCCCTCGGCTTGGCCGACGAGGGCGAGGCGCACAAGCTCGTCGACAACAACGACACGACGTACGGCGGTCGCTGGGTGGTGAACCCCTCCGGCGGGCTCATCTCCAAGGGCCACCCGCTCGGCGCCACTGGCCTGGCCCAGTGCGCCGAGATGACGTGGCAGCTCCGCGGCGAAGCGGACCAGCGCCAGGTGGACGGAGCCAAGGTCGCTCTCCAGCACAACATCGGGCTCGGCGGCGCCGTCGTCGTGACTGCCTACCAGCCCGCCAACCGCTAGTTCCGAAGTCGACGACGCCACCCACGCAGAGAGGCAACAACCATGGCTGAAGTACACGTCACGCAGGACATCGCTGCGAACCAGGAGGACACCTGGAGGATCTTCTCGGACCTCTCGAAGTTCGCCGACTGGCTGACCATCCACGACAAGTTCTACGGCGACCCGCCGACCGAGATCAGCGTCGGCTCGACCTTCACCGAGCAGGCCACGATCATGGGCATGTCCAACAAGATCGAGTGGACGGTCGAGGCTTACGACGCCCCGAAGAGCCTGACCATCGGTGGCAAGGGCCTGGCGGGTGCGCAGATCACCTTCGTCCTCAGCCTCGAGGCCACCGGCGACTCCTCGTGCACCGCGAGGATCGACGCCGACTTCGTCGGCACGATGGTCGTCGGTGCGATCGGCGCCGCCGTCGAGCGCGCCGCCAACAAGGAGGTCACCGCCTCCCTGGAGAAGCTGGCAGCCCTCCTGAGCTCTGCGAGCCTCGCATGATGGCCGCACTGGACGGCCGCGTCGCGATCATCACCGGTGCGGGACGGGGCATCGGTCGTGAGCACGCGCTCTTCATGGCACGCGAGGGTGCCGCGATCGTGGTCAACGATCTCGGCGGAGCCAACGACGGCTCGGGCTCGGACGCCGGTCCCGCTCAGGAGGTCGTCGACGAGATCCTCGCCCTCGGTGGGCGCGCGGTCTCGAACACCGACAACGTGGTCAGCTGGACCGGCGCGAAGGCCATGGTCGAGCAGGCCGTCTCGGAGTTCGGCGGCCTGGACATCCTGGTCAACAACGCGGGCATCCTGCGCGACGCCTTCGTCGCCTCGATCACCGAGGAGCAGTACGACTCGGTGATCGACGTGCACCTCAAGGGCCACTTCGCGATGCTGCACCACGCGGCGGCGTACTGGAAGGACAAGTCCAAGGCCGGCGAGCAGGTCGCCGCGTCGGTGATCAACACCGCATCCGCTTCGGGCACGTTCATGCCGAACCCCGGCCAGGCGAACTACGGTGCCGCCAAGGCCGGCATCGCTGCCCTGACCCAGGTCGCTGCCGACGAGCTCGGCCGGTACGGCGTCCGGGTCAACGCGATCGCGCCGATCGCCCGCACCCGACTCACCCTGGCCACCCCGGGGATGGGTGCGATCTTCGCGGCTGAGGTTCCCGAGGGCGAGTTCGACATGTTCGGTCCCGAGAACATCGCGCCGATCGTCGGTTACCTGGCCAGCGAGAAGTGCCCGCTGACCGGTCAGGTCTTCGGGGTACAGGGCGGCGCGATCCAGCGCCTGGTCGGCTGGACCATCGCCGACACCGTCGAGACCAAGGGTCCCTGGAACCTCGACGACCTCCCGGAGCAGCTCGCAGCGTGGTCCTGACCCGGGTCGGTACTTCGTCGCCTGTCCGGCCGCTATGGCCGGACAGGCGACACCAGCGTCCGGCGGTTGTACGATCCGGCCAAATGACCGAGTCCGCGCTCACCGAGGACGTCGCCCGGGCGTGGAGCCTGCTGCACGAGTTCTTCGTCGCGGCCCAGGACGGGCAGCTCGTCGCCGAGCAGGTCGTGCGCCTCAACGATGCGCTGATCGCCGAGGTTCCCGAGCTCACCGGCCTGCGTGCCGACCTGAACGCCAGCACGAGGTCGTTGCTGTTCGCGTTCTTCGCGGCGTCCGCCGAGGGTCCGGAAGCCTCGATCGAGATCCAGGAAGCCGTTCTGGACCTGGCCCGAACGCTGGCGATCCGGACTCCCGACGTCGGAGTCCTGCTGCGCGCCTACCGGATCGGCCAACGTCTCGCCTGGCGTGAGTTCACCTCGATCCTGACCACGGAGATCGCCGACCCGGAGCTCCGGCTGGCCGCGATGGCGTTCCTCTTCGAACGGCTCAGCGTTGAGCTCGAGCGGGTCGTCGACGCCTCGGTCGCCGTCTTCACCGCGGAGCGTGACCAGTGGCTCGGTGGGGCGCTGGCCCGTCGGGCCGAGATGGTCCAGACGCTGCTGGAGGGGGACGCCGTCGACGCTGACGAGGCCACCCGCGTCCTGGGCCACCGGGTGCACCCGGGCCAGCTGACGATCCTGCTCTGGCAGGACGATTCGGCAGAAGGGGCCGGGGCGTTGCAACGGCTCGAGACCGCTGCCCGGACCATCGCGACCGAGCTGCACGCTCCCGCTCCGCTCACCCTGCCTGAGGGTGCACGCTCGCTCTCCGCCTGGCTGAACCTGACCGAGGACCCGGACCCCCAGGTCGTGGCAGCCGCGGTGGAGGCCGCCGGCAGCGGCGTGCGCGCGGCCGTCGGTACGGCACGTCCCGGGGCGACCGGCTTCCGCACCAGCCACCGCCAGGCGGTCCTCGCCCGCCGGGTCGCGCAGGCCTCCGAGGCACCGGCTCCGGTGACCGACTACCGTTCGGTCGCCGCGATCAGCCCGTTCCTCGACGATCCCGAGGCACTCACCGAGCTGGTGGCCACCGAGTTGGCCGCGCTCGCGACGCGTGACGAGAACGGCGCCCGGCTGCGGGAGACGACGTTGGCCTACCTGCGAGCCGGCGGAAGCGCTCGCGATGCCGCACTGGCGCTCGGCGTGCACAAGAACACCGTGCTCTACCGGCTGCGCGGGATCGAGGAGGCCCTCGGTCATCCGCTGACCGAACGCCGGCTCTCGCTCGAGGTGGCCCTCGAACTGGTCGACCGGCTCGGCGCGAGGGTGCTGCCGTGAGTCTTGTTCGATCCGTACAACCCGACGAATCAAGATCAGGCGTGTGGAACAGGCGCCCAATGCCCATCACTTCCTAGGTTGGTCCCATGACTCCCTCACTGAACGGCAAGGTAGCCGTCGTCACCGGCGGCGCACGTGGCATCGGCCTGGCGACGGCGAAAGCGCTCGTCTCGGCAGGTGCGAAGGTCGCCATCGGCGATCTCGACGAGGTTGTCCTCAAGGGGGCAGCGACCAGCATCGGTGCGGCGTACTACGGACGGCTCGACGTCACCGACAGCGAGGTCTTCCGCGGGTTCGTCGATGCGGTCGAGAAGGAG
>NZ_JAOPXI010000150.1 GCF_025965215.1 Marmoricola sp.
GATCTCGGCGGTCGGGCGGAACCCGATCAGGCTGTCGAACGTGCTGAGCGCGTAGACCATCTCGGGCTTGTGGTTGCGATCCTTGTAGACCCGGTCCCGGGCATCGAGCGGTACGCCGGCAGCGTCCTCGCGGTCGAAGCCCGCCTCGGCGAGCGATCGCGACGGATGCACCTGTAGGGAGAGCGGCCGGTCAGCGGCGAGCAGCTTGACCATGAACGGAAGATCGCCGGCGATCTCGGTCAGCGGCCGCTCGGTCCCGTCGTCATCCAGGGCCACCGACGGACTCAGCGGATGGGTTCCGATCCACACCTCGGCGACCGGGCCCGAACCCTGCGCGTCGCCGAGGAACTGCGGGATGGCGTCCGGCGATCCCCAGTCGTAGTTCTTGACGCCGTTGCGCAGCCGATGCATGCACGCAGCCTAGATGAGTGAGTCCGAGGGGTGGTGCTCAGCGCGCTCCCGTTGGACTCCTTCATCTGGACAGGGTCGCGCGGGTGCTGTTGGTCAGCCCAGGCGTGGTCGCACGTGCAGCCCGACCTCGGGGTCCACCAGGATCTCCTGGCTCACCGCGATCCCCTCCGCCTCCAGCGTCGCGTCGGTGGGGACGGCCCGCTTGACCAGGCCGAGCGCGATCGGGCCGAGCTCGTGGTGGCGCGCCGACGAGCCGACGAAACCGACCTCACGGCCGCCGTGGAGCAGCGCACTGCCCTGGGCCGGGAGCCGGTTGTCGGAGCCGTCGAGGTGCAGGAGCGTGAGCCGCCGCGGAGGCCGGCCCAGGGTGTGCACCCGCGCCACGGTCTCCTGCCCGCGGTAGCACCCCTTGTCCAGGTGTACGGCCGAGGTGATCCAGCCCACCTCGTTCGGGATGGTGCGGTGGTCGGTGTCCTGGCCGAGGCGCGGCTCGCCGCGGGCGATGCGGAGCGCCTCGTAGGCCCACATGCCGGCTGCCGGCCCGGCGGCCTCGGCGTACGCGGTCAGGTCAGCGCGCGGGACGAGGTCGAACTTGCCGCCCGAACCCGGTCGCCAGGCAACGGCCAGCTCCTCGGTGACGTCCTCGACCTGGACGCGCATCATGAAGCGCATCCGGTCCAGCCACTCGACCAACCCGGTGGCCTCGCCCGGCTCGACGTGGGCGATGAACGCCTCTCCGTCATCCACGCCGTACAGGGCGTGCTCGACGTGACCCTGGGGCGAGAGGATCAGCGCGGTGGTCGGCTGCCCCGGCCCCAGCGCTGTCAGGTGCTGGGTGGTCAGCGAGTGCAACCAGCCAAGCCGGTCCGGTCCCGAGATCCGCACGACGCCACGGTGGGACAGGTCGACGAAGCCGTCCCCGGCCACGAGCACCCGTTGCTCGCCGTGGAACGACCCGTAGTGGGCGGCCACGGGCGCATCGAGGCCGTTACCGGCAACAGCGCCGGGCAGGGCGAGCAGCGGACTGGTCATGCTCATCCCAACAGTCTGCCCTGCTGCACCATTCCTGGGCGATCGCGGGCGCACGACTCCGACCTGCCGACGGCTCCGCGCCGTCGGCAGGTCGGGATCGCGGTGCCTGCTACTTCTTGTTCAGGCTGAACTGTGCCGAGGTCGAGGCTCCCAGGTACTTGCCGGGATCCCCTGTCCAGGACGCGGTCAGCGAGTAGAAGCCCGGCTTCTGGTTCAGCACGAGCTGCTTGGTCGCCACACCACTGCTGTTGGTCGTGGCCGTGGTCGTCTGGCTGCCCAGCACGAACGTGACCACGTACCCACCCAGCGGGCGACCGAGCGCATCGAGGACCGTGGCGGACAGGGTCGTCGACTTGTTCGGTGCGCCGCTGAGACCACCGGTGTAGGTGATCTTGCTGGCCATCGCCGAGACCACGAACGGCTGGTTCCCGGTTCCCGACGGGTCGTACCGGCCCGTGGACCCGGCGTACGACGCGGAGACGGTGTGGTTGCCGGCCGTCTTCGTGACCACCGAGCTCAGGCTGGCGTGCCCGGCCGCATTGGTCATCGCCGTACCGACCGGGGAACCATCGACGGAGAACACCACCGGCGCGTTGCTCACCGGCGAGCCGAACTCGTCGACCAGGTCAGCGGTCAGGGTGCTGGTGCTGCTGTAGTCCCCTGCCTGCGGGCCCGTGTAGGCCAGCGTGGTGGCATGGGTGCGGACGTGCACCGTGAACGACCCCAGCGTGCAGCCGGCGTCCTTGTCGCACACGTTGACGGTGGCGATCCGGTCTCCGGCAGTCGCCCACGAGTGCGACGCGGTCGGGCCGCCGTTGGTGATCGAGTCCCCGTCGCCGAAGTTCCAGTCGTACGTCAGCGTCGACTGGTCTGCCGAACCCGGATCGACGGCCTGGGCCTGCAGCGTGAGCGGCCTGCCCCAGGCCACGGTCACCGGCGCCCCCGGAATCACCGTGACGTTCGGGGGAACGTTGGCGACGTGGACCGTGAAGTCCTGGGTGTCGGTGAGGCCGGTGCTGTCGGTCACGACGACCTGTCCGGTGTAGTCGCCGTTGTCGGCGTACTTGTGCGTCGGAGACGCGGTATGACCCGGGCTGCTTCCGTCACCGAAGTCCCAGCTGTACGTCGCGCCGGCTGCGCACGGCCCGGTCGCACTGGTCGAGAACGGGATCGGAGTGCCCTCGACCCCGTCGGGGGCCGAGACCGGACCGAGTGTCGGCGCGATGTTGTTCGCCTGGATCGCGCCCATGTCGACCGAACCGCCGGGGCCCGACATGGTGATGGGCATGTCCGTCGTGGCGACCGGGATGTTGCCGGTGAAGAACGCCTGGTGGAATCCCGGCGTGACCGTGATCGGGTTCGGCAGGATGGCACCGACCTCGAGCTGGACACTGCTCACGATGTGCAGGCCGGGCGTCGAGCTGAAGCCGCCGAGGCCGTAGGTGAGGTTGTCACCCGTGCCGGTGCGGCAGTCCACCAGCATCGGGTCGACCACCGGGGCCTCGCCCAGTGACAGACTGCTGGTGCCGAGGGTCTGACCGCCTGAGGACGCCGTGCGCAGGGTCTGCAGCTCGGCCGGCGTGACAGTCACGTCGGCGACCATCTTGCCGTCGAGATACGGAGCACCGACCGCGAAGATCGACGGATCGACGATGCCGACACTGTCGCTCTCCAGGTGGCAGGTGTAGTTCGGGCCGCCGGCCAGGAGGTCGCACGTGCCGGTGGCCGTCAACGAGTCCGGCCCGAAGCCGAAGCTGAGCACGCCGAAGACCGAGCCCGTGTCGATGCCGACCGATCCGCTCACCGAGTAGGTGATGCTCATCTGCCCGGGAAGCGTCCGGCTGTAGCTGTCGGTCGGATCGAGGTGGCGTCCCTGGCGCACGTTGTCGTGGCTCCAGTTGACGCCGACCGCGGCGGACTGGTCCCAGGTCATCGAGGCGCTGGCGGTGACCGAGCCCGACAGAGCACCGCTGCTGGCACTCGCGGTCTCACTACCCAGCGACGCCGCCCCGTGCAGGGCGACAGGGACGGCGCCGGAGTCGGCGAAGGCGGGTGCCGCTGATATCGCGACGAGCCCGCTGAATGAAAGCGCGAGCACGGCCATCAGGCCGGTCACGCGTCGACGGCCGGAGCCGCCGGTGAAGAGACGTGCAGGATTCATGGTGTCGACCTCCCAGAGGGCAGGCCGAACAGGACCGCGCGGCCTGCGAATGTGTGCATAACTCTCCCGAGGACCCAGACCGCGAATAAATACACGAGATCGCCGGAAAGGGTTCCGAAAACACACAACGCCCGTAGCGACCGTTGTCGCCATAGCCCGTTCGGGCCAGGCGAGCGTCGAAGGTCAGTGACCGGCCGCGGCGCAGGAAGCGCAGAGCCCGAAGACCGAGAGGTGTCCGTAGTCCGGCACGAAACCGTGCTCGGCGGCCAACGGGCCCAACGCGCCCTCCATGCTGGCTCGCCCGACGCTGATCGTCGTGTGGCAGCCGCGGCAGACCAGGTGGGCGTGCTCGTGCGCCGCCGAGTGGTACGTCGGCGCCCGATCCGTCAGGTGCGCGTGCCGGATCAGACCGAGTTCGTCGAGCAGCTCGAGGGTCCGGTAGACGGTGGAGAGGTTGATCGCCTCCGAGTGCCTGCGTACCTCGGCATACACCTCGTCGGGTGTGGCGTGGCCGAGCGTCTCGACGGCACCCAGAACGAGCTCGCGTTGCGGGGTCAGCCGATGCCCGCTCGCCCTGAGTCGTTCCTGCCAGTCGCTCACTGCCGGGTCAGCCGCGCGTGCGTGTGCGGCTGCAGCTCCTTGCCCAGCGCGGCCATGTCGTAGGCGTAGAGCAGATCGCCCTCCACGTAGCCGTAGAGCCGCTTGCCCGCGGTGTACTCCTTGGCTGTCGCCGTGCGAGCCACCGCGTCGGTGACGATCTCGAAGCGCGGCTGGTCGGGGTGGATCTCACCGTGCCACACCTCGACGAAGCCGAGGTTGTGCGCCATCACGACTTCCAGGGTGCCGTCCGGCTGCGGTCGGATGAACCCGGTCTCCTGGGCCGCCTCGCGGACGTGCTCGCCGTCGCTGCCGACGATCCAGGACCGGCTCATCAGATGGATGAACGGACGGCCGTCCTGCTGGAAGAGGATCTCCTGGCCGAACTGGAAGCTGTCGATGCCTTCGTACTCACCGTGGCCGTTGCCGGCCCAGGTGCCCAGGATCCAGGCGAGTCTGGCGCAGTTCGGGTGGATGTTCTCGGGGATCTCGAACGGCACGGTCAGTCTTCTCCGGTTCGACGCTCGGACACGGTCAGCAGGTGGCGGGCCGCGGCGAGGGCCCCCAGGCCGACGCCGAGCAGGACGCCGGCCATCACCACCACGAAGAAGGCTTCCACAGGACAAGCATAGGGCGGGCCGGGCGCCGGTTAGGCTCGACGCATGCGCAGTCTGGTGATCACGTGTACGGCGGGTACTGACGAGCCCGAGCGCTGCAACCAGGCATTCACCGTGGCCTCGGCAGCCCTCGCCTCAGGCGCCAAGGTGTCGCTCTGGCTCAGCGGAGAGGCCGCCTGGCTCGGCGTACCGGGACGGGCGGAGGAGTTCGAGCTGCCGCTCGCCGGGTCACTCTCGGAAGCGCGCGACCTCGTGCTCGAGCTGGGCGAGCTGTTCGTCTGCGCCCAGTGCGCCGCGCGACGCGGCCTGGTCGCCGACGACCTCGTCCCTGGAGCACGGATCGCGGGCGCCACCGCCTTCACCGAGTCGATCCTCGCCGACGACGTGCAGACGCTCGTCTACTGACGCGATCAGGTGAGGCCGAGCAGCACCCGCGCCTCGGGGCCTGACATCGGGGTCCGCTGGGCCAGCCGCCCCATCTCCACGGCGCGTTCGACCAGCTGTTCATTGCGCTCGACCGGGACACCGCGCGCCAGCGTGAGCACGTCCTCCATGCCGACGCGCAGGTGCCCGCCCTTGCTCAGGCTCGCCAGCCCGACGGCCAGGGTGCTGCGGCCGATCCCGGTCGCAGACCAGCTCGTCGTCACGTCGGGCAGGGCTGCCACGGCAGCCACCAAGGCATCGGCGGTTCCCGGCATCCCGCCCGGGACGCCCATCACCAGGTCGACGTGCACCTTGCCGCCGTACGGAAGCCCGAAGCGGTCCAGGAGCCGGTGCAGCGACGCGACCTGCCCGAGGTCGAACAGCTCGAACTCGGGAACGATGCCGCGCTCCTGGCTGAGCCGGTAGAGGTCGCACACGAACGGCCACGGGTTCATGAACACGTCGTCGCCGAAGTTGGTCGTTCCCATCGTCAGGCTGCACGCGTCGGGCTGGGCATCGAGTACGGCGAGGCGCTGGTCCAACGGGTCGTGGACCGAGCCGCCGGTCGAGAGCTGGACGACCAGGCTCGTCGCTTCGCGCAGCGCGGTCACCGTCTCCGACAGCCGCGCCGGCTCGAGGGTCGGGCGGTGCTCCCCGTCGCGGATGTGCACGTGGATCATCGCGGCTCCGGCTGCCTCGCAGGCGACCGCCGCTGCCACCAGCTCGTCGGTGGTCGTGGGCAGCTGCGGGCAGTCGGCCTTGCTCGTCTCGGCCCCCGTCGGGGCCACCGTGATCAACAGATCTCCCATGGACGCACTCAACCACGAGCGTGATCCTTGCCTCTCTCCGAGGCCGTGACCTCACCCGGTCCCGTGCGGACCCGGCTGTGCGAACACGTCGGGAACGTCACCTTTGGATGGTCCGATCGTTTCTGTGCGTACCAGCGTGGCGGTACCGCACCGATCGAGACCTCCGCCCGTCTAGACTCCGGTCGTCGGGAGTACCAGCTTCGAACCAGAAAGTTCAGCGTGGATTTCAAGGAACTGTTGCGCATGGCGCAGCGCCGTTGGCTCACGATTGCGGTGTTCTTCGTTCTCGGCCTTGTCGGGGGCGCAGCGCTCACCTATTTCCAGACACCGCAGTACGAGTCGACGGCCCGCGTCTTCGTCGCAGCCGACTCGGGCTCGTCGACCACCACGTCGGACGCCGTGGCGTCCAGCTACTTCGCTGCCCAGCGGGTGCAGTCGTACGCGGACCTGGCGACCAGCCGCGAGCTGATGCAGCGCGTCATCGCCCGCCTGAACCTGCCCCTGACGCCGACGCAGCTCGGCAGCAAGATCAGCTCGAGCGTGGCCACCGGCACCGTGATCATCACGCTGACCGTCCGGGACACCTCCCCGACGCTCGCCCAGGAGATCGCCAGGGCCGAGTCCGAGACGTTCACCAGCTATATCGCCGAGCTGGAGACCTCTCCGGTCAAGGCCACGGTCGTCGATCCCGCGTCGTACAGCGCGGTCCAGGTCAGCCCCAAGGTGGTGCTGAACATGATCATCGCGGCCGTCCTCGGCCTGGTCCTCGGTCTGGCCATGGCGCTGCTTCGCGATCTGCTCGACAACACCGTCGGTTCGGCCAGCGACGTCGAGGACACGATCGACGCCCCGGTGCTCTCGAGCGTCGCCTATGACACCGATGTCCCCAAGCACCCGCTGCTGACCGAGGTGGGCAGCCACTCCACCCGGGTCGAGGCGTTCCGGCTGCTGCGCACCAACCTGCAGTTCCTGGACCTCGACACCCGACCGCGTGCGCTGGTGATCACCAGCGCCGTGCCGAGCGAGGGCAAGACCTCGACCGCGACGAACCTCGCCATCGCGCTCGCCCAGACCGGCCTGCGGGTCCTGCTGGTCGACGGCGACCTGCGTCGCCCGAAGGTCGCCAGCGTCCTGGGCCTGGAACGCTCGGTCGGTCTGACCACCGTGCTCGTGGGTCGCAGCGAGCTCCAGGACAGCATCCAGAAGCACACCGACAGCGGCATCTACTTCCTGGCCAGTGGCCCGATCCCGCCGAACCCGACCGAGGTCCTGCAGTCGCGCGCTGCCCAGGAGCTGTTCGACCGGGTCTCGCAGATGTTCGACATGGTGATCATCGACGGCCCGCCGCTCCTGCCGGTCTCCGACGCGGCGATCATGGCGCGCGACGTGGACGGCGCGATCCTCGTGGTCCGGCACGGCAAGACCACCAAGGACCAGCTCAAGCAGGCCGCACTCCGGCTGGCCCAGGTCGACGCGAACCTTCTCGGAGTCATGGTGAACATGACTCCGAAGCGCGGCGGCAAGGGCTCCGGCTACGGATACGGCTACGGATACGCCTACGGCTACGGGCCGGACAAGCCCAAGTCGTGACGACCGGGGTCCCGCGATGATCGCACTGAAGGGCTCGCTCGCGTCCTTCATCGGATTCGCGGTCCTGATTGCGCTGCTTGCGATCGGGGTCGGCAGCAACAGCCTGCTGCTGGGCGTCGCCGCGATCGTGATCGCCCTCGGCCTGACGGTGCTGATCGCCGTCGGCCCGGAGAACATGGGCATCGGCTTCATGGTGCTCGGCATGCTGATGGCTCCGATGAACTCGCTCGGCCTGGCCGGCAACATCGACGTCTCCGATGTGTTCTTCGTGCTCGGGTTCGGCCTGCTGATCCCCCGGATGCTCACCCGCGGTCGGCCGCGTCTGCCACCGCTCTACGTGATCGGCGTCGCGATCCTGTTCACCGGCGGCATGGTCTCCAGCCTGCTGGCCGCCCAGGTCACCTCGAGCCTCGTCGGCTTCCTCAAGATCATCCTCGCGACGATGGTTCTCGTCTTCGTGCTCAACCTGCTCAAGCCGAGCGGCAAGCTGCTGGACACGCTGGTGTGGGCCTACGTGATCGGGCAGATGATCAGTACCGCCTACGGGATCGTGAGGCACGGTCACACCACGGCCCAGGGGCGGAACGTCGGCCTGACCACCCAACCGAACTTCCTGGGTCTCGGCGGGCAGATCTCCTTCGCCCTGCTGATCTTCCTGTTCTACCGGGTCAAGCCGCAGCACCGCTGGATCGTCCTCGGCGCGATGGCCGTCGTCGGCTACTCCGTCTTCGCCAGCGGCAGCCGCGCCAGTCTGCTGTGCTGTGCGCTGGTCGTGCTGGCCTGGCCGATCGTCGAACGTTCCGCGATGGCGTGGTACTGGCTGCTCTCGGGTGCCGCCGTGGCCGTCGTCTCGGCCAACAGCGTCCTCGGAGCCCTCGGCCAGACGAACCTGCTCAGCCGCCTCTCCGGCAACACCAGCGCCCAGTACTCCGACGCCGCCCGCACCGACCTGCTCCACCAGGGCCTCGCCTTGTTCTGGAAGCATCCGATCCAGGGCAACGGCTGGAGCAAGGACACCTTGCTGGCGTTCCACAACGCGTACCTCGAGGTCGCGGTCGGCGGAGGTGTGCTCACCCTCGTCGGTTTCGTCCTGGTCATCGGTGCCATCGTGCGCCCCCTGTTCCAGCAGGGCACCCCCAACCGGCTGGCCTACGCCGGTCTGTCGTACGCCGCGTTCGGCCTGATCGGTCCGACGCTCTACGACCGGATCGTGTGGGCCGCACTGTCGCTGATCCTGGTCAGCTACGTGCACACCGTGCCCGACGAGACGCCGGATCCCCTGGCTGCCCGTCGGGCCCGTCCCCGGACCCCGGGCAGTGAGCTGCGTGGGCCGACCACCAGCCCACCGGTGCGCGCCTGAGGCTCAGGACGGTGCGGAGCCGACCGCGATCTCGCTGATGTCGGTGGTGTTGCGGGGTCCCCTGGCCACCGCCAGGATCTGCAGGATGATCCTTCCCGTCCTCGTCCGCGGCGTCCGGATGAGCTGCATCGTCCGGTCGGCGGGATTCGGGTCGAGGGTCTGCTCGACCACGACGCCGGCCGCGAGGGTCCAGCGGACCCGGGTGATCCGGTTGTTCTCGGCGTACCGGTCGATGCCGCTGGTCGGGTCGGTCTTGGCGTAGCCCGGGATCAGGCCGACTTCGTCGACCTGCGTGCCGGCCGGGATCGTGATCACCAGCTTCGTCCCGATCGCCGTACCGTCGCAGCGCCACGCCGTGTCGATGCGGCCGTCGTAACTGTTCGCCGCCGCGTAGCTGACCGGGTGCCCTGCCGAGTCGACCGCAGGCTTCGCGGTGCAGCCGGTGACGACGCCGCTGATGTCAACTGGTGTCGCCGGGTCCGCGGTGTCGACCGGTCGGGACCCCGGGCGGACCTGCCCCGGCCTCGGCGTACGTCGCGACGAAGGTGACGGCGAGTGCGACGGCCCGACGGGCGAGGTCGACCCGACCGCGGGTCCGCTGGCGGGACTACCACCCGACGAGACCAGCCTGCCGATCCCGAAGGCCACGCCGATGACGAGCAACGCGGCCGCGGCGATCAGCACCGGCAACCGCCAGCTCGGAGGCGCACCGTCAGCTCGCTGCGCACGAACCGGCATCGGGGCTGACGTGGTGAGCTCATCGAGGAGGCTGAAGCCGCTGTCAGGTCCGGCGGCCTCGGGAGCCTGCTCGAGGGCGCGCCGGTACGCGTCGCGGTAGGCCGCGACGAACTCCTCGGGCACTTCGGGTGGAGTGTCCGGGTCTTCGATGCCCGACATGGGTCCGGAGCCTACCCAAGCGACCGACCACCCGTACGAGTACTGCGGGAGCCGAGGAATGCCCGGGGAGGGTGTTGCAGGGCGTCTGTACTGGCTTAGTATGAACTGTCCGAGTTTGGCGCGGACAAGGCTTACGGGGGCCAACCGACGCAGGAGTTCCGGCGTGACTGCTTCCACGATCCCCGCACAGTCCTTCCCCGCCCCGGAGCCGGGACAGGGTGCAGCGCGCGCCTGCGCGGCCTGCGGGTCGGCCCAGCTGGTCCACCACCGGGCCTCGCGGAGGACCGGTCGAAGCGTGCTGTCCTGTCGGGCGTGCGGGCTGCGTGCCTGGGCAGAACGCGCGACGTTCCGTCACGACCTCGAGGACCCCGCCGGAGCCCTCACCTTCGACTACGACGGCTACGTCAACGGCAAGCGCGAGGGCACCGCGCAGAGCGCGTGGCAGGAGGCGCTGGACATCCTGGCCGGCGAGCTCGCCGGTCGTCCCGGCCTCAACCTGTTTGACGTGGGCGCGGGCGACGGCGAGTTCCTCGACCTGGCCAGGCAGCGCGGGTTCTCGGTCAGCGGGAACGAGCTCCACGCTGGCGCCGTCGACATCGCCCGCAGCCGGTACGGCGTGGACCTGATGCTCGGCGAGCTGCGGGACCTCGGCCTGGCAGACGCCTACGACGCCGTGACGATGTGGTGCGTCCTGGCTCACGTCGAGGACGTCGACGAGCTCCTCGCCGACTGCTTCCGCCTGCTCAAGCCGGGTGGAATCCTCTACCTGCAGACCCCTCGTTGGACCCGGGCCGACGGACTGGCTCTCGGCGCGATGGCGGCCTCGGGCGGCCGGGTGACCCGGATCGTGGACCGCAGGGTGGCCGAACACCACTGGCAGCTCCACACGGCGCGCAGCATGCGAGCGCTGCTGGGGCGACACGGGTTCAGCGACGTGCTCGCGATCCCCAAGGCTCGCTACAGCTTGAAGTCGGCCTCCTACCTGGCCTCGCTCGGGATGCCCGACGGGCTCGCCCGGGCCGGCGGCCGCGCGATGGATGCCGCGATCAAGCACGGACCTGTTCCGCGGATCGTCCTGGACGTCTTCGCGCGCAAGCCGGAACGACCCTGGAATGACCCCGGAGTGACGCCGGAATGACTCGGGAGGGACGAATGGCCCGCCACCGGCAGGCGGGCCATTCGTTCCTGCCCGCAGTCCGGGCCTGAGTACCTCGGGTCAGGACCACGTCGCCCCCGCGGTCGCGATGACCGCAGGGGCGACGTGGTTGCGCTGGTGCCTACAGGGCGATCTCGACCTCGGCGACGACGCCCTTGGCCGCCGTCACGACGGTGTCGACCGGCTCGGTCTGGGGAGCCAGCGTCCGCAGCGTCCACTCACCGGGCCCGGCGAAGAACCGGAAGTGCCCGGTCGCCGAGGTGGGGACCTCGGCGGTGAACTCACCGGTGCGGTCGAGCAGGCGCACGTAGGCGTTGCCCACGGCGTCCTCGCCCCGGAGAACCTGGCCCTGGATGATGGCCTCCTTGGCGACGTCCACTCCGTCGAGCGACAGACCGCCCTTGACCGCGCCGCACATCAGGCGACGCCCGGCTCGTCACCCAGGGCGACCGGGACGCCGACCAGGGAGCCGTACTCGGTCCACGAGCCGTCGTAGTTCTTGACGTTCTCCTGGCCGAGCAGCTCCTTGAGGACGAACCAGGTGTGGCTCGAGCGCTCGCCGATGCGGCAGTAGGCGATCGTGTCCTTGGACCAGTCGACACCGGCCTCGGTGTAGATCTCCTTCAGCTCCTCGTCGCTGCGGAAGGTGCCGTCGTCGTTGGCTGCCTTGCTCCACGGAACGCTGGCAGCCGTCGGGATGTGGCCCGCACGCTGCGCCTGCTCCTGCGGGAGGTGGGCCGGAGCCAGCAGCCGACCGGCGTACTCGTCGGGGCTGCGCACGTCGACCAGGTTCTGAGCGCCGATCGCGGCCACGACCTCGTCGCGGAACGCGCGGATCGTACCGTCCTGCTCACTCGCGGTGTAGGAGGTCGGCTCAAGCTTGACGGTCTCGTCGCTCAGCTCGCGAGCGTCGAGCTCCCACTTCTTGCGGCCACCGTCGAGGAGCTTGACGTCGTGGTGGCCGTAGAGCTTGAAATACCAGTAGGCGTAGGCGGCGAACCAGTTGTTGTTGCCGCCGTACAGCACGACAGTACTGTCGTTGCTGACGCCCTTGTCCGACAGCAGCGCCTCGAACTGGGCCTTGTTGACGAAGTCGCGGCGGACCTGGTCCTGCAGATCGGTCGTCCAGTCGAGCTTGATCGCGCCACGGATGTGGCTGCGGTCGTACGCCGAGGTGTCCTCGTCGACCTCGATGAGGACGATCGACGGATCGTCGAGTCGTTCGGAGACCCAGTCGGCGCTGACGAGTGCTGATTCGCGGCTCATGCGGTTACTTCTTCCTTGTTTGCTTGTGGATTGGTGGAGTCGTGGGTTGTCGCGGGGTCGATCGGGGAGCGCGCCGACAGGCGCTTGATCAGAAGGTAGAGCTCACAGCCGAGGCAGTAGCCGAAGACCGAGTTGAGGAAGGCCGCCGCCAGGGCGAAGCCGGCCGCGATCTGGCCGACCAGCGTGGCGCCTGCGACCAGGGAGACCAGGGCCGTGAGGCTGAACAGCAGGCCGACGGCCTGGGCGAAGCGCGGCGGCTGCGGGTCCTCGAGGTGCGACGGCGCGGCCAGGCGCGGCCGGACCAGGATGCGGAACACGTACGCGGTCGGCGTGTACTGCACCCCGAGGCCGGCTCCGATCGCGAAGAACACGGTCTGGATCGCGACCAGCACCGTGGCTGTCGTCGACGGCGCCGTGAGCAGCACGGCGGCGAAGAGGACGAGCGTCACGCCGGCAGTGAACCGCGGGCCCCGCGGGTCCAGCTGCTGGGTTGTCCTGCTCATAGTGGCTCCTGTGGTCCTGGTGTCCGGATGATGTCGGCAGGCGCGGGACGCGAGGGCGCAGCGGATCGAGGCGATCACGCAGGCCGCTCAGACCCGGACGACGACCGCAGCGCGGTCGGGTCACACGAGGCTGGGGCGTCCCGTCAGGACATTCGACACAGCGACGAGTGCACGCGGCAGTGGTCCACTGCGCGGCGCTTGGTCAGCATGGTCGAGAACATGTCGCAAAGCCTAGGGGCTACCCGGGAGCCGGTGGAAACGTTCATCCCATATCGTGGGATGCACGTCCATGATCTGAGATCAGATCACGATCCCACGCGGGTGAGGATCGCTTCGAAACGATCCGCGCAGCCATCCAGGGCGAACTCACGCTCGGCCAGGGCCCGGGACTGCTTGCCGAGCCGGGCCCGCTCCTCGTCGTCGGCGAGAACGCCGCAGACCCAGTCGGCGGCGGCCGGCAGCGACCCGCTGTTCGGTGGCAGCACCAGGCCGTCCACGGCACCCACCAGCGTCGAGGCGAGGTTCTCGGCCGGCATGAACCCGACGACCGGTCGACCGGCGCACAGGTAGGACAACGTCTTGGACGGCACCGAGAACGCGCCGGCGTCCTGCTCGAGCAGCACGACCAGGACGTCCCCGGACCCCAGCACCTCGGAGAGCCGTTCGTAGGGCTGGAACGGCAGCAGCGTCAGCGGTACGGCGAGCCGCTCGGCCTCGGCGCGCAGGATCGCCTCGGCGGGACCTTCGTTGACGACGACGAGGCGGACCGGCGTACCGGCCTCACGGACTGCGGCGGCCAGACCGACCAGCAGCGCCGGGTTGTGCTTGAGACCGAGCGTGCCCGAGTAGAGCAGCGTCGGCACTGCGTCAAGGCCCTGCTCGGTCGACCAGGCGTTCGCGCGCTCGACCGGGAGGATCTCGTCGAGCGGCGCCCAGTTCGGGATCACGGTGGTCTTCTCGGCCGTGCCCCAGTCCTGGTGCACGGCCACGAACGAGTCGGCGATCACCACGACCGCGGCCGCCCGCCGGGAGACCCAACGCTCCGCAATGGTGAACATCGCGGCGATCACCCGGAATCCCCGGCCGAGCTTGTCGCCTGCGAACGACTTCACGGCGACGGCGTACACGTCCTGGTGCCACAGCACCCATGGCTTGCGCAGCAGCATCATGCCGAAGGCGAAGACCACCAGGGTCGGGATCTGCGCGTTCGAGAGCATCGCCACATCAGCCCGGGTGCGTCGTACCTGGCGCAACAGCTGGAATCCGAGCGCCGACTCGACCAGCACCCGCTTGACGAACTGATCCTTCTCGATCGGATCACTGGGACCCACCGGCTCGATCACCAGCGTGTCACCGGGCTCTGACTCGAGCCGGCCCTTGCCCGAGACCCAGGCTGGACAGTACGAGTGCGTGACCTGGTGACCGCGGCGCGCCAGCTCGCGACTGAGTTCGACTTGGAACGGGTGTCCGGAGAAGTCGTGGACCAGCAGACGCATCAGGAGCTGATCAGCCGATCGAACGCTTGACCTGGTCGTAGACCCAGGCGTAGGTCTCGGCGAGTCCGTCGGCCAACGAGATCGACGGCGCCCAGCCGTAGATCTCCTTGATCAGGGTGTTGTCGGAGTTACGGCCGCGAACGCCCTGCGGAGCGGTGAGGTCGTGCGACCGCTCGCACTTGATGCCCGCGATGCCCTCGACGATGTCGACGAGCTGGTTGATCGAGACGAGCTCGTCGCTGCCCAGGTTGACCGGTTCGTTGCTGTCGCCCTTGAGGATCATCTGGGATCCCTTGACGCAGTCGTCGATGTACATGAACGACCGGGTCTGCTCGCCGTCGCCCCAGATATCGATCTTGTGCTCGCCGGTGATCGCGGCGGTGGCGATCTTGCGGCAGACAGCTGCCGGAGCCTTCTCGCGGCCACCGGTCCAGGTGCCGTTAGGGCCGTAGACGTTGTGGTAGCGCGCCATCCGGGTGGTCAGACCGAAGTCCTCCTCGAAGTGGCGGCACATCCGCTCGGTGAACAGCTTCTCCCAGCCGTACCCGTCCTCGGGCTGGGCCGGGTAGGCGTCAGCCTCGACCAGCGCCGTGACGTTCGGGTCGGTCTGCTTGCCGGCGGCGTACACGCACGCGGAGGAGGAGAAGAACAGCCGCTCGACGTCGTGCTTGTGCGCGGCCTGGAGCAGGTGCGTGCTGGTCAGCACGGTCAGCATGCACAGGGCCTTGTTGTTCTCGATGAAGCCCATGCCACCCATGTCGGCGGCGAGCAGGTAAACCTCGCCGGCACCGGCCGTGGCCGACATCGCGTTGTCGAGATGGGACAGGTCGGCGACCACGTTCTCGACGTCGTCGTGCACCTGGTACCACTCGTCGAGCGGCTTGACGTCGACCGAGCGGACGGACAAGCCCTGGCCCAGCAGGTCGGCAACGAGGTGCCCCCCGATGAAGCCGCCACCGCCGGCAACCAACACATCAACCTTGCTCACGTGGCCCTCCAGAAAGTCCTGAGTCGTGGCGCTCCACCAGTTCTGGCGCAGCGGGGCAGAACGTACATCCCCGGGTCTCAACTCTAACGACGGGGTCTCGGGCTCGCAGCAGAATCACCGATACCAAGGGGGCTAGGCTGCGCAGATCATGAAGCGCGCATTCATCACCGGGATCACCGGCCAGGACGGCTCCTACCTGGCCGAGCTCCTGCTCGGCAAGGGCTACGAGGTCCACGGGCTGGTGCGACGCTCCTCCTCGATGAACCGCGGCCGGATCGACCACCTGCACGGCAACGGAGCGCTGCATCTGCACTACGGCGACCTGACCGACGGCGTCGGCCTGGTGAACCTGATCCGCGACATCCTGCCCGACGAGGTCTACAACCTCGGCGCCCAGAGCCACGTGAAGGTCTCCTTCGCGATGCCCGACTACACCGCGTCGACCAACTCGATCGGCACGCTGAACCTCCTCGAGGCGATCCGTGCCGCCGGCCTGGACTGCCGCTTCTACCAGGCCTCGACCTCGGAGATGTTCGGGTCGACGCCGCCGCCGCAGAACGAGGATTCGAAGTTCCACCCGCGTTCGCCGTACGGCGCCTCCAAGCTGCAGGCCCACTGGGTTACGGTCAACTATCGGGAGGCGTACGGACTGTTCGCGGTCTCCGGGATCCTGTTCAACCACGAGTCGCCGCGGCGCGGTGAGAACTTCGTGACCCGCAAGATCACCAAGGCAGTCGCGGCGATCGCCGCCGGCATCCAGGAGACCGTCGAGCTCGGCAACCTCGACGCAGTCCGGGACTGGGGTTTTGCCCCGGAGTACGTCGAGGGAATGTGGCGGATGCTGCAGGCCGACGAGCCCGCCGACTATGTGCTGGCGACCGGTGAGGGCCACACGGTCCGCGAGTTCTGCGAAGCCGCGTTCAGCCACGCCGGCCTCGAGTGGCGCGACCACGTGAAGTACAACGACGGTTTCGAGCGACCCTCCGAGGTCGACGCCCTGATCGGCGACGCTTCGCTCGCAGGGGCCAAGCTCGGCTGGAAAGCGAGTACGACAGCACTGGACCTGGCCAGACTGATGGTCGACGCCGATCGTCAGGACGTCGAGCGGCTGCTCGGCACCTGAGCGGCCCTGACCAGGCCAGGGGGACTGACCGTATGAACGCTCCGCTGCCGCACCCGGTCCGGGTGCTGGTCAAGGGTTCGTCCCTGGTCGTGATGACCCCGGACTGGAACGGCGAGCCCGGTGAGTACACCTTCCCGCGCTGGGTCCAGAACGGCCTGCTCGATCGTGGGCGCCCATGCGAGCTGGTCAATCGCGGAGTCGCCGGCGAGCTGACGCGGTCGGCGTTCGACAGCTGGGAGTCGGAGGTGATGGCCGGCTGCCCGGACGTCGTGGTCTACGGCTACGCCTACTACGAGTGCATCCACGCGGTGCTCCCGCACTGGCTCGAGCGTCATGTCAACACGTTCAACGGTCGGACCGGACCGGTGCGGACCCGCTACCGCGGCTACCTGCTGCGCCCGCTCTGGAAGGTGCTCGCCCAGGCACAACGCATCGGTGACCGGCACATCGGCGACCGGTTCTTCCGGCGTCGCGTGCACCGGATCATCAAGGACTACGAGCTGCTGATCGGTCGCACCCGGACCGTGGCGCCAGGCAGTCCGCTGGTGTTCGTGCTGGCGCTGTTCGGGCCCGGCGGCAAGGCGGGCGACTGGTTCCCAGGCATGCAGGCACGGATCGACACCATGAACGCGGCTCTGGTCGAGATGGTCGAGCGTCTCGACGACCCCGGCGTACGGCTCGTGCCAGTGGGCGCGCTGGCCGAGCAGCTCGATGCCGGCGCTGACCCGGTGCCCGACGGACTGCACTACTCGCCGCCGATGCGCCGGATCATCGGTGACTGGATCGCCGGCGAAATCGCCGTGGCGATCGAGCCGAATCGCTAACCTTGGCGCATCGCGCCGACACGTACTTCGCCGAACTCTGGAGTGACCACCTGATGGCCCAGGCCCAACCGCTGCCGATCCGTGTCCTGGTCAAGGGGGCGTCGCTCATGCACGACATCTCCGAGCGCCCGCAGAAGCGGGAGGACTTCACCTTCAGCCGCGTCATCGAGGAGTCGCTGCTGAGCTCCGGGCACGGTGCAAGCGTGTGGACCGCTGCGGTGGCGAGCGAACCCACCCGGCTCGCCTTCCGCACCTGGGAGGAGCAGGTCAAGGCCTGGTCCCCGGACGTCGTGATCCTCAGCTACGGCTACTACGAGGTGATCCACCTGATCCTGCCGCGCTGGCTCGAGCGACACGCGAACTCGCTGCACACCAGGCCCGGTACGGTACGCGGGCTCTACCGCCGCCTGCTGGTGCGGCCCGTGTGGATGTCCCTGGCCAAGCTGCAGTGCCGCCTCGACAAGGTCGTCGGCGCGCGCTTCTTCGGCCGCACCCTGCGTCAGGTCGAGACCGAGCTGCACACCTACATCGACCGCACCCGTGAGGTCGGCCAACCGCTGGTCATGCTCTTCGAGTTCCTGCCGCCGGGCCAGCGCGGTCGCGGCTGGTTCCCGGGCATGACCGAGCGCACTGCCCTGATGAACCAGATGCTGCACAAGGTCATCGCCGACTACAACGACCCGGAGATCATGCTCGTCCCGATCCCGGAGATCGCCGAGCGTTGCCTACCGCCCGGCACCGAGCCGAACACCGACGGGTTCCACTACACCGGCGCGCTGCACCGGTTCATCGGCGAAGAGATCGCCGACGAGATCCGCGCGTGGGCGAAGCAGTACCCGCGGCTGGCGCCGAAGGACTGAGGTTCGGAGACGGTTGCTGGGCGACCTCCCCAACCACCGCTGATCGAGGAGGGCCGCCAGGCTCGTCTCGACTCAGGCGATCCGCTGCAGCCAGAGCGACGACGGTGGGTTCGGATCGCTGCTCAGCTCGGTGTAGTCCTCGAAGCGGTCCACCAGGAACGACTCGTCGAAGTGCCGGATCATCGGCGTCGACAGCTGGACCTCGAAGGCGGTGTTGAAGGCCAGGAAAGCCTGGACGACCATCGCCTCGTTCCAGTACACCGGCGCCCGCTCCCCGAAGAGCCAGGTGTCGGCCGGGAACGGCGCGTTGTAGGGGAAGTGCACGTCGTGGATGTGCACGAACACCCCGGGCCTGATCCGCGGAAGCACCTCGAGGAACAGGTAGGCGACGTCGCTGTCGATCTTGAGCGCGTGCGAGGAGTCGATGAACAGGACGTCGCCGGCCCGCAGCTCCTCGAAGCGCTCGACGGGCACGTCCTGGACGAATCCCTCGATCAGCTCGAACCCGTCGATGGTGCGCAGGGCGTCGTAGGGGTACGGCTCGATGCAGGTGATCTGAAGCGGCGAGCCGTCCTCGGCGTTCTTCGTCGCCGCCAGGCTGGCGTAGTACGTGGAGAGCCCCGAGCCGACCTCCAGGTACCGCGCCGGCTTGTGCTCGCGGAGCTTGTAGTAGAGCGTGCGCGCGTCGAACGCCGGGTAGCCGGGGCCGAAGCCCCTGGCGGCGTTCGCGGCGTGGTCGGGTGCAGCGGCGCGGAACTCGGCCTCCCACGTGTCGGCCAGGGCGCACAGGTTCTTCTCGAGTCCCATCACGTCGATCTGCAGGCCGGCGAGCTCGCTCGGGCGGTCCCAGCGAGCGCGGGTGGCTTCGATCTCGCTCAGCACAGGCAGGGTCGAGTAGTAGTCCTTCTTCGCCACGATGTTGAGGCCGAGGAGCCCGAAGAACCAGTGGCTCAGCCGGACCCGGCCACGGCGGAGCCGGAAGGCCAGACGGTCGAGCGAGTCGACGACGTCAGCCGGGACGACCCGTGCGACACGCTGTTTGAGGGACGGTTGTACGGCCGAGACAGTCATGTGAAGACGCTCCCTTGCACCCCCGTGCTTGGACCCGAACAGGCACTCCCCCATGCCTTGCGAGACCCGACGATACCGGAAAGAAATGTCCGGAAGGTTACGAGATCCTGAGAACGAGGTTGCGTGTCTCAGAGCCGGAAGAAGACGCCGTCCGCCTGGAGCATCTGCCCCGACGGAGCCGCCCAGCCCTGCTCGATGCCGACCATCTGGAAGCCCGCGTCGTACGCCAGTGCGATCGCGTCGTTGATGAGCATGCCGCCGTCGTACAGCGGGACGAAGGAGAGCTAAAGCTGGAGGCCACGGCAGCGCTCCAGCGTCTTGGCGGCGCCGGCGAGAACCTCACGCTCGAAGCCCTGCGCGTCGACCTTCAGGAAGATC